>JAHDDN010000002.1 GCA_020629335.1 Chitinophagales bacterium | reverse complement strand
CTCGGTATGAGCCTTTAAGCTTAGCAACCGCGTTAGTTCACCTCCGCTATTTTTTATCAACATTAAGTTGTGAATTCTACAAAAGAAAAAGAAGCAAAAAGAAAAGTTATATATGATGATTATAATAATATATCTATTTTGATTCTATTACAATACTAAAGGCAACCGAGCAACCCAGCAACCGTCCGACGTCTAAGTCGGAACTTGCGACTTTACGTCGCGGAGCAACCGAGCAACCGAGCAACCGAGCAAATCATTCCTCCTCAATCCCATCAATCTCCTCCGAAATCGTTCTCAACTTATCCTTACAAAAACGAACTAATTCAGAAGCCTTTTTAATGTGGGTACTCAGTTTGTCAATACTGATGTCGTCCTGTTGGAGCAGGTCAGATATTTTTTGCAATTCAGAGTAGGCTTTATCGAAACTTTTATTTTTCATTCTTTACTTTTTGGACGAGGATATTATCGTCGTAAAATTCTAATTGTAGTTTATCGGTGGCTTTAACGTCAGATGATCTTTTTAAATATTTTCCATCTTTTGAAATCAAAACAAAACCACGTTTTAAAATATTTTTAGGCTCCATAATTCTGACAACATTGGTGAAGTTGTCAATAGCTAGATTCCTTTTCTCAAGAATATTTCTAGCATGGGAGAAAATGTTTTTATGTATGGCATCTAATTCTTGCTGAAGCAATTGTACACGCGATTTAGGAACGAATTTTAATTGATCTTCAATATGGTTTAATGAGCGTTCGTAATTCGCTAGATGATATTGAGTAGCTTGTTTAATGTACTCGTGCAACTGAAGTATTTGACTCTCAAAATTCATATTGTGTTCGATGATGAAGTCTGCTACTGCCGTTGGTGTTCTTAGTATTTTTTTTGCTACAATATCCGTTACCGTATTGTCAATGTCATGCCCTATGCCCGTAATGACAGGAGTTTGAGCATTTGCGATGGTAGTTGCAATTTTAAGATTATCAAATGAAGCTAAATCCAATTTTGATCCTCCACCTCTTATGATGGCAATCAAATCAAATGAGGATTTTTGAGCATTGATTAAAGCATTGACGACTTCCGATTCAGTTTTCTGACCCTGCATAGCTGCCTGAAATAAGTGTATTTCAAAATCATAGCCGTAAGGATTATCTGAAAGTTGCTCTAAAAAATCTTGGTAACCAGCCGCTGTTTCAGAGGAAATGACTGCAATTTTTTGAATGACAGTAGGAAAGGGGAGTCGACTATTCTGCTCAATTAAATTTTTCTTTTTCAGTTCGTCTATAATCTTTTGACGATTAAGTTCAAACTGACCAAAAGTGTAAGCAGGGTCAATGTCAGTTATGTTTAAGCTGTAGCCATAACGTTCATGGAATTCGACTTGGGCTTTGACTTTGACTTTTACACCATCAGATAATATGGAGTCTGTTAAGTCTTTAAGTTTCTTCTTAATGAAAAGGAATTGTCGATACCAAATAGTACCAGAAGCTTTGGCTATAACATTATTGCTTTCGTCTTCTTCAATGAGGTCTAAGTACAGATTGCCTCTTGAGCTAGAGACTGAATTGATCTCACATTCAATCCAAATGGGCTCTTCGAAATTGAGCGCCATGACCCGCCTTATATATTGATTTACCTCAAAAAGAGAATAAGCTTCCAATCTTTTGAATTTGCTCAAAGATAGGAAGCTTACTCTGAAATATAACAAAGGATATCTGAAGATCCTTTCAACTTATTCCTAAACTTAAACTTATGCTTATTCTTCCTAAGCGGTCTTATCCTCCAAATGTGTTGATATTGTTAAGAAGGATTTTCAATTTTCCGCACTGTTCTTTTGGCGCCTTTGGATCAGCTTCTACTTTATAACCATAGATCCCCTTCAAAACAGCTTTTTCTTTACCTGGTGGAATGATCGCATTTGTTTCAAAATTAAGTAACTCAGCGTAGGTTACAATGCCATCTCTATTAACACAGAATTTAGCTACAATCCTTTTGCCTTCCTGATTGCCGAAACCAACACGAAGGATTTCAGCGATATTTCTATAAATTACTCTTCTACCAAATACCCCATTTCCTGATCCATCATATTCACCTACTCCAGCTCCGCCATCTCCTGATCCACTATCCCCATCATTGCCACTAGCATCTCTTCCAGCGCCATCACCTTTATTGCCTTCCCCTGTGCCGTCTGCGGTACCGTCAGATCTAGAAGGGTCACCATCGGGATTGCCATCATCATCACTGCCTCCTGCTTTAATAACATCTAACAACTTTCCAATTTTTGTCTTTACAGACTCTTTTGCTGGTTCAGGAGCAGGTGGTTCGGGTTCTTCAATTTCTTCTATTGGTTCTGGTACAGGATCCGGTTCTGGAATTGCTTCTGGTTCAGGATCTTCTATTTCCAATATTTCTTCAGCTGCACTGACCTCAGTTTCTTCTTCCATTGTTGTTTCTGAAACAACAGGATCTGTTGGCTTGGGAGGCGTCGGTGTGGGTTTAGGTAATTTAACCTCTGGGCGCTTAGTCTCAACAGTCTTTGTCTGCTGATCTTTGATCTCTGCAGGTCGATCGGCATTTTTACGAGGCTTACCTTCTTTTTCTTGTGCTTTATTACTTTGAGATGATTCTTTAAACTCTTCCAATTTAGGAGGTACAATCTCCTCAAAATTGAGTGCGACAGCATATTGGTTATCTGCGGCCTTTTCATAATTACAAGTCGCAAAAAATGCTAATAACAACAGTAGGATATGGAAAACAGTAGAAACCAGATTGGCTTTCCTTTTATTTTCGCGTTCAAAAGCTAATTCGTTGATCATAAGCTTGGTTTATTGTTAAGACTCTCAGACAAGGTGTAAAATTGTTAAGAGACTACTAAATATCTTCATTCGTCTTCCATCTCGCAATGTAGATGGTTATTTATTCTAAATCAATTGATATGCCACAATAAGATATAGCTATCAAAAGTCGTGTTCAAAGGGTTTTTATTGGGCTATAGGATCTATTTTGACAGATATTTGACCTTATATAAACCCATTAATGGGACGTTTTATTTCAGTAAAATTACACATATATAAGTTTTTAATATATGTTATGCCTAATTTTATGCTCCATGAAGAGAATCATTGCTTTTTTATCAATATTGACGGGCTTTTCAAGCTTAAATGCGCAAACCTTTCAAGATTATAGTTGTGAGGTGATTATCAATAATCAAGTCTTAGCGAATCCGTTTACTGGTGGATTTGCTGCGCCTCAATTTTCAGAAGGTGATTTTAACATGGATGGCGTCGATGACATTTTTGTTTTCGACCGAGCAGGCTTCGTAAAAATGGTTTTCCTTAGAAAGGCAGCTGGTACGGGTGATTTTGACTTTAGCAGGACATACAATAGTGCCTTTCCTCAAATGGAAAATTGGGCCTTAGTCAGAGATTACAATGGTGATGGTCAACTGGATTTCTTTTCTAATCCATCTCAAGGTATTTCTGGTGTCCAACTGCATAAGGGAAATTTTGAAAATGGAGAATGGGATTTCGATGTCATCAAGGTCGGTGGTCCTGATCGGATAGAAGACATCATCTTTGTCGAATTTGCAGGGAATTGGGTGCAAGTATTTGTGGCCTTTACAGATACGCCTGGCATAACGGATATTGATGAAGATGGAGATATGGATATCATTGCCTTCGAACCAGGAGGCTCGACGATATGGTATTATAAAAATCTTCAAGTTGAAAATGGTCTTAGCGTTGACGAACTAGAATTTGAAATAGCAGATTTATGTTTTGGAAGATTTATAGAAAGTGGTGTTTCGTCAACCATAATTTTAAGTGATGATGGGTTATGTGCGAAAGAGTTTAAAGAAGATGCAATCATAGAAAAAAGTGTGCATGCAGGATCCACAATAATGACTTATGATGAAAATGGTGATGGCGCTAAAGAATTATTAATTGGAGATTTAACCAGTAATAATATGGTGGCTTTAGATAATGGTGGATTTGCCATGGATAACTGGATGATCGCTCAAGATGAACAGTTTCCTTCTGAAAATATTTCCGTTGAAATGCCCGTCTTCCTAGGGGGCTATCATGTTGACGCCAATGGTGATGGCTTGAAAGATATTGTTACGAGCCCCAATAGTATCTCTAGTGTTAGAAATGTCAATAACTCATGGTTGTATTTAAATAATGGCGACACTGAGGATGCATTCAATTTTGTTCAAAGGGATTTTCTGGGTTCTCAAACCATAGATTTAGGCTCTTATTCATCTCCAACATTCGTTGATCATAATCAAGATGGTGTTATGGATCTTGTCGTTGCTAGCGGTGGTATTTTTGACGATACTGATGCAGAAATAAGATTGTATCTCTTTGAAAACCAAGGGACTTTATCTACGCCTTCTTTTGTCTTGAAAGACGATGACTATTTAGGCTTCAGCGAGTTTAATAATACTTCGGATAATCCTTCACCTAATTTTGGAGACTTAGATGGGGATGGAGATATAGACTGCCTTATCGGTGATGAAAATGGCTTTCTATACTTTTTTGAAAACACAGCTGGCGCTGATAATACGCTAACCTTCAATGGCGTGCGCAGATATCAATATATGGATATCTCAGTTGGTCAGAAAGCGAGACCGTTTATGGTAGACTTTGATCAAGATGGTTTGATGGATATCATCTTGGGCCAAAGGAAGTCGGCAGCAGGAGAGGGGCGAATAGGCAACGTCAATTTCTTTAAGAATATTGGAACTCTTGGCGATCCTATGTTTGATGGAGATGTCACCGCTGATGTAAATGAAGTAGCATTGGGAGCCATGGCCACTAGAGATGGATTAAATACGGCAATTGAAGGATCTGCAGCGCCTTATATTTATCTTAAAGATGGGTTATGGCATTTTATACTAGGTTCACGTGATGGTTGCATACGGTATTATACATCCGAGCCTGGGGATATTAATGGGCAATTTGAATTGGTGGATTCTTGTTATGGCGGTATTCAAGAAGGATTGTATACGACGCCAACACTTTTTGATATTAATAATGATGGTCGGTTAGAGATATTGATTGGTAACTTTCGCGGTGGTTTAAGCTTCTTTGGATCGGATTTATTGACAGATACTTCTGAGATTGTAATTGATGATGCCCATTCTGTAGATATTTATCCCAACCCTGCAACTGATAGATTATTCATAAAATCAAAGAAGAAATTGAACCTGATTCAAGTATTTTCAGTTGATGGTCTTCAGATATATGAAAGTGCTTTTACAAGCGAAATCGATATTTCAAATCTTGAAGCGGGTATTTACTTATTTAAGGCAATAGGTGAAGAGGGCATAAGTATTTCTAAAAAATTCGTAAAACAATAAAGGAATCAGGCATTCCACTTTACTTCGTCTACACCTTCAAGATGGGCTAGATACCTAGCGACCACGAAGAAGTAATCTGATAGCCTATTTAGATATATCGGAATGAAGTCAGGTATCGATGTGGCCTCCGATAGATGTACTACACGTCTCTCCGCTCTTCTACAAACAGTACGACAAACATGTGCTGCAGATATAGAGGCGCTTCCTCCAGGCATGATAAAAGATTTTAAAGGGGCTAAGGAGGCAGTCATTTGGTCTATTTGTTCTTCCATTTTCTGGATCAAATCTGTCTTTAATTCAGGAAGATATTGAGATGCCGTGCCATCAGAAGCTAGATGGCTGCCAATGTCAAATAAAATAGGTTGAATACTCTTTAATTGCTTGTCTAATGCGTTTTCATTTATCTGCGATATCAAAACACCTATGAATGAATTCAACTCATCTACTGTGCCGTAGGCTTCAATTTGTAAGTCTGATTTAGATACTTTTTTGCCACCAAATAAAGAAGTTTGCCCTTTATCGCCAGCTTTGGTGTAGATCTTCATGTATGCTCAGAGTTTATTCTGGCAACAAATTACGGCTTAATTTTTATTATAGAAATGTTCAGGATCGGCTGCAGTAATGATATTTTCATTTTTGATATCTGACTCAAGTAATCCGTCTCTGAGTCTCACAATTCTATGTGCATGACTAGCAATTTCGGGTTCGTGTGTCACCAAAATAACCGTGTTTCCTTGATTATGAATCTCTTCGAATATAGACATGATTTCAATGGATGTTTTCGTGTCTAGGTTACCTGTAGGCTCATCCGCCAAAATCAATGCAGGGTCATTAACCAATGCTCTTGCAATAGCGACTCTTTGTCTTTGTCCACCTGATAACTCATTAGGTTTATGGTCAACTCTGTCTCCTAATCCTACAGTAGTCAAAACTTCTTCCGCTTTTTCTAATCGCTTTCGTTTACTCATGCCTGAATAAACCAATGGTAATGCGACGTTTTCTAAAGAAGATAATCTGGGTAGTAGATTAAATGTTTGGAATACAAACCCAATTTCTTTATTTCTAACAGTTGCCAATTCTGAATCTGACATCTGACTCACAATCTGATTTTTTAGCAAGTAAGAACCTTGGGTTGGGGTGTCCAAGAGGCCTAAGAGATTCATTAAAGTAGACTTTCCAGAACCAGAGGGCCCCATTAATGCCATATATTCATTTTTATGAATGTCTAGGCTTACACCATTTAGGGCGTGCACTTTTTCAGTACCCATGATGTAAATTTTCTTGATCTCGCTTATTTCAATGATTTTCTCAGACATATTCGAAAGTTGGTGACGACTTTTATCTAACGATTAATTGGGTCTTTTAATTATAGGCTCAATATAAGCATATCTTATCCGATGGAGATAATTATTAGATATTCTATCTCTGTTCACCGTCTAAATTGTATTTTTGGCGGACTCAATCAAAACTACAACCACTGGGGACTCAAATTAAGCATATCGCCGTTTCAGGAAATATCGGCGCAGGGAAAACCACCCTCACTGAAATGTTAGGTAAACATTTTGGATGGGAGGTACACTATGAAGACACGGAAACCAATCCATATCTCAATGATTTCTATGATGATATGCAACGATGGTCTTTCAATCTACAGATTTACTTCTTGAACTCAAGATATCGTCAAATTCTTGATATAAAGAATGGCGATAAGACAGTCATTCAAGACAGAACCATATATGAAGATGCCAATATTTTTGCGCCTAACCTTCATGAAATGGGCTTGATGTCCAAAAGAGATTTTGATAATTATCAAACGCTTTTTGAGATCATGACCTCTCAGATTTCTCCTCCAGATTTATTGATTTATCTCAAAGCAAGTATACCAAAATTGGTAGAGCATATCCATACGCGTGGACGTGATTACGAAGGCAGTATTAGTCTCGATTATTTAAAACGCCTTAATGAAAAGTATAACCGTTGGATCGATGGTTATAAAATCGGACGCTTATTGGTCATAGATGCAGACAACACAGATTTTAAGAAGAATCCTGAAGATTTTGGAAGCATTGTACAAGAGATTAATAGCCAGTTGTATGGCTTGTTTTAGGAAGTGATTAGTGTCCAATAATTTGCTTTCTTTTTTTTATGAAACTTATTTCTTTACCACATAAGACACATAGTTTGTGTCGACGAAGTCATTTCTTAACTATGTTTGCTATGTGTTAAGGAGATATGCTCTAAATATAAACACATAGCTCACATAGAAGATTAGAATAAGTATTCCTAAATCTATGTAACTATGTGGTAGAAGAATAGCCGTTTCTAGCCCATACTAAACTAAATCTTAGACTTAAGCTTAAACTTATATGCCCGACACTTCGTTACACTGCAGTCAAAATTTAAATCTCAGCTTTGTCTTCAACTTCAACTTCAACTTAAAATAACAAACTCCCAATCCGAACCATATTACTCCCGTACTCCACAGCCAATTTATAATCCCCTGACATCCCTAAAGACTTGACGGTAAAACTTTCCTTATGATCATCAGGAATATAGTCTGACAACTGGTTAAAATAGTTCTTGAAAAACTCGAATTCTTGTTCGGTTATAGTAATGTCATTTGTGAAGGTACCCATGCCCATTAAACCTTGGATGCGTACATTTTTAAATTGATAAAACTGATGTATGTTTTCGATAAGTTCGTTTGGATTAAGACCAAACTTGCTTTCCTCTTGGGCAATTTTTACTTGCAATAAGACATTGATTATACGGTCGTTTTTGGCGGCTTCCTTATCTATCTTCTCTAATAGATCTAAACTATCTATCGAGTGAATCATTTCAATAAATGGAGCTATGTATTTGACCTTGTTCTTTTGTAAATGACCGATGAGATGCCATTGTATGTCATTGGGTAATTGTTCTTTTTTGTCGCATAATTCTTGAACACGATTTTCCCCAAAAACACGTTGGCCTTGATCGTATAGTGTTTGAACCACAGTTGCAGGCTGCGTTTTACTCACTGCAACCAAAGTGACATTGTTATTGTCTAGAAATGCTTTAAGCGATGGATAAATATTCATACTGCATTAATGCAATATGTCGGGGTAGAGTTCACTTTCTGTCTTAGATTCAAGTGATAGCATTTTTTCGAAGAAAAATACCATAGCCGGTATGAAAAACATGTTCCCGAGTAATGTCCATTTGAAAAAGGGAATACCAGCTAAAAGTGCTGCAATTAATCCACTTCCGGTTTTAGGATAGAGGGTGCCAAAAGCCCATGATCCAGTATTGGTAACTAGGAAAAATAATAGTGAAGAGAATAATGTTCCTGCAATTATTTTTTCTTCTAAAAGAGACTTTTTTAATAATAATCCTATACCGACAATAAGGATAAACGCGCCGTAAACATATGACATGTATGAAGACCAGAAAATGAGACCTGTCTGATTTTCAAAGTAGATTCTGTTAATAGTGTTATTTAAAGCAAAATCAGATAAGTAAAGTACGATAACAGGAAGGGCAAAAACCCATGCTCTTTTCTTTAAATATAGCCCACTGCATAAAGCCATAGCTGCAATCGGTGTCAAATTATTTATGTGAGGTACAAGTCTGTAGAGTCCAGCAATGACCAATACAAATAAAATTATGACAAAATTTTTCTGTTTCATATCACCTTTTCTGCTTCAAAAGTACAGATTTTATGCATTAGAGCAGCTTAAAAGGGGGCTTAAATAGCATAACTATTTCGACAAAATGGCGTGAAACAATGCTCAATTTGGGCCTAAGCCAAAAAATTAAACGGTAACTTAGTGCCTCACTATAAAGTGGGCAGAATTTAACAAAATCAGATGTTTTTTAATCCTGTATTCAAAGGTCGCAATGATTGGTGGCGATATTTAGTGGTTTTGATTGTAATCTTGTTTGGGAATCTTATCGGAAGCATCCCTTTAAGTCTGGCCATGCTAAGGAAAATTGACAGTTCGCCAGATTTAGATTCTGCAGCTGTCCAAGATTTTCAAAAATCCATGGATTTCAATCTTATCGATATTAATTCTAATCTAGGATTGAGCATGATGTTGTTGACCTTTTTAGGTTCTCTCGTAGCTTTCTACTTTATTTTCAAACCTATGCACGAGCGTGAATTTAAAACACTCGTCAATCCTTTTTCAAAAATTAGATGGGGTAGAGTTTTTCATGCATTCTTTATTTGGATGCTTTTTGGATTAACTATGGAGGCTATATTCTATTTTATGAATCCCGAGAGCTATACCATCGGTTTTAAATTAAATACGTTTATCCCGCTTTTGTTGATCTCCTGCATTTTACTTCCTATACAAACAAGTACAGAAGAGTTGTTTTTTAGAGGCTATATCATGCAGGGTGTGGCCAGCTTGAAATTTTATCAGGTTTTAGCCATATTTCTGTCTTTGGGTTTGGCCACTTTTGCATATAGTTATATGAAGTCTATGGATTTTGAATTAGAATTGACGACAACCAGTGCTGATCCTGCTGTTCCTGAGGCCATTTATTCAATGCTATTTGGCTTTATTGCCCTTTTGATATTGATAGTAAGTTTTTTCTTATTTAGTACAATACTTAAATCAGTTACTTCAACTTTCTTTCAAAAGAATGTAAAATGGGTGCCTTTAATTGTCGCTTCTGTTCTATTCGGTTTGGTCCATTCTCAAAATCCTGAAATTGAGAAATTCGGTTTTTGGACGATGCAGAGTTACTATATCATGGCAGGACTTTTCATGGGTATCGTTACAATTATGGACGATGGACTCGAATTGGCGTTGGGTTTACATGCAGCACAAAATTTTGTTTCAGCGGTTTTCGTTGGATATGCTGGCGGCGTACTCCAAACAGATTCTATTTTAAAGTCTCACGAGTTGAATCCGATTATGGTAACCGTTTCGTTTGCTATTATGAGTATTATAATGATACTTTACTTTAAAAGAAGATATAAATGGGATGCTTTCTCCAAACTTGCAGGGGAGATTGTAGATCCTGAAATTGAAATAAATGAGAACTTAATTAATGCATAAATGAGAACTATTCTATTTTCCCTTTTGATTTTTACTTTTTTAAATGTTTCTGCACAATCTGATAGGTGGCAACAACATGTTGACTATAAAATTGAAATTGATGTTGACGTAGAAAAATTCCAACTAGAAGGTCAGCAGAAATTGGTTTACACAAATAATTCTCCTGATACTATAGATCGCGTTTTTTACCATTTGTTTTTCAATGCTTTTCAGCCGGGGAGTATGATGGATGAAAGATCAAGAACCATAGAAGATCCAGATCCTAGGGTAGGTGACAGAATTTCAAAGTTAGATGATAGTGAAATAGGTTATCATAAGATCCAATCCTTAAAGCAAGATGGTCAAGCAACTAAATATCACGTAGAGGGTACAGTCTTAGAAGTGGATTTAGCTAAACCACTTTTGCCGGGTAAGAAAACCACTTTGGAGATGACCTTTAACTCTCAAGTGCCTAACCAGATTCGAAGAAGTGGACGAAACAGTGCTGAAGGCATCAGTTTTTCTATGTCTCAATGGTATCCAAAATTATGCGAGTATGATTACCAGGGATGGCATGCACATCCATATGTGGGAAGAGAATTTCATGGTGTGTGGGGAGATTTTGAAGTAAAGATCAAGATTGATAGAAAATATACAGTAGCGGCCACTGGTTTGGTTGAGAATCCAAAGAAGATGGGGCATGGCTATTCTGACAAGAACACAAAAAAGAAGGGGCTTTTTGGTAAGAAAAAGTTAGAATGGACCTTCAAAGCGGAGAATGTACATGATTTTGTATGGGCTGCAGATCCAGATTATACGCATACCATCAAAACAACAGATGAAGGAACCACCTTGCATTATTTCTATCAGAAAAATGAACGTACTGAAGAGAACTGGGAGCGCTTACATGAAGCCATGAATGAAGCTGAGAAATTTATGAATGAACGATATGGCGTTTATCCTTATCCTGTATATGCCTTTATTCAAGGTGGAGATGGAGGCATGGAATATCCAATGGCGACGCTTATCACAGGTGAAAGAAGTTACCCAAGTCTCGTAGGCGTAAGTATCCACGAATGGATGCACAGTTGGTATCAGATGGTCCTAGCGACTAATGAAGCTTTATATCCTTGGATGGATGAAGGCTTTACTTCATATGCAAGTGCCGAGGTGATGAATCATTTGAAAGCTAAAGGATTGGTTTCTGGTAATCCCGTGGAGGACCCGCACTACAATACCGTTAGAGGATTTTGTCGATTTACAAGTTCTGGAAAAGAAGAGGCGCTTATCACGCATTCAGATCACTATACAACAAACACCGCTTATGGTGTAGGTTCGTATACCAAAGGCGCGGTCTTTCTTCAGCAATTGAAATATATCATGGGTGATAAAGACTTTTATGCAGGTTTGAAACGCTATTACAATACTTGGAAGTTTAAGCACCCTAATCCCAATGATTTTATAAGAGTAATGGAAAAGCAAAGTGGATTAGAATTAGATTGGTTTAGAGAATACTTTGTCAATACGACGCATCAAATTGATTATGGCGTTTTATCTGTGCAAACTGCAGGTGATAATGGTACGAATGTGCTTTTAACAAAGACAGGTGTCATGCCGATGCCTTTAGATATTACTGTTGAATTAATGGATGGTACTGAAAAGCATTACTATATTCCACTACGAATTATGAGAGGAGAAAAAGGGCAGGATGCCTTTACAGGAAAAGTAATGCCAGATTGGCCGTGGACGCATAGCAGTTATACGATGAATATTGATGTTGATATCAATAAAATTAAAAATGTAGTTATCGATAAAAGTGGCCGAATGGCTGATGTGAATTTGGATAATAATAGTTCTGAATCTTCAGAAATGCCTTAGAGTATAATTACGTCTTACGAAAAAGCTTTCTTGGTGTATAAATAAATGTAATTAGTTAATGAAAAGCACTCTTACTTTTCTGTTTTCTTATTGACTAAAATAAATTTTTAATTTGGTTGAAACACAAAGAATGCTTAAATTCTAGAAGATAAATGAGAATATTTTTATCATTCATTTTGCTTTATTGTATGGAATTTAACTATGCACAAATTCCATTCAATAAGGTGACAGACTTCAACGGAACATTTGCTCAGTTTCATGGAGAGGACATATCAGCTATTGATTCTATGATAGTCGTGGGAGGCGAATGTATGATAGATGATGAGGATGGAAGCCATTCACATTTTTGTGTATCTCTCTATAACCAAAATGGGGAACCTTTGAGGTACGGAATTTGGGAGAACAATGTAGAGTCGGTACAAAATGCATTGCGTTTTCCAAACGAAGTAATAGAATTCAACGACACTTTATATTATGCAGTTGCTTCTCTTGGAGTACCTATACAATGCCTCGTCAAAAGTGGTAAGGCTGTTGACAATGTGTTAACCCATACCTGTTATCATGATAGTTTAAATTCGGAATTGCTAATCGTTTACTCTTTGGTACATTATCCAGAAGGATTTGCTACTGTTGCTTTACAAAATGAAGACTCAAAAAGAGAGGGAATGTTAGCAAAAATTAATTTAAGAGAAAAAGGGAAGTACGAAATTGTTAATTTCTCACAACTAAATGGTTGGCATTATTGGCCGATGAAACTTTTGAACTGGAGAAATAATGAGTTATTGATGATGGGACATTGGGGCATACCCGGGGAAAATAATAGCCCGATATATCAAGATTACGGTTTTTTTATATACACTTTAGACGAAGAATTTAATATTGTAAAAAAGACTTATCCGTATGGTAACCTAACTGGTATTTTTAGTGATATGACAGGAATAGTAGACTCAGACTCATGTTTGGTCATGACAGCATTGGGTATAGATAGAGAATTAAATGATCAAACAGGGAACAGGAGCTATATGCCGTCAATATTAAAGTTTGATAAAGATCTAAATCCTGTTTGGAGAACAGAATTTGGTAAGAAAAATTTTAATGCTTTTCCTGAGTCTCATTTTGATATTGTAGAGTCTCATAACCAAGATGGATATATTGTGGCTGGAGGAGATTTAGAGTTAGGAAGGGCTGTTATTGGAAAAGTTTCTGCAGGTGGAGACAGCCTCTGGCACAAAGTAGTCCATTCTTTATATGAACCTGGGGCTCTATATAGATTGGCTGATTTAGCCAAAACCCCTGATGGTAATTATATAGCTTCAGGAACAAGATTTCGGCAAACGCAAGATGACAGCATTAGTAGTTTCATACAACTTTGGATGATAAAATTTGATGAAAATGGAGATGTGGTTGATAATATCATAAGTAGCAATGAAGATGAGCCTATAAGAAATGAGCAGGTTAAGATTTATCCCAATCCTAGTTCTGGAATATTTTACATAGATGCTAGTTACATAAATCAAATGGAATTTAATCTATATGATTTATTAGGAAATAAACTCAAATCAGAGCAAGTATTGCCATCCAATAAAATTCTGATGTTGGACTTAACAAATTTTCCTTCAGGTCGATATCTTTTAGAAGCAGTATCAGTAGATAAGAAGGAAAGAAATGTAAATTGGCTAAATGTAATGCGTTAAGCTTCCAATTAATTAAAAAGCCAGCTTAGATTTTTCAAAATCGTACTTGTGATAATTTAGATTACCAAAATCAATTATCTGGATATTCTAAGTTGAAAGATAGGTATAAATCACGACCACCTAAAGACAATTCCGGGCTTCTTCGAGAAAAAGTTACTGAAAGTTAGCGTAGGCCCAGTCGATTGAAAACAAATTGTTAAAGTATCTATTGTTAGCATCAATGGCATGATTAACTAGGCTAATGATCAAACACTTTAGTATTAAAGCTATTGTTATCTCCAAATGAGATTTATGAAAATGGAGATTGTAAAAGATCTACTAAAAATTTTTAGTCTTTCATTTATCGTTTATTGTGCAGGATCGTATTTCCTATCTTTTGTATTAGCTATAGGCTTAGGTGGAGATAAGATGATGGATCTAATGTGTTCATATGTTGGTGTCAGTATTCTCGTCTTCTTTTGGGGTCTTTTAATTTTTACTTTGATCGTACCTGTCTTGTATGTATTGTATTACCAACTTGAGCTCAAGCCCAAGACACTTTATTTGTCTGTCTTATTAATGACGATATTAACTATTTTCCTATCTAAATTGGGTCAATATAATTTTGAACTATTGATGCTTTTCGTTTGCGGCATTTCGTTTAATATGATTGTCACTTATTTGATTGTCAATGTAAGAGGGAGGATTGTCTAGAGGGGCTGATATTGTCATTTGAGCTATAAAAACTTGATTTATAGCTCAAATAAAAGCTATTTTTGAGCTATAAATAACAGAAATATAGCTCATGCCTATTTGGAATTGGCAATTTAAAGATTGGCCGCGTTTTACTTTTGATGCTGAAGCCTTGCAGCATCTTGAACTTGATTTTATTGGGAATACTGGTGAAATGCGTGGTGTATTACGTCTTATTGAAGCTGAATCTAAAAAGGATTTTTTAGTAGAGTTGCTTAGTAATGAAGCTTTAAAAACAACTGAAATTGAAGGCGAATATTTAGATAGAGATAGTGTGCAATCGTCAATAAAAAGAAAACTAGGATTGAGTCTTACTAAACGTAAGGTTAAGCCAGCAGAATATGGGATAGCAGAAATGATGGTAGATGTGTATAATAATTTTCAAACACCTTTGGCGCATAAGCGAATGTTTAATTGGCATGAAATGATAATGAATGGCAGACGTGATCTAGATGATATAGGCCACTATAGACAACATGAAGATCCGATGCAAATTGTTTCCGGAAGATTGGATAATCCTACGATCCATTTCGAAGCGCCACCTTCAAATGAAGTTTTGAAAGAAATGGAACATTATATTGTCTGGTACAATCAAGTCCATTTTGGTGCAACAAAAAATCACTACATGCCTTTAGTGAAGGCTGGGATCAGTCACTTTTATTTTGAAACCATTCACCCTTTTGAGGATGGAAATGGAAGAATAGGAAGAGCTCTCGCGAACAAATCTCTAGCTATTAGTTTAAATGAGCCATCTATAATTCCTATCTCAGAAATTATTCAATCTAAGAAAAAGCAATATTATGATATGTTTGAACGACATAATCAAACCTTAAACATTACTGATTGGCTCATCTATTTTAGTGAAGTGATTATTAAGGCACAAAAAGCAGCCCTGGTTATTATTGAATTTTTAATTAAGAAAGCCAGATTTTATGATCAATTCAACTCATCTCTCAATGTCAGACAGCTCAAAGTGGTCAAACGATTGTTTGAAGAAGGACCTCAAGGTTTTGTAGGTGGCCTTAGTGCGAAGAATTATGCCAGTATAGCGAACACTTCAGCTTCTACAGCAACAAGAGATTTGTCAGAGATGGTGGAGCAGAAAATCTTAATCAAGGAAGGGCAATTGAAAGGTACAAGATACTATTTGAATTTATCTCTTTAGTGAAGTTTAATTGGGGTAAAAGTGTATATTCAAAATTCTTATTTAATTCATTTTGCGAATGTCCTTACATTTAAAAATTAAAGTACTTCAATATTTATTTTTTCTTATTTCCCTCACTGCATTTTCTTCAAATTCTTATTCTCAAAGTCAAATAATAAGAGACACATTTGTTGAATATTTAGATGAAGGAGAACTGGGTTTTGAAGAGATTTATTTGCTGTCACTAGAGGATGCGGATAAATTAGAAACATGTGAGGATAAGAAATGCCAGAAAAATATTTTCAGAAAATATGTTTCAAGAACATTTAGGATGTATTCGGATAGCATTGCTTCATACAATTGTTTAAAGCTGAAAATTGGTAACCAGCATTTTGATTATTTGCCTTTCCTAGATGTTAGATATTCTTTTCCAAGAAAAGAAATCACTCATGAAACTATACAAGATATGATTGTTGATGAAAGGTGTGAAGACTATCTGAGCTACAGTAATATTGCAATACAGTTTTACTATGGTAAAAATTTAATTCATACCATAGCCTATGATAATGCAATGCTTTGGCTCGATGACTTTTTTGATTTTATTAAAATCTCATCTGAATTTAGGATCTTAGTAAAAGCCGATTCCAGAGATCTAGCCAGTTTTAATTTCTATGTTGGATTTCCAAATTTAAAAGGTAAGGAAAAGTTTTAGGCAAAATCATAAACATTAGATAGTAAAACCTTACCAGATTTTATAAATGAATGAACTCTTCCCTTTTAAGGGAAGTCGGATGGGTCCAAAACGGATATTGATATCTAATGTAGGGCTTAGTAGAGAGTCCTATATGAAATATACAACAAAGCCCTATACCCTAAGCCATATACCACAGTCCAAAAAAAAACTACTCGGAGCCGGGGTAGAATCCCGATGCAAAATCGAAGACTTTCCCGATACGGAATCGGAGACAAGGCGATGCCACACTAATTAAGTATCGTAAAGTTAAATGTCGCACATGAAAATCGAAGAAATAAAAAAGAAAGCCCTAAGCCCAAACCATAAACCATAGTCCAATAAAAAGTACCCGGAGCCGGGGTCGAACCGGCACGGCCGCGATGGCCACAGGATTTTAAGTCCTGCGAATAATGAATTTAAATACTTCAAAATGCCCTAAAAACGGCATATTTTCAATAAAATAGCATTATTTGGCCTTATATTGAGACAGGTAAAATCGCAAAATGTTGTACCTATGTTGTACCCATGTTTCATAAATGGAAATAAATCATGTTATGGCCTCGATAAAAGCAATCCTCCGAAGAAAGAAAAACAGCCAAGGGCGTTATCCAATAGCTATAAGAATTACCCAGAACAGAAAATCTAGCTTTTTCTATATCGGACAGCAAATTGAATTAAAGTACTGGGATGCTAAAAATGCACGAGTCAAAAAATCGCATCCAAATTCTGTAAGAATAAATCATTTAATAGCCAAGAAACTAGCTGAGGCCAATGATAAATTAATTGAGGCCGAAACTAAAGGAGAAAAGACAGTTTCTGCTAAGTATATAAAGTCGTTAGTTAAAGGAGAAAAAGGAGTAAATGACTTCTTTGTTGTAGCAGGAGAATACCTGATAAATTTAGAGTTAAGAAAGAAGTTTTCTCAGTTAAGTGCTGATAAGCCAAGAATCGAATATTTCAAAAAATACTTGGGGCAATCGCAAATGCCATTTAATGAAATCACGCCAACCCTTCTCAATAGATTTAAAACGAGTTTAGAAACAAAAGGTAAGCCTTTTAAAGAAAAGAATTCTGATGAAATAAAATTTAGAGAAGTATCGGAAAGAACAATCCAAAATCATTTAGTAGTAATTAGAACTATTTTTAATCTTGCTATTAGAGAAGGAATTGTAGAAAGAAAATATTATCCATTTGGAAAGGGAAAGATAGTGATACGATTTCCGCAAACGCAAAAGAAAGGCTTGACGGAAAAAGAGGTAAAAAAATTAGAGAATGCTGATTTAAGTCATAAGCCAGATTGGGATCACGCAAGACGAGTTTGGCTGTGGTTATTTTATTTAGGAGGGCAAAGGATTTCTGATGCCTTAAATTTGAAATGGAGTGATATAAAAGAGGGGAGGCTTTATTATCAGATGGGGAAGAATAAGAAATCTTTATCGCTTAAAATTCCTGATAAGGCATTGAAGCTATTAGAGCACTATAAAAGAGATTTATCAGGGAATGATGATTTTATTTTTCCAGAAATGAAAAACGTTAATCTGACAGATGAAAAAGAGATTTATAAAAGTATAACGAGGAATACGAAGAGATTAAATGGATTACTAAAACAAATAGCAGAATATGTAAGTATTAAATCCACCGTAACCTGTCATATAGCAAGACACAGTTTTGCAACTATTGGAGGGTCTAAAATACCGATAGAGATTTTACAAAAGCTCTATCGGCATTCAAATATTTCTACAACTATCAATTACCAGAGCCATTTTATTCATGATGATGAAGACAATGCCCTTGAAAAAGTTCTGAATTTTTAGAAAGTCTTTTATGTCTTTTTGCTGAGGTTATAGGTGAAACTTACAAACCAACCGAATTTTGGAAATATACCAATAGAAGGAGGAGTTTCAGGTAAAAAAGATGTTAAGTAATTAGTATCATAAGCATAGTTTCGATCGAGAATTTCTGCTTCTCTAAGTGTAAGACCAATCGTAATTATGGCTCTATTTTTTTTGCCAACTAGACCTGATAATCCACCATGAAGATTAATATTATCAAAGCCTGAAGTGGTACTCATACCTATGCTCCCCGCGAATCTGAAATTTTTAGAAGTGTTTCTCTTATAAATATGAGCAAGTGCTCCTATAGAAAGTAAGGCTCTACTTCCTGCATTGCTGGAAACAATTTGAGAGTATGATGAATCAACAGAAATGTAATTTAATTTTCTACCAAAGAAATCATCGTCTTTAGAGAAAGAACTAAAAGCACCAACACTATAATCAATTTTAAGGCCTCCTTTTACAGGATAGGATTTTTTAAGCTTGATTTCCTTCTGTTTATTACAAGTAGTCAATTTTTCTGCCGATACTTTTAGGTTAATATCAATAAAGTCCGCATCTGGCTTGAATGGAGGACTTACAAATGAGAAATTGGCTTCATTAAACTGTTCATATTTTTCTAAGAATTTAATATATTTTGCCTGTGCATCTTGAGAATTAAGAGAGTCTATGAGCGTTAAAGATTTACTTATCCAAAGGGTATCATTCTTGGTAAGAATTGAATCTGAGTTCATAAATGCCTTTCTTGTATCTTTTATACTCTCCTTAATCAAATCAATGCCGAGGATAAGGAAAAGAAGATCATTTTTTAATAATTCGTGCTGATTAGATTGAGGCGCGTCTAAATATAGTTCTGTAGCAACTTTAACCTTAGTTGATATTTCATCGAAACTGGAAGAACAATCAAGGGCTAGATGATTTAGAAAATTGTCGAGTACTGGCATGCCAGAAAATGCCTTATAGATAGTACTTAAGAAAACAGTGTCATGAGGTTCAAATGCTTCATTAAATAAAGTGGTTCTCATTTCTCCATTTATTTTTTCATCAATTCCTGGACTTACTCCAGATAGAGTTTCAGCTCCCTGTATAGGAGTTTTTAGCTGAAGGAATGGAGGCAATTTGAAATTTGAAAAAATAGAAGGTAATTCTGTATGAAGGTTTTTCTCACTCAGTTCAGAGCTGATATCGTAAACAAAGCGATTGATGTTACTGATTTTAATCCTGTACGTATTCTTCTTGAGAAGATTATCAAGTTCTGGTAAATCTTGATTTTCAATAAAGTTGATTTCAATTAAAGTCTCATCTTGGCAAAAGAGAGTAAATGGTGCAGTAAAAATTATGAACCCTAGAAAAAAGATAAATTTCATAGTAAACAGTTTTAGTGAACAATGTACTAATGAGTGTCTCGAATAAGAAAAAGTCACCTTGGCTTTGCGGAAATATTTACTCCAAGAGAAATAATTGCGTATTTATACGCAGTATAGGAGTCATATTTCTTCCTTTTTTATTCCTTGATGATCATGTTTTGGTAGAAATCTTACAAAGGTGTTTTTATTTATAACGAATGAAACTATTACATATATAATTATGTTTCATATGTACTGCGTTGAAAATGATGTTTGAAATCATTGCCTTTATTTGTTAACGACTCATTTAATCATATCAAATTTTCAGAATATAATGATGACTTAAAAAAGGCAGTGACTGAGGTATCACTGCCATACTAAGTAAGAACCAATTACTTAGTTGGAACAATTAAGTATGGAAGAACTAAAACCATCTTAATGTTCACACAAGCAGATTATCATACTTCAATAATTCTATCAAATTATTAAATTAAGAACTATGAAAAAGAAATTTTATCATTTGCTCAACTGGCTTGGAAAAAGAATTGTAATCATTCTTGTTCTTTTATTTATCGGTTTGTTGGCCTTTTCTGTATTTGTTTTTAGAGAGAAACTAACTGAATTCTTTCAGTCAGAATTTTTCACGAATTTGATTGATCCACTATCTAATTTTTTAATTGTTCTTTCCACGCTCATAGCCTTACTGAGTGCAGGAATTATTAAAATCTTAAAAATGAATAAAAAACCAGAAATATAATTTAGCAGGTGGAGGTAGTCTTTTAACTATTTTTGGCATTTGTGATTTCTTTCTGAGGCACTAAAGTACTCTGCATCGATGGTGTACAGTTTTTCCAAATCGCCTTCAATTACTTCGGGGTCTTTTTCATACTCAAACCTTAAGAGTTTAATCATAGATTTTACCGCTTCATCAAGATTGATATAAGCGCCAGGGTAAAGGTGGTATTTTCTTTTATAGTTATGAATAGGCTTAACAACACGAATGAAATTCTTCATAAGAAATGGGGTAAATAAAAAGAACGAAGGGCTTTGAATAAGCAAAACCCCTCGTCCAACTTTTATTTTACCAGAACTAAAAATTTAAACTGAAATCAATTTTTGTCAATTTTCTTTTGGGACTTGATTCTAAACTGTGCTATGGGCGGAATTTAAATGGCCTGAATTTTTACTTCTTCTCTTTTAAAATTGAAAGCAAAACTAACTAAATCTCGCGGTGCTTGAAACATAAACCAAGCTAGTACAAGTCTCCAACTTGGTTCATTATCAGATTTATTTTCTGAAGGCTCAAAATTTATAAAATGAGTACGAAAGAAAAATTAAGCACCATTGCTGAAATTGAACTCCACTACAATAATCCAGTTCAAAGAAGGGAAAGGCAACAAATTTCTTCTTCAAGAGATGCCTATAATGTTTTGAGAAATCATTGGTCATCAAGCATTGAATTACTCGAAGAGTTTGTGATTTTACTTTTAGATCAATCTAATACCATTTTGGGAAAATTCGTAGCCTCAAAAGGAGGTGTAGCTGGAACCGTAGTTGATCCTAAAATAATTTTTTCCTGTGCCATTAAAGGCAGGGCTAGTTCCATTATTCTGGCTCATAATCACCCCTCAGGAAATCTTAATCCGTCAAAAGCAGATATAGCTATAACGAAGAAGCTTGTTGGAGGAGGGGAGTTATTAGAGGTTAGAGTGCTTGATCATCTCATCATTACGAAAGAAGGGTATTACTCTTTCAAAGACGAAGGCCTTATTTAGGCCTTTTTTAATTTGGGCTTTGAATGTTGATGGTGTTAGAGAAGGGGTGTATTTATTAATAATAAAACCATGCAAATCACAAGCGGGCAGTTGAAGCGTTTTCAGAAGCTATGGAAACATAGAACAGGCTTAATGCTAACTCGAAATGAAGCGCTCAAAGAATTTCGGAAGTTGATCCTCTATGTAAAGCTTGAAGTAGATGACGTTTTAAAGAAATAGCCTCTTAAATGGATGTATATTTTTCCTGAAATGATTACAATGTTATTAGCCCTTCATCACCCAAGCCATGAACCAGTTTAACGAGAATAAGTATGTGCTTTATCTCAGAAAAAGTACCGATACTTCGGACAAGCAGATCAGATCGCTTGAAGATCAACAGAACCTCATGCTAGAGATAGCAGAAAGACGAGGTTTAGAAATAGTTGAGATAATCTCGGAGTCTAAATCTGCTAAAGAACCGATGAAGCGAGAAGGCTTTAATCGAATGATAAAGATGCTCAAAACTGGTAAAGCAAATGCCATTTTGAGTTATTCGTTTGATAGGCTTAGCAGAAATCCAGTTGATAGTGCGAATATTAAATGGCTTCTGCAAAAGGAAGTCATAAAGAAAATTATTACAAGCGTAAGAGAATATAATCCAGAAGACAATGCCTTATTGATGTCTGTCGAGTCGGCTATGGCAAATGAGTATATCAGAAAGCTTAGGAGGGATGTAAGAAGGGGGATGGTGAGCAAATTTCAGAATGGCCATTATCCGAGTTGCGCGCCAATAGGGTATTATAATTGTCCTTATGACAGAGATATAAAAATTGACAAGAAATATTTTCCTCTTATACGTCGGCTGTGGGATTTAATGCTGACAGGCAAATATAATGTGGGTCAAATTCATGACATTGCTATGAATCAATGGAAGATTATTACCCCGAAGAGAAAGCGAGCTGGTGGTACACCTATAAGTAGAAGTTTAGTCTATAAAATCTTTCATAATCCATTTTATAAAGGCGTTATAAAGTGGGCAGGAATGGTAAATGTAGGCAAGCACAAGCCTATGGTAACTGCAGAGGAATTTGAAAAAGTAGGGGAGATGATATCCAAAAACTCAAGAGATCAAAGTACTAAATACTTTGAGTCTTATAAAGGAATTTTTCGTTGTGGGAATTGTGGATGTCAGATAACAGGCGAGTGTAGGGAAAAGAATGATAAGAAGTATCGATATTATTTCTGTACTGGCAGAAAGAAATACAAAAGCTGTACGCAAAAACATCACCGAATAAATCATGCTGATCTAGAAAAGCAAATTCAGAAGAATTTTGAAAAGCTCAAGGTTGGGGATGAATTTTTAAAACTTGCTTTGGAAGTCATTTCTAAAAACTCAAAAGAAGACAATGATCAAAAACGATTAGTAAGGGAAAACCAAAAGAAAGAGTTAGTTAAGGCAGAGAGAAAAAAGAATCGTTTAACAGAATTACTGGTTGATGGCATCATTGATAGGGAAGACTTTAAAACCCAAAAAGAAAAAATCAAAAAGTTAATTATTGATCTCAAGGTTCAACTTAAAAACTCGAATCTAAATATTAAAGAATCAAATCTAACGCCTGAAGAGGTGTTTCAAAGACTTAATAAGCCACTAAAATTTAGTGAGAAGGACAGTATCGAATCAAAAAAAGATATCATCAGATGGGCGACGAATAATCCTTGTATGCTGAACAAGAAACTCAGCCTTGACTTAAAGCCTTGGCTAGTTCCAATTGGTAAATTTAATGCAAAATACCATAAAAAAAATCGAGAGTTCGGACTCGGGAAAGGTGCTCCCAAAAAGGGAAAGGATAATTTTTCAAAAGTGAGTTCACGATGGTGCGACACAGTAGTGGAAGTTTGTAATATTTTAAAACAATGTAAATGAAAGTAACAAGTTAAAATGCCATAGTTTGTTATTAGTTTTTCATATTGAAAAATATAATAAATCTTACCATAAAGTGGTATTCCATCCAAGCCCAATTATTGATCCTGAATTTCAATGGATATTCAATTCACTTTTATTGACTAATTTAATAAGCTGTAAAAAATCAAAGCATGAAAAGAATTGATCAACAAATATTAGATATTAATAAAGTTATCTGTTCTAATATTAAATCAAATAGTGAGAGAGGATTGGTATCGCAAAATATTATTTCTCATCTTAGAAATTTTGTAGAACATATTGCACTTAAGGAATTTGCAAAAGGAGAAG
Organism: Chitinophagales bacterium; assembly: GCA_020629335.1. The sequence continues at coordinate 27,477 of JAHDDN010000002.1, read as the reverse complement.
ATATAGATAATTCTTATAAGAATATTAAAGAATCAATAAGATATATTAAGACTAGGGGGCAATTAAAGTTCCTTTACCGATTTCATCAGTTATTACAAATAACAATATCACATTACACTCCGGATGAAGAAAATTCTGAACGTTTAATGATTAAGTATTTTGAATATCTCATTAGAATAAGAGACCATGTTCAAACAAAATTTAATATCAGTTTATTACAAAATTTAAATTCATTTCCCTTAAACCAAGATTCTTCTTTATCTGAATATTATAGAAAAATAGCAGATCAAATAAATAATGGTCTCAATTCTAGAAAGAAAATTAAATACGTTGATAGATACTATATTCAAAAAATCAAACCATTTTTTGTTGATCTTAATGTTTACTACGAAGTGACATTTAATAGAGCAATTGATAATGTAAGTAAGTTTGATCGAATAATTGCATTTACTAATCTTGAGCTCTCGCATAATTATGCTGTAAAATTGACAGTTAGTAAATCTAACATTGAGATAATGGGCAAGAAAATGCCAATTCAAATTATTGATAATTGGGAAGTTTCTATTAGGCCTTGTGAATTAAATAATTTTGCAGATATTTTTGGTACTCATCCAAAGTTAAATACGAATAATAAAGAATATCATGAATTGATGAAATTTATTAAGGCAACAAAAAATAATTTGGTTGATTTAATTCTATCTGATGACGAATATTATAATCTTGTAAAAAAAATAATAAAGGAGCGTACTAAAGTTCAAAATTTCTTTCCAATTCTTGATAGGTGTAGGGCTATTTGTAGAAGCGAATCAGCTGGAACTAACGTTGTAAAGTACCTCCTATATAAGCTAAAAAATAGAATAATTAAGAAACAAAGAAATAACGAGCAATGCCCTAAGCTTTCTAACTTGTTTCTTTTATATGGGTGTTTGCCATTTGATGAAATGCCTTTTAACTCTTCATTGGTAAATCATAATCCAAAACTAACTCATTTGTATGATTGTATTGAATTTAATGGAAGGGAGCATGAGTTGTTTGCAAGATATATAAAAAACAATACTGAAATAAAAGGGATGTTGTATACGCCAATATCTGAGGTTAAACACTTTAAGGATATAAACGCTCTAGTTTCTAAGCATAACCAATTACTTTACTCTAAACACAAGCATCGGAGTATCGAACAATATAAAAATCACTTTTATATTAAAGGTTACGAATTTGCTGCAGTTGAAATTGTAAAGAAATTAGTTGATTTCTCCTCAGTAGGTCTTAAGAATTATAAAAATTCGATAACTGCATGGCTTCAATCTGGAATTTCAAATGTAGATTGTGAAGAGAAAAAAAAGTCACTAACTTCACTATTTGAAGACTCTAAAGTTGCTTTGATTTATGGAGCTGCTGGTACAGGTAAATCTACAATGATCAACCACATAGCAAATTTCTTTAAAAATGAGAAGAAACTATTTATGGCGAATACAAATCCAGCGGTTGATAATTTAAATAGGAGGGTAAGTGCTCCAGATTGTGAGTTTAAAACTATTGCAAAATTCCTTTCGAATTACAATAACAAAACTGATTATAACATAGTTTTTATTGATGAATGTAGCACTGTAAGCAATTCAATGATGCTTAAGATTTTAAATAAAGGGACTTTTCAGTTATTAATTCTTGTTGGGGATATTTACCAAATTGAATCCATTAGGTTTGGTAATTGGTTTAGTATTGTTCGTTCGTTTATAAACGAAAAATCAATATTTGAATTGACTAAACCATATCGAAGTAATAATGAGGATTTATTAACTTATTGGAGCAGAGTAAGAAAAATTGAAGATAATATAATGGAGTTATCAACCAAACGAAATTACTCTGTGACTTTAGATGATTCGATATTTGAAAATCATAAAGATGATGAAATCATTCTCTGTTTAAATTATGATGGTTTATACGGAATAAATAATATTAATAGATTTCTTCAATCAAGTAATCCACATGAATCAATAGAATGGGGAGTTGAGATCTACAAAAAAAATGATCCGATTTTATTTAATGAAAATCAAAGATTTGGTTCTTTGTTGTACAATAATTTAAAAGGGAGAATTCTTGATATAGTTTTAATTGAGAATGAAATTCAATTTGATATTGAAATTGATACCGTTTTAAACGAGTTAGATGTTATTTTCGAAGATCTGGAATTATTAGATTGTGATAAAAGTGATAAATCAGTTATTCGATTTACAGTAAAAAAATATGGAAGCACAGATGATGATGAAACTTCTAGCGATTCGGTCGTGCCCTTTCAAGTTGCATACGCGGTTTCAATTCACAAAGCTCAGGGGCTAGAATATAATTCAGTTAAGGTCGTAATAAATAATGAGGTCGAAGAGTTGATTACTCATAATATTTTTTATACCGCAATTACTAGAGCTAGAAATGAATTGAAAATTTATTGGAGTCCTGAATCAGAAAATAAAATAATTAAATCCCTAACAACTAGATTCAATAAGCTGGATATTTCACTTTTGAAATCTAAAAATATTTTAAACTAAACTCATAATTTTTTCAGCTGCAGTATTTCGACTGAAGAATTAGCTAGTCAATAAAGCTGATATTGGATCTCCTCAAGTCCATCTGCTCACACTTAATATGCCTTATTTATATATTTAGGCGTTATTGTTTATTCTGTACTAAGTATTCATTAGAATTCTTAACATAGCTTTTTATTGAAAAAATAACATTTTGCAGAAACATATTACAATTTTTTTTCATATCTTTATTCTCATTGTTTACTTAAGCAAAACCAGGGCATAATTGAATTTGACTATAACTTTGTTATACTTTATTGGGTTCCTTCTATTCCTTTTTCTTTTGTCAGGTTTTGCTAGATACAAAGCTAAACGGTATGGGTACGTGGTTCAGGCCAGACACAAATATTTTAAATATCTAGTTAGCGGTTTTGTTTTTTCGAGTTGTTTGCTGATTATATTAGTGAATCGTCTAACAACTTATGGTGACAATCAATCAAATAGCTCTACGAGTTCCTCAAATCCAACACTAATAAAATCTGATACATTTCAGCTTAGTAACCAAGAAGACTCAAATCATCTGATTAATCAAGAAGTATTGGAGAATCTCAATCTTTCAGAAACTAATAAACTAAAAATCAAAGAGGAAGTTAATTCTTCTTTACCAAAAAATAAAGAGATAAATTTAAATACTCCAGATAGAGAGTATGTACCCAGATTTAAAACAATGGATAGTATTGAAATGCATCCAGAAAATAATAATGAATTAAATTACGATTTTAAAGTTGATAGTATAAGCAATTCAAACTGGGTTAGTTCTCGAAATTTAGATTATGTATCGCTTCTTGAAAAGAGAAAATTTGAATTGGTAAACGCTAGAATAGCCGATTTTAATCTAAGGAAGTTGCCTTATGAACATCGAATTTTTACTGGGATAGGTAAATATTCAAAACAAGATACTTATCCCCCTTTCCACAGGAATTTCTTTATTGACTTAGATCCTTCTAGTCGACCCTTTAATGTTGGTATGAGCATGTTTTCTTATCATAAGCTATTGATGGAAAATCCAACCGAGTATAATCAATGAAAAAAGAGGAGTTAGATATTTTTAAAATAGTAGTTTCAGCCTCTGCCTTATTCCTAATCTTTTCAATAGGAAATGCTCTAGGTAAGGATCAGATATTTAATGAATTATTTATATACTCTGAATATGTATTAGGAATTACTCTCTGCATAATTACCCTTGCTGTTTGTATACTTGCCACAGCTACAGCACAATATTTGATTAGAGAAACAATTCTCATTCTTAGTTCAATTAAGAAGCCAGAAAGATCAATAGAGTATTTAGCTGGTTATCTTAATGAACATTCTTTGAGTGAAACGGATATGAAAGAGTTTTTAGAGAAACTTGATGATGATGTATTAGAAGCAGTTAGAAAGATTATTCCTAATCTCTAAGAAGCTCAGAATCTTTACTAAATGAATATGTTTCATTCTTTGTCCAAATTATATGATCTACTAATTCCTTAAAATTCTTTCTTAAAAATTTTTTATAAGAAATTGTAAATAGTACATCATGAGTGGATGGGTTTACTTTTCCCCCTGGATGATTGTGACTAAAAACAAATTTTGAATGCGATGAATTCAATATCCCAGTCACAATGCGATGTGTCTTATCTATCAAATTTAATTGTGATCCTTTTTGTTCTTTAATTCTATTTATTTTTCTAAGTCTTTCACTTTCGTCATATTCAATAATAAAGAAAGACTCACTTTTTTCTCTAGGCTTTGAATTGTAGAGTTTATTTAGCGTATCAAATCTATTTACAAGCAATTCTTTAGAAGATTCAAGTGATTTGATAACTCTATATTCTCGGTATGCTCCGACTAAATCAATCATGGGATTTGAAGTGTGATTACTTATTAATATCAAGAATCTTGCGAGATATTATTTTTTAGCCAGAATAATCGATCAAGTAAGGATAAGCAACTGATAATCAGCTTAATATAAGAGTAAAAAAATACATTTAACTATAGGGATATCCTAAATTAATACCTTTTATCATTTGACGCTAAATATTTGTAAACTGTAGGCTTTGATATTTTAACCTTTTTCATAATCTGTTTTATGGTTTCACCTTGTGAAGAAAGTTTCAGTACTTCATCTCTTTTTCTTTCTCCAGATTGACCTATTCCAATTGGTCGCCCTAATTTAACTCCTCGATTCTTAGCCGCTTCAAGCCCTGCAATAGTACGTGAGCGTATAAGCTCTCTTTCAAAGTCAGCTATACACATGAGGATGTTAAGAAGCAATTTAGAGCCAGAGGTAGCTGTATCAATACCATCAGCAAGAGAAACAAAGCGAACTTTCTTTTCCTCAAAAAGTGTCATGAACTGAACCAGATCTTTCAGCGATCTGCCAAGTCTATCGAGCTTATAGCAATACAAACTATCACCCCCTTTTATTTTTTTCAGGAGCTTACCGAGTTCTGGACGTTCCTTTTTACCTCCTGACACTTTCTCGGAATAAATCTTATCACAAGAAACATTCTTAAGGGCATCTAACTGTAAATCGAGTGACTGAGCCTCGGTAGAAACTCTCGCATAACCATAGATCATTTTCTGCTTTTTGGTAGGAAAGAAGTATCAAGAAATGTGCGAGAAAAGTGTAGATGAGGGGAAGAGAAATGGGAAAAATAAACGGTGGATTAATTTAACCGCTTATGTTCTTGATTATAAAAATAATGAAATTTTCTTAGCCCTTTTGTTATGAGGGGGTTAAATATGTTTCACCCTCAATATCAGCTTTTTGCGATGGTAAAGTTTAATGACCATTAAACTTTACAAGCATGAAAATCGGCACAATTCCAAGCTTCCAATTTCCTTCATTCTCAGGTATAATAAGTCTGATGGCTTATTCAATCCTGAATGAAAATCCAGAAGAAAAGAAAGGAGCAATTCAGAGTCCTAAAGACCTAAATTCAGTTAGGAAACTTAAAACGGTTCGTTCTAAGTACCAAAACACTATTTTGATTGTTGCAGGTCTGACTTTGAGTACGTCGATAAATGCTCAAACCCAAGATGTTAAGATTGATTATACTGCAAAAAGTAATTTTATTAACCCTGACACACTAAAGGGTGATCAAAAGCTCATCTTTTATCACTTTAAAAATGAAACCAGTGAAGATCTTAAAACTATGGAAGCCCAAAAGATTAAAGCTGAATTTGCAAAGCTTGGATTAAGGACGAAAGAGAAAGATAGATTTATCAAAGCGTATTCTTTTTTCGTCAATACTTTGGAGGGGCACAAAAAGTCTTGTGAAAATTGGGAAGAATTCAAGTATTTAAAGCCAGAAGAAGATAAGTAGCACAATCTTCTTATATCTGTTATAATAAGGCGATGAGAGATCGCCCAAAGAACAATGAGGGAATGTTTAAAAAAGCGAAGTCTAACGAGTTCGCTGATTATCGTGGAGATAATCACTCCAACAGATTTTTAGATCATCATCATCTTAGTCGGAAGCAATTAGAAAATCAAGAAAAAGTTGAACGAGAAGAAAAAACCGAAGCTGATGCTGAACTGGATAGAAAATTAGCAAACTTAAATTCGATTTTTGACTTAGAGACAAGTGAGAATGACCTTGCTATTATCACAAATAGTCATGAAGTCGATAAGGAAAAAGTGAGTCTCGAAGACCAAGTAATAAACCTAAACGCTAAACTCAAATCTGAAGGCAAATCCACCAAAGAAATCCTAAGTACGCTTTTATCTGAATATGGCAAAGAAAAATCGCTTTCCACCTGGGTAGAAAACTGGAAGAACTTTCAGCAATTGCGTGAGTTTGCCAAAACCAAGCCCCCGAAAGAACAAAAGGCCATTAGCCAGATTATAACCAAAGCAGATTTCACTTCCAAGTCTGCTTTTAATGACACGCTTATCCAAATTGAGGAAAGCGAAGATATTTCCAGAGAAACCAAAAAGGAAATTGCCCTCAAATTTGGAAGGAGTGAGGTACGGTCAGTTAAGCAAATGGATAACCGCCTAAAACTTCTGAAAAAGGAAAATCAAAAAGTTCTATCGAAGATAGAAGAGGAAAGGACTTATAATTCAGGACTAAAATCAAAACTTAAAGAGTTAGATAAAAAGCTGAAAAACGCATCACTGACATACGAAGAACAAGAAAAATTGAAAGCCGAAAAAAAACAGATAGAAGATCAGATTAAAACCTCAAAATCTGAACTGCAAAAATTAGAAGAAGCGAAAAAAGAAGAAATTAGTTTTCCTCTAAGAAAGGGCTTTAAAGCTGTACTGAAGAAAAATGGCAAACGCCAAATCCAAACCCTTGATGGTAAACTTACAGTCACTTTGCCTTCAAATAAACCTTTATTTTCATCTGGAAAGAATCGCCAAAGTATCAATTTTGCTTTTGTTCAAAACGCACTCATGAAAAGTGGACTGGCTACCCACCTAATAAAGCCAAGCTTCAAAAATAAAAGTACACCAGATCGATCTCTCAGAGTTTATTCAGATAAAATTATTAGAACACTCGGCTTGCAAAATGATCAAATTCTATCAAGTGCTGATTTAGATGTCCTAATAAAAGACTTAATGTTGTTAGCTGAATATAAACCAGCCTTTTCTCCTTACGAGAATTTAAAATCACTTGGAATAATTGATAAAGAGAATCGAATGTTGAAAAAGAATGTCTTCTTTAAATATTTAGAATATTTAAGAGAGAGTAGGGGGTTGACTTCTTCTTTAAGGATTAATAATATAGAAAGCCTTATTGATGTTTCATAAATTAATTGACATCAAGTAGGGTTAAAAACCAGTAACATATGAAAATAGGAATGCTCGGAATTAAGTAAAAAATTAACGTAAAAAATTCCTTTGGAGATTTTAATTTTTTTCTTCGAGAAACGCAGATTACTATAGAACTAATTATTCAAAAGATTAAAAGTAAGTTCCATTTTTTATATGAACCATACCCTTTAAATATATACAATCCAAGAACCAGTCCTGTAATTATGAGCATTATTAATGACAAGTTTACGTTATTGTTTTTTGATCTCTTCATGATTATTAATTTTCATAGTACCATTGAAGAATATTATTTTGTTTGTCCTTACTAATAATGTCGCAAGTTTGTGAATGAAGAGTCATAAATTTTATCAGGCATTAGGATTTGAATTAAGTAATATTAGGTAAATTCCCTATTCCTACAATCCTTGATCCCTCTCTAATAATAAATGACTTTTCTTTAGATAGAATTGTTGAAATATAGTTTTCAGCTTATATAGTCAATTTTAACTGGGTCTAGAGGATCAAACATATTTTTGGATGCTTTATCTTCTCCAAATTTCACTTTCTTTATTATATGGTAATGCGTTAAAGTTACTTTCTTATTTATCATTTAATCAATTTTAAAATATCAACACTTTTTACTTCCCTTGTTGCTTTTTTGATTTGTTCATTTGTTCCAATATAAAAAATAGAATATTCTATAGGCTCTTTTTTATTCTCATTAGGGTAGATTTTACCAATATGTGGTGAAGAAGCGTTGATATCTTTTTCAGAATAATTAGATGGATCAACTACTAATGGAATTCTGTTCCGATCATTTATTGATCCGTAATAAAATTTAGATATACTTCTCCATCCATAATCAGCCGTAAACTTTGTTTTCAATACTCCGGAGTGTGGAATTACATACAACCGTTTATCATCTGTATACTTTACATCATTACCGTCAGATTGATTATAAATAATTATTGCATAGCCAATAAAATTATTCGGTAAAATAAAAACTCTATCCTCTCCTTTTTTCGTACAACCTTGGAAAAGAAGAAAAAGAACTGAAGCGAGTAATAAATTTTTCATAATTTATTTGTTAAATGAGTCTTGAACTTGTTGATTCCAATCTTGGACTGAATAAGTAGTTTCACCTAGTTTTACTCCTGTAAATTTTCCATTTGAATCAAATAAAATCTGCATGTTCACATTAAACTTGCTGTTATTATTTTCACCAAATAAACTGTGCACTCCTCCAGTTTCCATACTTGCCCCCAAGAACAAATTAGTACCTGATTGATCTGTAATGAAAGCCTCAGCACTTGGAAAATTATCACCAGTAAAAGAGCCAGATACTGACAATATTCCATTATCCAAATCTTCACTAAAAGAAAGAGAGGCATTTAAATCTAAATCAGGGGTTGCAAATCCTGGTGTAATCGGATCTTTTGCTTCGTGACTAAAACTCATGGATAATGTATTCTCAGAACTTCCTGTTATAAATGCTGACATTTCAGGGTTAGGATCTTCTTCTAAACGAGGTATGGGTGGTAGTGCAAATGGTGGAGTTCCATAGAATACAGTAGGGTCACTATCTGTAGAACGATTAGTTAAAGTTCCAGCAGAGGGATTAACTGTAAATGAAGAATAAACTCTTGAAGTTCCTGAAAAGGATGCGCCCCTTCCATCACCCCTAAACCTTCCTAATCCTACCTTGTCTGCAGAAATAAAAGATCGCACCGTAACAGGCCATGGAAACAATCCGCCAATATCAATAAGCGCTATAGGGTTGTTGTTCGTATAGACATAAGGTGAAGTTCCAGGGAATTTACTTGCTAGTGGATCGACCGAAGAAAATCTTCCAAGTACTGGATCATAACATCTTGCTCCATATTCGTAGTATCCTAGCCCTAGTTCATGACTCAGTTCCTTACCGTTATAGAGGTAATCATTATCGCTAAAACTATTGCTCCATTCGCCATACATTCTCATACCAAAAGGATAATAGTGGTTGTTTTGCAGGACTTCGACGATACCATCTAGGTCGCTGTCTTCGTACACTAAACGCACATTCCCTAAATGATCTTTTATATTGTATTCCCAATGAAGGGTGTCATTACTTTTACGCACTTGACCTTCTGAGTGATAGGCCACAAGACTGCTATCAGCGAGTTCTATTTCGTTATAGTAGTAGGTATCAGAATAGGTGTTGGTGTCAAAGACAACGCGCTTTCTGAGTTTTTCTCCTTCTGCAGTATATACCCATAAGATGCTATCCGTGCCCTTCGTGGCCTGATATGGCAGATTCAAATAGTTGTATGCTAAATGAATATCTTTATCAGCATGGTGGCTCAGATTACCGTTATCATCATAGGCGTAATCGGCAGTACTTGATTCTATAAATCCGTGTTGAAGTAATCCAAGGTTTAGTAAGTGATTATTGTCAGGACAGGTATCTATAGTGGCAAGAAAGGTTCCGCCATTGGTAGGCGTAAATTCAAACCCTCCTTCGAGAAGAATTTCTTGTTCACTTTTATAGGTGACGTTTTCATCTGATTCTACCATACCATCTGAGCTGATGAGTATTTGAACTCCATATTGACCACTTTGAAGCGTTTCTGGTAAGTGTTCATAATCAGGACAGTCGTCACCGTCTTCGCTGTCATGTACTTGGCGTAATCGATTAGTGCCTGGATAGTAGCTATAACTTAAGCTATCTATACGCTCAGAACTAAAACAGCTATCCTGTTTGATGTAACCATGTCTTACAAGATGAGATAAGTTTCCTCGTTTATCAGCATAGGTATAACTCGAACCAAATTCATCATTCTGTGTAGAGATTGACTGGGTAATTCTATCAAGGAAGTCATAGGTAAATCCGAGACCAAAATTATCCCCATGAACGCCATGTCCTGCCTGTTGCCAGTTGAGGGCCGAGATGTTCCCATTCTTTCTTGTAGGAGAAGGAATAGAAGCCCCTGTTTGGTCATGGTAAAAGAGGCTCAGATCAAAGAAGTCAGAGGGTGATGTTCCGTTATCACATTCACTTTCGTATTCGAAGCTCACTCCACCCATGTGCATGTTGGTCAGCCAGTTGTTTTGATTATAGCTAAACAGAATATTCTCTTGAGCGTCTCGCAAGTGCTTTGTAGTGATGAGGTCATTGTTGGAATACTCTACACCACTCAGAACAAACTGCGATTCTCCACCAATAGTCAGCTTGGTGCTGTCGAGTCTGCCCTGATGGTCATAATAGTTTTCTGTATAGGTGGTATCAAAAGCAGTGAACTGATTTTTCACCACTATGTTATCTGACATATCATATCCATAATCATAGGAATAATCTCCACCAACGGGATTTGTGATCATGGTTTTCGCTGTTCTTCCATAGAGGTCGAAAGAATCTAAAGTGATCATGTTTTGACTTCCCATACCATAACCCTCAAGAATATTTACCTGTGAAACATCCTTCTTGCCTCTAAATATGAGATTAGATGAATTGCCTGAACCTATACCATCGTACCAGTTTCGAATGAGTAATTCATTTAATGGATTGTATATGAGGGAGTTTAAGGAACCGAACCCAATTTCAAAGGGTCTGCCATACACATCAATATTGGTGACAAGCCAGTCTTTTCCCTCAGCAACCATTTTTTGATTCTGCATACCAATCTGAAAGTCTCTCACATCATAGGCATAATTTATAAGTCCTTGATCTGGCATTTTCTTGCTCAGCATGTTGTCATTACCGTCATAGGTGTAGCTGTAGATTAGATTCATATCAGACAAAGAGGCATCTGGAGGAATAATGGTTTCTATCCGATCTTTATCATCGTATTGATAATAGGTGTCCGCATTATTTGACGCTCCATCAGTTCGTCTTTCCATAATGGTTCTTCCGCGTTTATCCAGAAAGGTAATGGTTTCTAAATTGTCAGGATCAATGACTTTTTGGAGATATAAAGAATCAGGCATATAGCCATTTACTTCATTGCTATTGGAACCAAATTCATAACTGGTCACAAATCCCATTGGGTCAGTTTCTGTATGGATTCTGTCTAGTGGGTCTGGGTGATACTGCACTGAGGTGAAGTTCCCATCAAAATCTGATCGCGTGTCTATGAGTCCTCTGTTATTATAGGTAATCTCACTTATGACATCTTGCTCCTGTTCGTTGTACTGCTTCTTGGTTGTTTTAATGAGTTTACCAAGTCCATCAAACTCCTGAATAGTTGTTCTATCGGGAAGCCCTGTAAAAGCATTAATAGCCTTGATGGTATTAGGTATATAGTTATAACTAAACTGGGTGGAGAGGTTGTTATTCCTTTGCTTTATATATTCTAATCGAAGAAGGTCATCATATTCGTATTCTATTACCTGCCCATCAATTTCAGTGGTAGTAGCTAGGAGATCGCTCTCTGGATGATAGGTGTACTGGGTCTTATGTTCATACAGCCCTGCGTCATACGGATCAAAATTCTTGGTAATTAGTTTTGCAGAAGGTGACCATTCAAAATCAAAGTGTACGACCCATCCTTCTTTGCTTACTTCTGTGGGTTTCCAGACATTGGGGTCTTGGGAAAGATTGGTGTATTCGTCTTGCCAGCCTTGATCAAAATAGGCGTTATTAAGCCAAGTAAATTCTCTGCGCCTATTTTTATAGGCCAGTAAAGTATTGGTGGCACTGGTAGTGGAGTTTCCGTTGGTGTCATAATACTGAAAGAGGATGTCTCTAATATCAGTAGTGAGGTTATCTACCTTCTTGATCTGCCTCCAAGATGGAAGCAACCTATGCTCGTCGAGAAACTGAGCTCGTTTTACCAGATTGGGATAATCGATCAGATAATAAAATTCTTCACGGTGTTCTTTGCCATCAGAATTTCTTGATGTTTGAGCGGTAAGCTGATGGTGTATATCTAATGAGTCGTATTCGAAATTTCTTTCTATCTGCACCCCATCAAGTGATTCAAATTGTTGAACCTTATACACAAATCGGCTATGCGTATTCCATTCGATATTAATGGTATGAAGATCATTAAGAGCTGGTGGACTTTCACAAGAGAGATAAGACCTTGAGGAATAAGAAGTACTTACTTCGGGGTGGGTATGTACTTGATAGTGATATATGGTTGAAGAAACTTCTTGATTGCTGTTATCAAAATATCTGACAGAAGAAGGATACCCCGCTTCTTCTTTTATGTAGTACTCAGGATAAACAGGGAAATCATGGATCATGGAGGCTTCATACGTCACATCGTCCAGAAAACTGTAGACTTCATAGCCATTATTCGCGCCAATAATTTCTTCTTCTACTCGGAGATAGCCAATATGACTTCCCTGTATGGAATTCAGGGTAAAGGTATTCCCATTAAGGAGTTTTGCGGGGTCGGTTATTTCATAACAAGCACCAGAAAATTGATCAATGTAAGCGGCACTATCGGGAAAAACTTCAACGTAAGTTGGAAGCCCAATAACTTTCCCACTTGATTGCGTTGATCCTCTTCCATTCACATAATTAAACTGCCTGATTTTTTGTGGGCTAGAAATGGGGTCTTCGGTTATTCTGTGTATTCGATAGCCTCCAATCGGAAGGTTTGTATTCGTTATCGTTCTGGTAAACTCAATAAGCTGAATAGAGAGAAATAAAAGCCGAGATGCGTCGCTTGGTTGCAAGCGAAACTTGTAATCACCATTTGCTCCGCTATTAAAATTATCCTGACTGTAGCACTTGAGAACACTAAATCCATTTGTGGTACTGAGGACTACATTATCAATCATCTGCCATGCGCCCCCATTAAAGCTAAACTCTACATCCACATATATTTCTGTGTTTGATTGATCTAAAACAGATTTGGTTGCCTGGATAATTAATTCATAATGAACCGTCGCATTTGCGTTGAGGGGGACATCGGGCGTTTCGAAGGTATTTCCATTACATGCAGGGTCACCAAAAGGGGTGCTACAATTCTGCATATTAATGAGATAGTTAGGTGTTTCTGTTACATCTACGCCATAATAATCATGGCGTTCAAACTCAAAGCTTACCTCGCCACCTGTTGGGTAGGTTATTTTTTCTAACTGGGCTTCTATTGGATGATTGGGATTGCACTCCCTATCTGCTAGGTAATCTATAGAGGTAAGGTCAACGACTGCGGGATCACTCAGTCCATCGTAAATCACCAATTTAGGCACAAGTGTTTCGTTATTGCCTCCGTTTGGATATCCTTGATGATCTCGATTAAAGGAAAGTCCACGAGCGATGGTGTCGGTAGAATAACTGAAACTCGTTGTTTTAGTGATGGAGCTATTGCAGGATCGTTCGGTCAGAGAATCTAAACGGAGTCGTCTTTGGTCACTATAGTATTCTCCAAAGCTATCCGTTCCATCCTCATCAATTTCTCCAAAATTATCATAAAAACCATGATCAGAGCTATAGAAGTAGGAAGTACTAAAATCATATTCGAGCAGGCAGACATCAGAAAGCGAAGCAATTTGGATACTTTCTAGGGCTGCAGGGTTATGAATTTTACTCGTGGGTATATTGATAGTGGTGCCTATCTGTTGAGCGACTTGTTTCCAAATGGATAAATCTTTTCTGGTGGTATCGGCGTAGGTAAAATGCACATGACGATTATTGGTAATAATTTTTGTCAGGCGCGGGGTAAGGTAATCTGTAAAGGTCACCTTGTTTACGTTAATGAAGAATGCTCCTTCATTATACATATCAGCAATTCCTGGATACCATACATTTCGTCCTTCTTCTAAAATACCTTCAAGTGGGCTTGCTATTTGACGTGTGTGGTATTCTTCAAATTCATCATATTCAAAATCAATAGACGAAGCCCCTGTGAAGGACTCTATTTTTACTAAGTGCCAGGCATCCACTAGTGGATGATTTCTAAAAGAGGCAGGGGTGTTAAATGTAGCGTCTATATAACTATTAGAGTAGGACACTGCATCATCTATGATGCCATCATTAGGTGAATCGTCTCCAAAGTAATAGACCGTTCCATCGGGAGTATAAATCTTCCAGATGAGTTTGTTGTAGGCATAATTGGTAAACTCATATTCGATAATAAGGTCAGAGGCTTCTTCTTGAAGTATACCTCCATCTGGCTGAATGAGAAAAGAGCCAGAATACCCATTGAAATTGAAAAAATACACATCACTCTGCATATCTCTTTCGCCACTTGCGACTTGTGATTCGTGTGTGCTGTACCAACTGGTATCAACACCATCCTCAAGGTAGCCAGTGACTTGACCTTCGAAGAGATGTTCGTCGGGGGCACCTCTGACTGATCGACTAATAACTCCTCCAATATTGAGGTTCCACCCAAGACCTACATTGCTGGCTTTTTCTGCAACCTTAATCCCGCCAGAATGGTAGCTCAGGCTTACATTATGACCAACCTCATTACTGGTAAAGTTTTGAATGGGGATCGCTATCTGCGGAATGCCGGTGTAGTGTCCGTTAGGAACCTCCGCGTATTCCGCAAAACTTGCTGCTGCAGGAGAAGGCGGGAGGTAGGTTTCATCAGGAACAGAGAATTGTGAAAAGACGTTTACTTGCAAGGCTATGCAGAATATCAGGGTCATACCTAACCCCTTAGTATGTAGGTTGCTGTTCATTCTAGGTCGATTTGTCGTTTTCTATTAGTTGAAAAATACTAAAAGATTTGGAATATTTTGGCTGAGAGGCTAATATTCTTCGACAAGAGATGGATACTGGACTTTATTTATGAGTCGAAAGATGAGATAAAGCCATCAAGCTGAGCGTATCCAGTACATAAAAGCGAAATAAAATCACAAAAGTGTGATTAAGCCGAAAAAGAGGTCAAGGTTTTGCCGCTTCGCGTTCCACCTTGACTCTGTTTCTATTGCTTAATCAAAGGGAAAGCATATTTATTTCTCAACTTTTATGTACCAT
This sequence comes from Chitinophagales bacterium, assembly GCA_020629335.1. The sequence continues at coordinate 12,239 of JAHDDN010000002.1, read as the reverse complement.
GATTACATCTACATCTCTTATTTCTCGGCTTGAATCTATCGCAAATTCCGGTGCGGATACCATTGCTAAACTTGTGGCTAATGAAGCTCTGGATCGGGACGTTTCAGAAGTCAAAAACTGGTTTTATGATCTGTTTACCCACGGATGCGAAAGCGGAATGATTTCTTTTCTTGTCTATTATTCTGACACCCACAAATTCTTCAACAAATACTATCATGAGATTATGGAACTCAAGATAGAGCATGAAGAAAATACTGGGCTTACTATGAAAATCCCGTATCAGCTGGCTAATCACTTATCCTGGTTCGCCTTCACTCAAACAGCTTATAAAGTATTTTATCAGGGCTAATACCTTCATACTTTCGTTTAAAGTGCTGGCTTTTCGTCAGCACTTTTTTTATATCTATTTCACCATTAACCTTATGGATACACTTACAGGAACAAAAACCTTCATATTTCCAAGAAATAAAAAATATGAATGGTGATTAAGGAATCAAAAAATCAAGGAATGCTTCTACGAATTCCTCCTTGATTTTTTGTTTTTCCTTTAATCATGCCCAGTACATATTTATTTCTTTATCCATTAAATATGTGTGCAAACACTCATCGGTTTCATAAGGGGCGAGAAAGGGCGAGTCTTGAATTTTATCCTACGCCACCAGAAGCAACAAGAGCACTTCTGTCAGTAGAAAAATTCGAAGGATGCATATGGGAGCCTGCTTGTGGGAATGGCGATATTTCTAAGGTGCTCAAAGAAGCAGGGCTTGAGGTTGTTTCTACTGACTTGGCTAAAAGAAAGTACGGTATGGGTGGCATAGACTTTCTAAAAACTAAAAAGCCATTAGCCAAAAATATCATCACTAATCCTCCATATGGTAAACACGGTTTGGCTGATGCCTTCATAAGAAAAGCCCTAACCTATACCCAAAAAACAGGCGGAAAAGTAGCCATGCTCTTAAATCTCAGATCACTTTGCCATGAAGATCGTCATTACAAGTATATCAAAACACCGCCATCAGCAATATATGCCATAGATAAACTTGTTTGTTGGCCTTATAAAGTAAGACCTTACAATAAAAACGTTAGAGCTAAGCAGCAGTATTGCTGGGTCGTATGGGATAACACTAAAAAGAAGTATCCTAAATTTTGGTGGCTCTCTATGAAAGATTTTCGCTAATATCATTCTGAAAAGTAAAAAGTGCTGGCTTCGGTCAGCACTTTTTTATGAACGATATGAAGAGGTGCAAAAATACTTGCATGTTTTGTTGAATACCTATTATAATCGTGATTGATTTTCAGTAGTTAGTAGCTGAATTACTAACCATTGAAAATTATAAATTATGGCAAATATTTAGGACAAAGTGCACATCTAATGCCAATTTGGCTCATTAGTATTGGTGTCCAAATTTAAGATGTAATCAATTAGTGCTTTTCTTTAAAAAATAAAGAAATGATTTGTCGGATTTTTGAATTTGTATTAATTCCCAACCTTGTTCTCCAAATTTATTCAATGTTGAGGTTAAATCTTCTATATCTTCAATATGTTCATTTTCATGTTCATCTCTGTTCGTTGGTTTACCATAGGTTAAAACTAAATATTCGAATTTCATTCTGTTTAATTTAATCAAGTTAATATTGAAAGGCGAAGAGCAGTTCAAATTATGCAATTTATATAGTCTTTCTGACAAAATAAAAATCAACTACTCAAAATAAATCTCTTGTTAGTAAATGCCCTAAAGCGTGGCTTGTTTCAGTAGATAAGATTCATTTAATCGGTATTATTTAAGTTTTGACCTAATTGTTTCACTAGTTCTATGAAGGATTAAATAATCCTCTAGAGATCAACTTTTAGTTTAAAAATTAGGAAGAGAATTTGCCTACCCGCATTGAAGTTTTTTGAAAAAACTAAAACTTCAAAATCCCCAACGCATAACCTTAGCTGTACCTAAATTTTATGAAACATAAAATTAAAATTCAGCCACAACTAAGGGCAAGTAAGCCTTTTTACAATCAGAGATACTATCAATTCAAAAACTATTAAAGTTTTAGAAATGAAATGTAAAAAGGCGTACTTGCTCAGGGACGTTTCCTTCCCTGAGAACCCTACCTTTCCAGGCCCCTGTCTAAGGAATTGCTTCTAATGAGAGAAAGCTGCCTTAGACGTTCTGCAATGCGCTCCAACTCGCGTATACGTTCCAGATCAACATTAAGTGTTCTGAAGCGATACTTTCTGCCTCTGAAAATCACCCCTTTGATTTTGCCTCTATATTCGTAGAGGTCTAAATCTTCGTGCGTGCTTAGCTGATGGATAAATGAGTCGAGTCTGTTTACATGGCTGAGTAGTTGGTCAACTATAGTTTTCGCTTCTTGTTTATGGGAAGGCACTTTGCCTTTGGTTCGTGCATGCATCTGAAATTCCTTCTCCTTTCTTCTGTTTTTATCAGACCGTATTTGGTTGTGAAGTCTTTTCTCTTTTTTATTTATATGCATAAAGGAGTGAGAAAGCTCATGACTATATTTTTCTCGCTGATAAATCTCCATGTCCCTAAGGAGGTTCTGGAATTGGGCTTTATTGAATCTAACTGGTTTTTTGCCTCTTACAGGATTGCTCGAACTAAGAATATGGATGTGTTTATGCTTTTCGTGGAGGTGCAATTTCATGAGGACGATATTTGAAGAAATATTTCTGAGTTCGATAAATTTTTTACCGATGTCTAGGAGGATGTCGCTGGTAATGTTGGGAGAGTCTAAAGGCGAAAAAGACAGAATAAAATGATAGAGTTTTGTTCCATTTTTTCGATTTGGTAAATGCTTGGCATTGGTAAGGAAATCGCGGTGAATACGCGTAGGGTCAGCTTCAGTGAAATTGAGCAAGAGCGTATTTTCATCTATAAGCTTCTGCACTCGATCCTTATCTTTAAGAATGTAGGCCACTTTGGATTTTGCCCGATAGATGCTTCTTCCTTTGTAGTGGCAGGCTTTAATCATCATGGTTTTGTATTGAGGTGATGAGCAATAGTAATAAGCAACCGAGAAAGGAAGTCATGGTCTTTGTTGAGGGCGATTTGTTGCGTTAGCCATGAGGACAGAGAAGGCGGAGAAGAAAGTTTATAAGAAAGGATTGATGAGAGATCATCTATTTGTTTTTGGATACGACATATATCATCAAAGGTAATTTCGCCATTGCTATGGACGTATTGGATCGCTTGGCTGATTGACGATTTAATACTCAGGACATGAGCGGTAAGCTCTTTTACTGACTCAGAGCTTGGAGCTATGTAGATTTCGTTGATGTAGCCAAAGATGCAGGATTTTAGAAAAGTGGCTTCAGGCATTTGTGCTTCGGTGGCCAGGGTTTTTAGTTTTTGGTATTCTGATTTCGTGAAGACCAGATTTTTAACTTTTTTGTCCTTTAGGTACTCAGCATTATATTCCTTGGCTTTTGTTTTTTTTCTGTGCGTTTTAAAAGCTTTTATGGCTTGATGGTCGGCTTTTTCCACGAGGCCTTTTTGGAATAGTTCTGATTGGAGTGTGTGCTTTTTCATAGGGATAATTTTTTGTCTAAGGGGATAGGGAAGAGAGAAGGTTTCTCTAGAGGTTTTGGGGCTTTATAGCGGATTTTGGCCTTACTTCTTTTGAGGAGGGATCTCTGCTTGAAGTAGGGGTAGGTCTTTTTAATGATGTAGGGGCTCATATTTCTAAAAAGAAAGAGGCATTGCCCTTTTTTAAGCTGAATGATTTCACGAGGACTCAGGACTTCTCTTGTAGCGGTGTACCCGCCTTTTTTATCAGTAATACGCATTCCCATTTTACCGAGACTTTGAGAAATTTCTTGGGCTAGCCTCAGGTCAGCACCAGGCATAATTAGTCTTGTAGCACAAGAACCGTAAAGGATGGTTCTGGCGTCTGCGTCACCAAAGCGGGAGACCAATTGACTGTAGGATTGAAGAAGGATAGTTAGGCTACAGTTATAGCGACGTAGGACGGTGCTGAGCGTTGGGAAGGAACTAAAAGGGAATTGCGCGAACTCATCAAGGATAAAATAGATAACCTCTTTAGGTTTATTGCTGATAATGTACTTAAAAAGGAGTTCGAGAAAGATGGTCACAAAAACCGAGTAGGTTTCTATCATAGATTCTGGGATGACGATATAAAGGGTCGTGTTCCCCTGAATGAATTCCTCGAAGGAAAAAGTAGACTGAGCAGAAAGGTGCTCCATTACGTCACCTGATAACCTATCGAGGCAGACAAGGGCACTTGCCTGCACGCCTGCAAGTGTTTTGCGATCCATACTCATGATGGCGACGTATTGGGAAAAAAGTTCTGGGCTTGCGTAGTCAGTCACTATTGGTTCTATATGAAAAAAGTTTTGGCAGAGATGACGGACGTTCGCTATGGTATGGTACTTGGTGTCCATGCGTTTAGTAATGCTGATCAGGAGGCTTATCAGGCTTGAGGCAGAATGTTCCCAGAAAGCGTTATCGGATTTTGACCCTGATTTATAAGTGGCTCCAACAATTTTTTGTGCGAGCCATTTTGAATCAGAGTCATTTAAAACGTAGTCGAGGAAATTTGCTTGAGAAGAAATACCTGGTAGAGAGAAATGCAGTTTTTGGATTTTCTTTCCTTGTTTGAGCTGATCACCACCTGTGGTGGCAAGAGCTTTTCCATCAACATCAATAATGAGTTTACTTCCGACAAGGTTCATCAAGTTGGCATACTGGATGGTAGACTTAAAGCTTCCAGTAGCCCCGATAACTGCGCAATGGAGGGTTGAGTTTTCCTTACTGAGTTTGAGATTTTTCCCATCTACCGCTACTCCTTGGTTTCTTTTATTGATGAGTCGAACACGATCGAACCAAGACATAAATGCGCCTTTATATTTGCTCTTGTTTGCCATTCTTCCACCTGTGGCTAAGAAGAAAATAAACCCAATTAGGGCATACAGAATGAGTTTCGTGAGGGCAAAGAGAGCCTGAATTATTTGGGTCATAGAAACTTTTTTAGAATGAGAAATTAATGACGTGAAAATAGGTTTGAGATATACTGCAGTATTAGTGACAGAAGTTGCGTGAGCAGTTTTATAACCTCGGTAATGATCAGTGCTGTAAGGGATAAGGTTTTTTGCATAACCCTCCAGCCAAAAGCCAATCCCGTTTTTATAAATCGGGTGGCCTTTGGATAAAGGAAAATCAAAACGAAGATCCAGCAAAACAACTGAACTACTATGGTGTATAACAAACCACTATATGAAAACGAAGTCAAAATCAGAGATTTTTATCGGGTGCGAGAAAGTTCATCCCACCAGCCCTTAATCCTATTTAGTTTAAGCTCGCGTTCATGTCTGGCGTGTTCGACACCAAGTTCAATGCCTCTTTTGTAGGCGTTCCAAACCTCTGGGTTATTACCCTTAGATAATTCTTCTAGCCTCTGGTAGACCATGTCTTTTATTTGTGGTGATAAGAACTTTCCACAAATGAAAGCCTTATTAATGATGGTAATAGTATCAACTTTCTTTTTCATGCGAAGGTGTCTTTAGTGTTGTTAGAGATGAATTCCATTATAGAGCTACGAGAATACAAAATGGTTTTCCCGTACTGGCTGAATTTAATGTGACCTCCAACCCGCAGTTTGTAGAGGGAGGTAGTGGACAGTTTTAAGAGGGATTTAGCCTGAGTCGCATCAATCCATTCGTCTTCTTTAATATCGCGTTCAGCTTTAATTTTGGTATAAAAGGCATCTAGGAATAGAAGCAGGTCTTTGGCTGTCATCATATATACCTGTTTGCCATCGATGTTGTTAAGCATAATGGTGCTGTTTTTGGTTTAAGAATTTTATTTAAAAAGATATTTTACAGAAATACGATATGAGGTACGCCAAGTAACCCAAACAGCTTTTGCCAGTAGATTGGGGCGTATTCAAAGAGTGCGTTCTTGTCGAGTTCGTCCGTTGGCAGAATGACGGTGATACCTCTGATGGCTTTGAGGGGCTTTTGGCCTAGGAGGTATTTTTTCTGAATTTTTTCGTAGTCTTTTTCTGCTTGTAATTCTGCTTCTAGGTAAGAGCTAAACAATAAAGAATCAGAAGCCATTTTTCTAAAATCGCTATGCTCAATCATGTCGGAGAAAAAATAGACATCTAAGGAAGAACTGGGATAGGCCTTTGAAAGGTCATGCATCTGTTTAATGCTCCCAATAATATTACTACCGATATGGTCTTTTTTATCAGAGAAAACCATTTGTTCGACTTTTGAAAAGAACCCTTTCTTGTAGGTTCGTTTTCTTCTCTTGAGCTTGAGCGACTCCATCTTGTCTTCCAAAGCGTTTTTAGGCGAACCAATAGACGTCGGCTCCTGATATCTAAAGGTATGGACGTTAGAAGCAATAGCGGTTTGCGAGTAGAGATACGAAGTGATTATCGTGGCGTTATTTTGCGATGTACTTTTGCCTAAAATCCGATTGAGCCACTTTTTATTTTTTAGCTGAATAAACGAGCTGTTTTTTGTGGAGGTCGTTTTGTCAGAAAAAATTATGGTAATGGTGTCGTCGTATAGTTGAGTATATGAGGTAGTAGTAATATTTAAGGCTAAAATGATGATGAGAGGAAATCTCGATAAATATTTCATAATAATGTTATTTGGTTGATGAATTTATTTCTGGAATAGGGGTGTGGTCTTGCGTTCTAAGAAATCCATTTGAGCATGCATGCGTACAATTTCTCTCCGTTGAGAAAGTAATGAGCTATAGCTTTTGTTGTACTGGTTATAGTTTGCAAGTGCTATTTTTAATTGCTGTCTTAGGTGTGCTTTTTTCTGTTTGAGGCCTAGGGCATCACCATAGAGTTCCGCCACTACAAACAAAATCGCCCCCGTGAGAATAATGAGAATACTGATGAGGCAGATAGCTAAGACCTTCATTAGTGCGGTCAATGGTCCATCTGGTTTTGTACTCTGGTCCATCAATTTTTGTAGCTCAAGTTCAAGGGCTTGAGTGTCTTCGCCACTTTGGCTTTTTTCTATGGAATCTATAAGAGTGATTAACTCTTCTGCTTTTTGCGCTTTTTCTAATCGCATATTGTTATGGTGGTTAGAAAAGGCAATAGCTCCTGCATTTAAGAGAATTAGGGCAACAATGGAAAGACCAATTGATACACGAAGATTTTTACGGAAAATATTGAATTCCTTATTCCAATCTTTGATAAACCGAGCAAAAGCAAAGGCCACAAATTTGGTAAAAAGAGGAGCCACCAAGCCAATAAATATAGAACTGGGTTCTTGAACCCCGAAGGCTATTTCTGCAACGGATTTATAGATGATAAATTCCGATAGCATGGAGGCCACAATTAAAAAGTATAGCAGGTACTTTTTTTCATTGGTGGCGAACCTAAGAGCATTTGGCTTGAGATTGAGTCTGCTTAAAAATCTTTTTCTTTTTTTAAGGTAGGTTACCTCTGAGGAAATATTTTTAAGCGACTTAATCGCTGGAGGAGCCTTGGAAGCTAATTCTTTTTGCTGTAAGGCTTCTTCTCCAATAATAGCCATTTCTAGATTGAGGTTAAGCTCCTCTCTGGCTTCTTTAGAAATATCCCCTTCAAAATGATTAAGGTCAGGGATATGGATATGGACGCCTCGATGTTTTGGGCGTCTAACTTTAGGTGTATTCATAATTAGATTTTAATAGATGAATTAATGGGTTTTGTTATCGGTTCCATTTTGGATGGCCTTAATGTGGTCTAGTCCTTCTTGCAGTCTCTTGGAAATTTTAGGCTCATTTTTGTGATCCTTTTTGATTTCGTTTCTGCTTTCCATTTTTAATTTGTCGTAAGCAAAGGCCTTAAAATTATTGCCTCTGAATTCTGCTAGGTCTTTCTTGCTTTCTTCCAGTTCTTTTACTTTTGGCTGTAGCTTATTTTCTGCATCAAGTATGGCTTCTTCTACTTTGTATCCATTAATAATATGAGCCGCATTGAGGGCTCCATTTTGCCCTAGAAAAGCCTTCACTTCTTGGTCATCAAAGGCCGCTATTTTTCTAGCTTGTTCGTCATCTGGGTTGAGGTATGTCAGTTCGTCGTACTGTTGGTCTGCTAGAGCGATCGCAAGACGCAATTCTGAAATTTCCTCGATAACAAGTTCTGAAAGACGATTTACTTCGAGTAATCCAGATTCACCATACATGTGAGAACGTCTAAGGTTTGCATCCCTTCCAAAATTTTCTTTTCCGAAGGACGTAGCCATAGCGTTATTGCCAAGTACATCACTTAGAGATTTCTCAAAATCTTGATTGGCGCACCTAACTTGTTCACACAAATTGAAATACTTTTTGGCGAGAGCTGGGGCTTTGTGAAAATTAAGTTCCACCACGTTGGAGGAGAATTTTTTAGAACTTCTAAAAAGGCCTCCAAAGGATTTTTTTGTTTTCATATTTTTTGAATTTTAAAGATGAGGCCGAAGCCCCATCTTGTGAATAATTTATTTTCTTAAGAAAGAAGTATGACAATCATTATTACTAATTGCATTACTCCAACAATGAGAGTTAAAAGTTGAATAATGAACTCTCTGAATTCATTTGAATATTTTTTATCCATTTAAAAATTATTTAATTGGTTATTAATGCTATTCAAAAACAAATGTATAGTCTGATTAAAAGTGCGATTGCTGACCCTTAGTCAGATATTGAAGAAGGTGGAGTTAAGTCACTGTCAAACTGAAGTTAAATACAGAAATTGAATAAAGAAATGAGGCGATAAACAACTGGAAATTAGAGGTTTGGACTAGTTTCCCAAGAGTTCATAAATAGAAGACTGACATCCTTTAATAATATCGAAATATCGATCCATGAATATTCCTAATTGACTCAATTTGCCATCTTTGCGAGCCTTCAGGATTTGATCATATGGATAAACGTCTTCAATGAAGTGTAAATAGTGATCCCAGACCTGATTTGGACTTTTGTCAGAAGGTAGCTCAGTTAAATCAAAACTATCGGTTAATAAAAAGCCGTTTAATGTATCTGAGTTAGAAGTATTTATAGATCCATCACATTCAGTGTAATTACCATAAAATAGAACCTTGTAATGTTTAAAAATATTAGATATTGTAACGGGATTAATTGGATGGGAATATGAGGTAGTTCTACTATGTTTCTTTTTATTTAGTGATTTAATAGAAAATTCAGTGCTATGCTCATATCTTATATTTAGATTTAAAGAGTCATCATTGTCTAACACAAAATATTGGACATAATCGAGCCCTTCGCCAGCTAATATAAGTCGCTTAGCTTCTTTAACATCTCTTAGTATACTTTGAATTTTAATAGTATCAGTATTGGAAATGAACTCTGCAACATTTTTGCTAACAATTAGGTTTTTTTTCTCAAAGTCTGTTCCAAGAACCTGCTCTTCTACATCATTGATTCTATTAGGACAAAGAATCCATTTACCATGTTTATTTTCAAAACTGGTTTCGAAGTTTTTCATTATATTGAAGAGGGGAAAAATAGCAACTCAATTAATAGCACGCACAAAAATATAGTCAAGTTTTTTTTTGATAAAGTCAGGCATGATTATGACTGTTATGCAAAAAATGAATGGAGTAATTCTGAATTGAATTCTTTGAGAATGAAGATTGCAGATAAATGTGAAACATCTTTTGAAAAATTTAAAGGATTTGATCGCAAAAAAGGGTGTATTGTAAGAAAAGATGTTGGGCCTATCATTAAAAAGAAAGTTTGGGAAGAAATATTCTCTGGATATAGTAATGAATTTAAAAAGCTTTTCAGTCTAGATGACATAATTTATGTTATTCCTGTAGAAAGGAGGTTTCGAGATCGCTTTAAGGATTACTTAAATAATGAGAAAGAAAAGATAATAATTACAGCGCCTTTTAAAAGAATGATTTCTTGGTATTGTGGATGTTTTACATGGTCACAATTTGAGCGCTATTTTAACAATGAAATAGAGAGTAATGAATTTTCTGAAATCACGAAGAATGAAATATCAAAGATTCAACCGGGTAATATTGTATATGAAAAGAAATTAGAAAAAAATCGTCGATTTAAAGCAAATGATTATATCAAGAAAGCTCTCGGGATAAAAGGAATAGAACCAGATGAGTTAAATAAAATTCTTGGATTTTATAATAAGATGATTTCGGAAACTACAGAAGAAGAGTGATATACTTATAAACTAATTAATTAAATAAAGATTACAGTATGGAATTTAAAGGAAATATTAATTCCTATTTTGGTAAAAAAGTAAAATGGAACCGTAGAGTTTCTATTGCTGGAGAATTATCTGTTTCAACTTTATTAAAGTTGGATTTGAATAATATTAATTCATTAGTAAAACTATCAAAGTATGTATATGAGCCATTAGTTTCCCAATATGCAATTGCTGGTCTTGTTTGGTCTTTATTTAAGAGCTATGAATCTAAAGAATTTCAGAAGTATTTATCGATCGTTCTTACTGTGGCTAAAAATGAAAAACTAGCTAATTATATATTGTCCTGCATTGATTACTTCTTTACAGATTGGGAAAAGCATGTTGATTCTAACATTGAATTGCATAAAGATTTTAAAATCTCAAAATGGAACAGTTTTGAGCCCCTTATATATGATCAAGTATTTTATCAATTTAATGAACTTCCTTTTAAATCAATAAAAGAAAGAAATCAATTCTTTCAATTATTAAATGGTTCAATCTCCATAAGTTTCAAGGAGAAAATAAGAGTTTTCCAATCTTCCAATAGACTTAAATATTCCCAATTTAATGATCTGATAAAAATATTTACTGAAGAGAATGAAAGATTTTCTGAGTTGTCTTTAGAAGTGGCTGGTAAAGTAAATGAATTAGAGTTTAAAAACGGGATAGAAAGTTTTATGATACACTTAAAGATCAAACGCAAAAGAGAGCTTACTAAATTAAAAAGGCTTTTAAATCAAATTGATAAATCAAAGTTTGCTTTAGACTTATACAAAGATTTTAAGGAAGAACCTTTATTGAAACACATTAAGTCTTCAGGCTTAAAAAAATTAATCTCAAAAAGAGAAGTAGATTTAGTTAAAATAGGAGATTATTTTTTTAAAGAAAAAAAATTTAGCGAGGCCATCTTTATTTATGAAAAGGTTGATATTGTTGAGAGAAATAATAAAATACTTTTTTGTTTGGCATTTGCTCATGATAAGTTGAAAAACAATTATAAAGCAATAAATTATTATTCGGAGGCAATTAAGCAAAATCCAGATGATATTTTATCAATGTATAATAAAAGCTTGATTTTAGCTAAGCTAAAAGACTATGAAGGTGCAATTAATCTTTTGAAAAAGGCTGTAAAAATTAAACCTGATTATGATAAAGGGTTTAAACTTCTAGGCGATTTTTACAGAAGTAACAAAGAGTTTAATAAGGCAATATTAGCTTATAATAAAGGTATAAAGCTGAATCCTGATAAGAAAGAGTATTACCAGTCTGTAGCTTATGTTCAACGATTCCTTAAGAAACACAACCCTGCGCTGAAGAATTTTAAAAAATATGCAAGTCTCAGTAAAAATGATGTTGAAGCAATTTGTGAAATTGCTAGTACTTATAATGAAATGGGAAAGAAAGAACAAGCCATTAAGACCTTTCAGAAAGCTTTAAAAATGAATCAAGATTATCATAGAGCTTTGCGAGGAATTGGCTGGGTTCATTTTACGCTTGGTGAATTTGAAAAAGCGAGAGAGGTATTTATTCAAGTTTTAGAGAAGTCTTTAGATAAGTTGGCTTACATGAATCTTGGTCATTGTGAGTTGGTATTATACTCAAAGAAAAGAGCAATTGAGTACTACAAAAAGAGCCTGGATTTATGGAACTGTTCGAAAGATTTTTTTACTGGTTTTGATGATGATTATCAGTACTTAGAAGGAGTGACAAAGAAGGAATACAATGAGATTAAAAAGAGCCTTAGAAGTTATTGTAATCGAAGAAAACCAAGAGTTAAAAGGTGAAATGTTGTACCTATGTTGTACCAAAACGAAAAAAACGACTTACGAAATGAGTGATAAAATTTCATAAGTCGCTGAAAATCAAGTACCCGGAGCCGGGGTCGAACCGGCACGGCCGCGATGGCCACAGGATTTTAAGTCCTGCGTGTCTACCAATTCCACCACCCGGGCCTTTAATAGGCCTTTTTGATCTTGAATTGGACCATAAGAGAGCGAAAGACGGGATTCGAACCCGCGACCCCGACCTTGGCAAGGTCGTGC
>JAHDDN010000170.1 GCA_020629335.1 Chitinophagales bacterium | reverse complement strand
CCGCAATTGCTGGGCCATTTCTTCAAAAAATAGCTCTAAGGAACGTTTAAAAAATAATTTCCACATTTAGCAACTAATCTTTTGTACCAATACTTCGTTGAAAAGCCTTGCCGATGCGCTGCATCGCCTGCATTTTTCGCCTTGTCTTGATACAAAATATTTAGCTGCAAATGCCAATCTTATTTTTTAAACGTTCCTAAAGGGCTAAATTATCCCATGCAAAGGGCCGCCTACTGCTCCTAATGCATCAACTTTGGCAGTGATGGCTGGATCATCTATCAGTGGAGGAGCATGATGAGGCTTGATCCGTGCATCAATGATTAGTGGGCCATTGCAACCCCAATGCTTGTGCTTGGTGAAGCTATCTACCCCATGAATATCATGAGAAGGATTGGAACGGGTGAAAGTTACCCAAAGAAAATTATTGAGCGTTTGAGCAGTAAACTCAGCATCATCTACGACAAGTACGAGTGGCCATTCTTGGAGTGGTTCTAATCCATTGGTAGCCAAGGAGGCTGACAAACGAGCCATTTCTGATTGAGCGATGATGTCACTGACATACTTTGGACCTTTGATAGCAATAATACCAGGTATCACAACTTGTGGATTTTGAAAGCCATCATCCAAGACGAGTTCGCTTTTTAATTCAGTACCTAAAGTTCGTTTGATGTCCCCTGCTGCAGCGATAACTACCTTAGAGCCTGAATTCAAGTCTTCCCCGCTATAATCGAGCGTATCTATGCTGGTCTTGGTTTGGAAATGTAAATCTCTGGTCCAGTCTACTCGCTCTAAAACATGTTGGAAATAAGCCTTAATGTCGTGAATGTCTAATCGGGTATTGTCTTCTTTGGCGATGATGAATAAGTACTTGGCTAAAGACATCTGGCCAAAGCCCAAAATATGATTGGCAATAGTGAGTATTTCTTGAGGCTTTCGCTCCGATACATAAGGCGTATAGCGCTCACTGCCTATTGCTAATAAGAGAGGATGAACGCCTGCTGCATCTACCGCATTAACCGCATGTAGACCTGGCAATTCGGAAGGAATAACGGGCCCTGTAATATCGTGAATTAAGGCACCAAAACTGGTATCTTCTTGTGGAGGACGACCTACTACGGTGAAAGGCCAAATCGCATTTTCTTTACGAGCATAGACCTTATGTACCCGCATGAGTGGAAAGTCATGCACCAAACTATAATAGCCCAAGTGATCTCCAAATGGGCCTTCTGGTTTATTCTCCATCGGATACACCTCTCCTGTAATCACAAAATCGGCATCCGTAGAAACGACATAGCCATCATCTATCGTGTATCGGAATCGACGATTGGCCATTGCTCCTGCAAAGGTAACTTCGGGTATGCCTTCGGGCAAAGGCATGACTGCACTTAGTGTATGAGCTGGATGTCCACCTACAAAAATGCTTACTTTCAATGGCACACCTTTGGCATTCGCTTTGGTTTGATGTACACCGATTCCTCTGTGGAGTTGATAGTGGAGGCCTATTTCTTGATTTGTTTGGTAGTCATTGCCATTTAGTTGGATGCGGTACATTCCTAAATTCGACTTCATCACCCCTGGGGTTTCTATGTCTTCCGTATAGACTATGGGCAAAGTGACAAAAGCACCTCCGTCCATTGGCCAAGAGTGGATAAGCGGTAGTTGATCTATCGAAATGAGATCAAAGTCTTTGAGTTTGGATTTACTAACTTTTTTGGGAAGTGCAGTCATGCCTAAGCTGGGCATATTGAGAAAGCTGAATGGCTTTTTCATAATTTGTGTAGGATCAGCTTTTAAACGCATCAGTTTTTGCACTTTGGGCATGCTTTCCCTAAACATAAAACGGCTGCGCTCCATAGAACCAAAGAGGTTAGAAACGGCTGGATATTTACAGCCTTTGATATTTTCAAAATATATGGCTGGCCCTCCTGCTTCATAGACTCTTCGCTGTATGGCAGCCATTTCTAAGTAGGGGTCTACTTCTTGTTTGATTCGGATAAGATGACCGTGGGCTTCCAAGTCTTGTATGCAGTCGTGGGTAGTTTTGTAACTCATCTGTTGGGGATTCGTGGATTAGTTAAATGGTTTATTAATTAAACCATATAATAATTTAACAGTTGATTGGTGAATTGGTTGAATCGTATATTTTTCATTTGATTTCGTAGGGGCCGACCTATGTGTCGGCCCTTTCAAGGAATATAAAATAGCCGACCTATGTGTCGGCCCTTTCAAGGAATATAAAATAGCCGTTCTTCGAAAGGTCGTAGTCAGAGTAGTTGAATAGTATATTAGTTAAGTCGTACCAATTAACCAACATACTAATACACCAAGTACCAATACACCAATTAAGCATCACATCAGTTCCCCGAAAGAATTTTATTCAAAATCTTCAAGGTAATCAAGTAGGTCGGTTTAACTCCTGAGAGGCCCAAACCACCTGAAGCTAAGGTACTACCTGTGAGTAATGGATTATCAGACGCATAATAAGCATAACGAAGTGTTACATCTTCACTAATGACATTACGGATTTTGGAAGCAGCTTGAATAGCTTTTTGATAGTGCGCGCCTTCCATCTCAAGACCAATGGCATGCCAGCTTGATTCTTTGAAGAAGTTTAGAACATCGGTATTTTGGAGGGAAGTACCTAAAACGGTAATCATAGGACCTTCAAATACATCCATACCATGATCGTTTTGAAAATCCTCAACGCTGAGGTCATTCTTAAAAGGATAATTATCGGCAGTTCCTTCAAAAACGTGGGCATTGGGCACCATGATGTCCCCTTTTTTTCCTGTTAAAGTCCCCGCTTTGCCCATGATAGAAATCGACTCCACTTTCATGGGATATTCTTTGCCATCTACATACATGGAACGAAGCAATTCATCCATCGTTTCAAAGGCTTGCTCACCGAAAGCATAATCCATCACTAAAATGACTGGCTTTTGCTCCTTTATATAAGTCGGATTAACTTTTAGCTCTGGCGATAAGTCTTCCAAATCAATCTTAGCAGTATCAAATATTTGAATATGAAGATTAGTCCCTGATATATCTTCTACTAACATCATACCATTACTATCGGCATAATCGGTGACAATGTCCATTCTTGGAGCTTTATCTGAATCGCTTAAAAGTACCGCTAAACCTTCTATATTTTTTCCTTTTGCAATTGGACTATCATCTAAGGCTGGATGAGCAAAAAAGCAATTCAACACAGAATGCAAATTAGCACTAATGATATGGATGGGACGCTCCATTAAGCCATGTTCAAATAGTTTTTTCTTGATATTTTTCGCCCATCTTCCGCCATAAATATGATGACCAATTCTATCTCTAAGAGTAGAAGTAAAACTAATTTCCCGCTCTTTCTTTTCATTCTTATCCGCCAAAGCCGTTTTTCCTAACCAGTAGGTGACATGAAATAAATCATTATAACTTTCTGGTTCTTCATTAAAACGTCGGTAAATGGTTTCGACATCTTCAAAGGTACGACCTAAAAGAGTACTCAAATAAATCAAGTTGATCTCTTCCACAGGAATTTCATAAGGCTGCTTGGTAATCATCCTACTCGAACGTGATTGTACGATTTCCTCTATCTTTTTAAACTCACGCGTATAATTCCCAAACTCATCTACTGCATTTTTGGCGATCTTTTCTGCCTCTACAAATAAAAAGGTCAGATGAGTCAAAATGTCATAGATTTCTGAACGACCTCTTGTAACCTCAATAAACATCTCCTCCTTATCTATTCGATAACAATTTCTTCTCCTTTTAGCAGGCACAATAACAGGGAAGCTAGAATTACGATATCCTTCATCAGAAATTAATTTGATTAATCGACACTCCTCTACGCCTTTTGGCAAACGATTGATTACATAAGATAAACCTTCTAATTCTACTTTTTCTTTGTGGGTAATATCCCCGTATATTTCAGGACTTAAATCTTTGAGTGCCTCAATAATCGCCATACCTGATACACCAAAGGGTTTATAATACCCTCGGATAAAAAGGTGGCGCATAGCAATATAAAGCCGTTCTATGGCGGCTCGGGATTCTCTGGCTCTGGTTCTTCTTTTCTTACTCTCTTTCATCTTAGTCAATGGCTATTTTTTCGTTATTTTCTTCTTTAACCGCAAAAGTAATACATTTTATTCAAAACTGATGACACATAGATTTTTATCAAAAGGATCTAACTCGGCTAGTAAAACATCAATAAATGCTGATCCATATTTGACATACAACTCCATAAAATTAGAGTAGCGTTCTTGTAATTTACCATTCGGATACAGCTTAGCATTGACATTTCGGATTTGTTGTAGACTTTGTTCCTGCTTGCGTTTTTCTGCTTTGAGTGCCTTAGACTCCAATTGCTCCATAGATTTTATTTGCTTGCTCAGTTCTGCCATCGCAGATTTTTCCAAATTGGGCTCTACTTCTTTCATCTTTTGAGCCACTTTAGCAAACAATTCCTTTAGCTGTTCCTTTTCCTCAGATAAATTCAATTCATGAGTAGATTGACGCTTGACAAAAGCATTAATGAAATGGTCTAAAGGACTAAACATATCTTGCAAACTCAAACCTAATTTAGCTCTTTTTTTAGCGCTATTTTGATCTATATAAGCAACAGAATTACGCAACATAATAATCGGAAACGGCAGTTTAAATGCCTCAAAAACATCTTTCAACTCTAACCAATAAGAAGACTCTCCTCCTCCTCCAATATAAGCTAAATTGGGCAAAACCTGCTCTTGGTATAATCCACGAAGGAATACATTTGGACTGAATCGTTCAGGATGATGGTCGATTTCTTTTTCCAATTCAGCTCGACTAAAAGCCAAGTCAGTATTCAAAACTTCGTACTGATTGTTTTCTTCATTTAGGACAATACGTTCTCTCAGATTATCTGCTAAGTAAAACACATTAATTGCTCTGGGATTTGCTTGTACTTTATAACTTTGCTCATTCAAATAATCAATATGATTTTGAATAGAATTAGCAATGGTATTTTCAAATATTTCTTGCTTTATTTGAGGTATAAAAGCACTTTTTAATTCCGCATCATCTTGGTCAATTATCACTAATCCATAATCAGCAAATAAATGATGTAAAAGGCGAATAATCCCTTCACTAATATTGGCGGCTCCTAAATAAGCCTGCTCAATAATCTGCACTATTTCTAAGGCATTTTCACTATTGCCTAAAATTTCTTTTAAAGAGACAATAATGCCTTCCAGACTTGCTGTTTGGTACCGTCCAATAGCTCCTTTTTGCTCATCTTCCCACCGAAGTGTTTTTCCAAATAAATGAAAGTGATTGAGTTCCTCAAAATCATGATCTTCAGATCCTAACCAAAATACAGGCACAAAATTATCATCAGGAAAATCCGATTTTAATTGCTTACTCAAATTAATACAAGACACTATCTTATGAATAAAATAAAGCGGCCCTAAAAACAAATTTGGCTGATGAGCCGTAATGACTGTAAAAGTATTTTCAGCCTTTAGTAAAGCAATATTTTCTTCAACTTTTGGAGCAGATTTGAGATTCTTATATTGTCGCTCCAACACACTGACTAATAACTCTCGATCAATCGCCACATCCCTACGATTTTCAATAGCAGCTGCAAATCCTTCTTTAGACACCTCATACTCATACAAAGGCGCAACGCTATCTTTTTCATTCAGATAATCACGTATTAAGGAATTGAAAAAACCAGCATCTTCATAGCTTATTTTTTCGCTTGAGTAAGGTATATTATTGATCATTTTTATTAGCATTCGTCACACACTACAGGAGGGCAGACACATAGGTCTGCCCCTACAATAAATTATAATTTGGGCGTGCCCCTTCCTATTTTTTCATGCGCCAGTAGGGGCGGACCTATGTGTCCGCCCTCGCATGAAAAAACAGGAAGGGGCGGGCTGTCCGCTCTTATGTGGCTATGCTGCTCCTACTCCGCTAAGGCATACTTGTCTGCCCTTCGGGCCAGCCTACGTCTGCCTAAGCTCCATAAGTCGCATCATGGACGCCACATACCGCTGCCATCCCTCACGCAATTTTTTGGTATTGGGTATGAGGTAATGAGTATTGGGACAACGCTCGTAGGGACGTTGCACTGCAACGTCCAACATTAAGTCAAAAATCGAGTCTTCCCTATAAATATTCGTAGAATCACCAAACTCACAATTGCCACCACTCCCCACATCAACGCATCCGTCCACATGGCTAATACTAGCTTACCAGTGGTGAATAGAATCGCGTAAGTCATGCTAACTGCGCTCAACCAGCAAATCACTAAAGTACCCATTTCTGACGGACGATCGTCCTCATTATTGAGTTGTTTGAAATGACTCCACCAACCATCTGGTTTTACTTTTTTATAGAAGGCTGTCAAATGCGCTTGATCAGTTGGTTTAGTGAAGTAAGTCACTACTACCCAAGCTATAGTTGTAATCGCTACTGTCAAGAAGAAACTGCCTGGAAATTGTAACCAATAAGCTCCCTCATTAAAAGTTTTCATGGCGGCATCAGATAATTCCGTTACCCCTAACTCTGCTTGATAAGCACTCAATTTAGAATTATAAAGGAACTTAGAAATCCCATAAATAATAAACGGTACTAAGGTCGCAGTAATCTCACTCCATGCATTGATTCGCCACCAATACCAACGAAGGATTAGCACCAAACCAAGACCTGCTCCACATTGAAAAACAAATTCCCATACCCCCGTAATAGAATCCATCTGTGTAGCAATCATAATTCCTAATATCATCAGGATAAAGGTAACCAGTCTTGATACCATAATCATGGTTTTATCGCTACCTCCAGGGTTCATGAATCGCTTGTAAAGATCATTAACAACATAACTTGCCCCCCAGTTTAATTGAGTAGAAATAGTACTCATATATGCAGCTAGAAAGGAGACTAATAGAAGTCCCTTAATTCCAGGAGGTAAAAAATCTCTAATAGCATATACGAAACCCATTTTGGTGTCATCTAAATCTGGATAGATAATCAATGCACAAAGCGCCACTAATATCCACGGCCAAGGACGAATACAGTAATGACCAATCTGGAAAAAGAGAGTCGCATAAATAGCGTTTTTTTCATCTTTAGCGCTCATCATACGTTGGGCAACATAGCCTCCTCCACCTGGTTCTGCACCAGGATACCAACTAGCCCACCATTGTATTGCAAAATAGGAAAAGAAAGCACCTACACTGATAGCTAATGCTGAACCTGTACTCCCTTCACTACTTCCAACAGTTGGGAAAAAGCTCAAAGTCCAATCATCTAAATTGGCTTTCATATTAGTAATGCCTCCCACTTCTTCTGAGTTGACCACAAATATGGCTAATAAGATACAGCCCACCATAGCCGTAATAAATTGAATCACATCAGACATGGCAACTCCTAATAAGCCCGATAAGGAAGAGTACACTGCTACAATTACCATAGCAATAGCTGTGTACATAATAGCCGAGGAATGTGATATACTAAAGAAGCCTTCCAATAAAGCAATTAAAGCGACATTCACCCATCCTATAATCATCAGGTTCATGAAAACCCCCAAATAAACGGCTTTAAATCCCCTCAAAAGGGCCGCAGGTGTCCCTGAATACCGCAACTCTATTAACTCAACTTCAGTTAATACATCCGCCCGATGCCAAAGCTTGGCGAAAAAGAAAGTGGTTAGCATTCCTCCCGCTAGCATATTCCACCAAAGCCAATTGGCTGAAATTCCATTTTTGGCGACTAACTCTGTAACGGCTAAAGGGGTATCTGCCGCAAAAGTGGTAGCGACCATTGAAATACCAGCAATATACCAAGGCAAACTTCTCCCTCCTAAAAAGAAAGAGTTGAGATTTTTGCCTGCTTTACCAGTAAAAGAAAGTGCGAAACCAATAAATATCACTAAGAATAGGATAATGACAATCCAATCGAGGCTAGCTAACATTTCATAAGTTTAAGGAGGTAATTTAACAATAAAACAAAGATATGAATCATTTACTGTAAATTAATATATTGCTTGACTTATCCCAGCAAATTTATTATTTCAATATTCCTACAGTAACCCTATCTTTGTCCTGCGTCATAAGAATAAAAAAGATGAAACTCAATCGAAATACTGGTAGAATCTTCGCTGCCCTCATTGTTGGATTATGTATGTTGCTCTATAAAGCAGGCATTTTAGGAGATGGTGGCAATCGTGGAGGAAACTACGGAAATGAAACAGCCTTTGATCCTGATAATGCGCTGGCTTCTTTACAGTCGCATAAGATCAAGTACACCAAACATGCCTATTGTAGAATGGACTGTCGATATATCGACAAAAAGGAAATCGACTATATCCTGAAAAATGGAAAAATCAATAAACGCAAGAGCAAACCTAATGATAGCCCCTGCCCTACCTATGCAGTGGAGGGTCGCACCAAGGATAATCAAAATGTACGTATCGTTTTTGCGGGTTGTGATCGGGAAACAAAGGTGGTGACGGCTATTGATCTAGACACCGATCATAAGTGTGATTGTTATTAGGTCAATGGTTATCGGTCGACGGTCCATAGATTTTCTATCGACTATCGACAATTATTAAGTCCATAGTTGTCGGTCGATGGTCCATAGAATGGCTATCAGCCTGATTTGAGTACAAATAAAAGGTTGAGCTTGCATTTTGTAACCAAACAACTAAAAAACTATCGACTATGGACCATTGACTATCGACTTTTAAAAATCCATAGTTGTTAGTCGATGGTCTATAAGTACTATCTGTAGTTCCTTATTATATCTATCGTTCTTTGGAGCATTTCATCGTCATAGTCTAAGTGGGTTACTAGGCGGATACCTTGTGTACTGACGGGGACTGCTTTTATATTGCATTTGGCTAAGAATTCACAGAATTTTGGGGCACTCATGATATTTTCATCTAAGTGGAAGATGACAATATTTGTTTCTACAGGAAGTACTTCTTTTACATAATAAGCTTTACTTAGTGTTTCTTCCAGTGCTTTCGCTCTTTGGTGATCTTCTGCTAAGCGATCAATATTATTTTGTAGAGCATAGAGTCCTGCGGCTGCAATGACTCCTCCTTGTCTCATTCCTCCTCCTAATACTTTACGTATCTTTCTGGCCTTTTTCATGGCATCTTTAGTTCCTAGTAATAAAGAACCAATCGGAGCACCTAATCCCTTGGATAAACAGATCGAAATACTATCAAATAGGCCGCCTAGTTCTTTAGCAGAATAGCCTTTATAAACCATTGCGTTGAATAAACGAGCACCGTCTAAATGCAGTTTCAAGCCCAATTCATCACAAGTATTTTTAACGGCTTGCATTTCGGATAGTTCATAGCAACAACCACCTCCTTTATTGACTGTATTTTCCAAACAAACTAATGAAGTATTGGGAAACCAGTCGTAGTCGGGCATGGTGTTGGCTTTGACGTCTGCTGGTGTTACTTTGCCGTTGGGTCCATCGCACAATTTGACAGAAACGCCTGAATTAAAGGAGAAACCGCCTACTTCGTAATAGTAGATATGGGCCAATTTGTGTAAAATCACCTCATCTAGTGGCTGCGTATGTACTTTGACGGCTATTTGATTGGTCATGGTACCAGATGGGCAGTAGAGGGCTGCTTCCATCCCAAACATTTCGGCAGCATATTCTTGCAAGGCATTGACGCTTGGGTCTTCTGCGAATACATCATCTCCTAGTGGAGCGTTCATCATAGCCTCTTTCATGGCGGCTGATGGCTGGGTTACGGTATCGCTTCTTAAGTCTATGTTCATTATAAATATTTTTAGCCCGCTCCTAAGGCATTGGTGATTTGATTGATGAATCCTCCTACGAAACTTGGGTGAATGGCTATGGTAAATACGATCCCAAGGACGGCTCCGTAAAAGTGAGCATCATGGTTGATATTATCTCTGACATTGCTGGCAGCGTATAGTGAATAGCCGAGGTATAATACGCCAAATATAATGGCTGGAATCTCAATTGGAATTGGGAAAATCATTAGTCCACTTAGGGGAGAGATTAGGATATAGCTGAATAATACGGCTGATACTGCTCCCGATGCCCCTAAACTCGCATATTGATAGTTGTCTTTGTGCTTCAAATAGGTCGGAATATCTGCTACGATCATTCCGATAAAGTACATGGCTAAATAAGCTAAGTTGCCCATTTTTCCTAAGACTTGTTCATAACTAAAAATTTGCTCGATAATATTTCCAAAACTCCATAGAACAAACATATTGAATGCCAGGTGCATCCAACTTCCGTGAATAAACCCTGAACTGATATATCGGTAATATTCTTTTTGGTGATTGACTGCTGTTGGAACAAATAGCAGCTTAGACATCATTTCTCTGTTTTGGAGGGCCATTGCTGAGATAACAACGGTAACGCCTATTAGTATGTTGGTGATTGTTAAGTATTCCATATTTTTTTCTTAGTATGTTGGTAGTAGGTATGTTAGTA
>JAHDDN010000169.1 GCA_020629335.1 Chitinophagales bacterium | reverse complement strand
ATCATTCATCATTAAAGACCTACCTTTGCAGCATGAAAGATCAAGCAAAAAGAACAGAAATAGGCACTTTAGGAGAATTTGGCTTAATTAAGCACCTCACCAAAAACTTTAGAAAACGACAAGAAAGCACCATCTTCGGAGTAGGGGACGATGCGGCTGTTTTAGCTTTTAACGAAGATCAACACCTACTGGTTTCTACTGATTTATTGATGGAAGGTATTCACTTTGATTTGATGTACACTCCTCTTAAGCATTTAGGCTATAAATCAGTTATTGTCAATCTTTCAGACATCTATGCGATGAATGGCACCCCTGAACAATTCACCTTTTCTATAGCCATTTCCAATCGTTTCTCGGTGGAGGCTTTAGATGAAATATACGAGGGTGTTCACGCCGCTTGTATTGAGTATGGGGTTGATTTAGTGGGTGGTGATACCACTTCCTCTAAGTCAGGCTTACTCATCAGCGTTAGCGCCATCGGCAAGGTAAACAAAAATAAGATTACTTACCGACATACTGCAAAAGTTGGCGATTTGATTTGTGTTTCTGGTGATTTAGGAGGTGCCTACTTGGGACTTCAGCTTTTAGAGAGGGAAAAACAAATTTTCTTGGAAAACCCGAAGGTACAACCCGACTTAGAAGATCAAGACTATGTAGTTGGTCGTCAACTAAAGCCTTTCGCTCGAAAGGATGTCATGGAAGCTTTAGAGCGAGAAGGTATACAACCTACTTCTATGATTGATGTATCAGATGGCGTTTCTTCTGATTTAATGCATATTTGCCAAGCCTCTAAGGTGGGCTGTCATGTATATGAGGAGAATATCCCGATTAATAATCAGACTTTTCATCTAGCTCTTAAATTTAGTATTGATCCTACTACTTGTGCCCTGAATGGGGGAGAAGACTACGAACTCCTCTTCACTGTAGACAAAGAGGATCGTGCGAAATTAGATGTCCTCAGCGCAGATATTACGATAATCGGTCAAATTACGGAAGCAAGTGAAGGCATTAAGCTGGTTACTAAACAAGGCAAGCAACACGATATGAAAGCGCAAGGCTGGAATCATATCAAACCAGAGGATGAGCAATCTTAAACAGGTTTAAATCCTTCGAAGCCTTCCTTACAGTTAAAACAGAAATGAATGGAGCGACATAACGTAGGCCCAAAGGGCGTATTTAGTGTCGTATCCGCACTCCCGCAATTAGGACAGCTTACTTTAGATACGGCAGCCATATCTACATTGCCACCATGCTTGGCTGGTGGTGCTAATCCGAAGTTTTTTAATTGATCTCTGCCTTTATCACTAATTCTATCTGAAGTCCAAGCTTCGGAGAAATCTACGATGACTTCGGCCTCTTTCACAAAGTCTAATCCAGCCACTTTTGCTTGTATTTCTTCCTTCATATAATCAATCGCTGGACAGCCTGTAAAGGTAGGCGTCATGGTGACTGTTGCCTTTGATTGATCATCCATTACGATCTTCACGATAATGCCCAAATCGACTACAGAAATTACTGGTATTTCTGGGTCTTTGACATCATATAAGGCAGTCCATATATTTTCTATTTGTTGTTCTTTTATCTCAATCATTTGTTGCTGTTTTTAACTTATTTGGCTTAGGGATGGTAGCGGTATGTGGCGTCAATGGGACTGCTTACGTAGCTTAGTGATGCGATGGCTCCTTAGAGACAAGCAGCACTTAGCGTAGTAGCTGGCACATAGCCGCATGAGAGCGGACAGCCCGACTCTTTGCGCCAATGCGGACCGACACACAGTACGGCCCCTACATTTGCATTGGCGCAAAGAGGAAGCCCCATAAAAGAGACTGTCTACTTTCTAATATAACGCATTTAGTGTACTTTTGCTTAGTATTTTTCCATTTAGTTATTAATACATGTCATTAGTTAGTGTAGAGGCGCTTCAAAGCGAGTCAATTTTTATTCCTTTGGGTTCGGAACGCTTGCATTTGAAGCGTTATTATACGAATCCTGATGGAGAAGCTATTTTTTTGATGCATGGTTCTTTAGAAGATGGTCGGATTTTTTATTCTAAGAGCCATAAGGGTTTGGCTCCATTTTTGGCGAAAGCTGGTTATGATGTCTTTATAGGTGATTTGCGAGGGATTGGCTTAAGTACGCCTGCTCTTAGTCGTCAATCTACTTATGGGCAAACGGAGGCTATTACGGAGGATATTGCTGCTTTTGTGCGCTATATAGACGATTTAAAAGGAGGACAAGCTCAACATTGGATGGCGCATTCTTGGGGTGGTGTATTATTGCTTTCCTATTTTGCTCGTTATCAGCCAAATGTGCGGTCTATTGTATTTTTCTCTTCTAAGCGTAGTATCAAGGTCTTTAATTGGCAGCGATTAGCGAATATAGATTTTGCTTGGACAGTTGTATTTCGATCACTTATTCGTATTTTTGGCTTTGTTCCTGTGCGTAAATACAATATTGGAAGTGCGGACATGGCTCGTAATATGTATTATCAGATGACAAAATGGGTTTATTCTAATCAGTGGATAGACGATAAGGATGGCTATGATTATGGTGCAGCATTGAAGGCTGCTAATACACCCCCTACTTTATACTTAACTGGATTAGATGAGACGCATTTAGGGCATCCTGATGATGTAAAGCGTATGATGAAGGAGGCTGGTAATAATAGTGGAGATCAATTTGTGTTATTGTCTAAAGCAAATGGATTCATGCATGATTATGGGCATATTGATATACTTACTCATAAGGACGCACCTACAGATCACTTTCAGTTGGTACTGAATTGGATTAGAGAAGAAAGAAAAAAAAATTAAAGTTTTCAAAATAAAGGCGTCGTAATCGTCTATATAAGGAAACGAACACACTAATGCTAAACATCCCGATTGTGACCCAACATACAGACTTAGATATTTTGTATAATGATCCTGTATTACTTTTGGATAAATATCGTCATTTAGTCGATAAAATCATCGATTTTTATGTAGAACAAGGCGTGTTTATTGAGTCGGATTATGATTCATTACTTATTGAAATACAGCATCGTTTACCAAGTCAATTGAAGTCTCTTTGTAAAAAAAATGAGCAGATTGCTATCATTAAGACCTTATTGGTTAAGGCGATAGATAATATTTGTAAAAATTATGAAGATCAACTTTTATTGGCTAGTCAATCCCCTAGATTGATACTCAAGTATACCGAGAACTTAGCTTTTAGAGTTCATTCTTTTGTCAAAACCAATCAAATCAAATCGAGTGATGTGGATGATGTGGTTCAAACAGTGAAGGAGAAACTTTTGTTAAAGTTACAGAAGGGACAATTGAGTTCTTACAAAGGAGAAGCTTTATTCAGTACCTTTATTTACCGAGTAATTGGTAATGTAATTAAGGATGCGGTCAAAGCTTTTCATACTCAGAAAGCGACTATTACTCGAAATGAAATAATAGTGGAACCACCGACGAGTGATTCTTTGTTTAAGGTAGTGTCTAATCAAATAGATATGCAGTATGTGTTGCATTCCTTTAAAGAGTTGATGCAATTATTTTCTCAACTTGACCAAAGAAAGCTTGAAATTTGCATGAAAGTGCATTTCTGCCTTATATTAAATGAGAAAGATGCAGCCTTACTTGATTTGGAAGGCGATGATCTAAGCGACTTTATAAAAATATTTGGCATTAATTATGCTCCTTTAAATGAGGGGGCTAAATGGGAGCACTTGAATGTATTTATCAACAATTTTGAAAATAAGTTAACCTCTTCCAATAATCTTTGGAAATGGTTTTCTAGACAGAAGGCACGTTTTATTGCTAAGTTGCTATATATGCATTATCTCAGTCAAGAACGTATCAGCTTAGTCAAGAAACTAAATACAGAAGAGAAGCTACTTTTGACAAAAATATCCGAAAAACCTGTAAATAAGTATGCAGATGAGTGGTTTGGAGGAGTTATTTATCATTTTTTTGAAAAAAAATAGCTTTTTTTGTCAAAATTCGATGATACTAATCGTCTAAACAATTAAAATACAAACCCTATATTTATTTAACCGTTATTTATTCAGAACCCGTTTTATTTTTTATGCTCAATTACTCAGAAATACTATCGAAAGATGAAAACTAAATTTTTTAACGACGATAAGCACCTAACAGATATTGGCGTCTCCCTTTATACAGATGCTGTTAAACTTGGTTTAATTAACCGTCTACCTAAAGATATATACGATCATGTTAATAGTTGTCTACATTGTAGCGACGCAGTTAATCAATTATTAAGATTTTTAGAAGACGAAGATTATTCTCATTTAACACGGCATCCATTCTTTGGTGAACTCAATAGTACTGTTAGCATATCAGATAATCCTGCTGATTTGGACCAAATCCTGGCTCAATTAAAAGCAGAAGCATTGCCCATACCGATGTATGAGCGATTAATTGAGGAGCAATTAACTTACAGAAACTTATTTGTGGCTGTAATTAACGTGAAAGCTCCTATTAAGGATCAGTTGTGTACTAAGGAAGTTAACTTTGAGTTAGCAACAGATAGTGATCAGCCAATTACTTTAATCGTAGAAAACCAGAAAGAAAGAGTTCTGAAAACTACCTTAGAGGCGGATACTTCTAACTATAAACTTTCCTTAGATCCTATGGATAAATTTCCATCTGGTCTCTATTACTGGAAAGCTGCTTTAAAAGGAGGTAAGGCTATTATTGGTAAATTTTATGTCTACAATCCACCTTTATCTAAGTCTGCTTAGTAGGATTTCACTTAATTTAAAAAGATACGAAGCCACCTATACTATTTATTTAGTTTAGGTGGCTTTGTTATTTTATCGAATGATATGAAAAGTATTATTCAGTTTGTTATTGACCGATTAGGGCTAAACCTGCCCAATCTTGGATGGTCATTTCTTCTTTCTTCATCAACTGCATTTTCGCTTTTCTTAAAGCGACGCTATACTTATCTCCATCAAGGATATGTTTGAACAGCAATTTAACTAGCATACTGGTAGATGCATCTGGTATATCAAATAGAGAATAAATAATGTTAGCTGCTCCTGCGTATAAAAACCCTCGATTAATCGCGATTAATCCTTCCCCTAAATGCAATTCTCCAATACCACTTGAACAACTACTTAAAACGACCAAATTAGCATTTAAATTTAGTTGGTAAGCGTCAGAAATATAGAGTTTTCCATCATCTTCCCCTTCCTTATTCTTTGCAAGATATATTCCACTCAATTTAGCATTTATTTGATTAACAAATCCATGGGTGGCTATTAGTAAGTAATTGTAGCGGTTGGCGTATTTGTATAAATTTTTCTTAGAGGCTGATCCATATAGAAAAGCGGCTGAATCTAGCTGTTTATTTTCGAATAGGTTATATACTTCTTTTACTTCAGCTATAGTTTCAGGCAATTTATTTATACCATTATTATCATTTGTGGCTCTGAGTACTTTAGTTTCGTGGCCAGTTAACTGGCTACTTTCCATGACCACTGACTCTGACTCAATATGCCCAAAATTGACTGGAGCTATACCTAAAAAACTTTTTTCGCTAAAGGCTATTTTTGATCTTTTATTAACGCCCTTAATATATAAGGATACAGAGTAGTGATGCGTAATTACATATTTATTAATCAAGTAATTCAATTGATTAAAGTATCGAGCTTCTTCATTTTTATTTTTTATCAATACGTCAAAAGGGATATAATTTAGGACATCATCATTAATAAAAATCAAGTGTTCTTTATCGTAAAAATACTCCTCAATAGGCATCAATATAATTTCATATATATCAATTGCTGTTTTTTCAAAATCCTTTACTTCTAAGAGATCTATTGACTCTTGTAGACTTTCATGAAGCTTAGTTAATTTTTGATTATTTTTAATTTTCACATAATTGAATTCCTGATCAGAAAATATGAATACATAAATATTTTTTTGACCAACAAAATATTCAATTAAAGCAGTATCCTTATTAAGTACTGCTTGTACTTCTTCAATTGTAATGGATGCTTGATTATATTTTAAATCATAGTATTCTTTGAAGTTAATTTCAAATTCTTTAATCAATTTTTCATACTCTAATTTACAGTCAAAGTATTCACTTTCCCAGTCGCTTAATTTCTCTTTATTTAAATTAGCTCCTTTTGCACGCTCCCGATTAATCTGTTTATCGATATACATCAGTTCTGTGTAAATATTATGTTCTTTCTCTAAAAGGTGCTCTGGTAAATTAGCTGTAATTTTAGCTTCTGTTTCATTCATCAAAGCTATTAGTGACATTGCTTTACCTTTCTCTGCTATTAGGAAAGCTTTTTCTTTATATACTTCATCAGCGGTATTTTTGTATAACTCCAAACTTACTTCTATAAAATTTTCATAGAGTGGCATTGCTGTACCAGATAAGGTATGTTTAGATTCTTCTGTCTGATAATTTTGTCTTAGTTTGTCAATAGCTATAGCACTTAGTTCATAAGTATTGAAAGCCGCAAGTAGATCCTTTGGTTCGTTGGTTATTTTATAAAGTTTATAAAATACTTTTGCTTTTTCTCTAAAGGTATCTATTAATATTCTTGAATAGGCATAACTTTCCAAGGTAGGATTATCATAGATATCTTCATTATTATATTCAGGCATATAATAAGTGATGGCTTTTTGGTAATAGGATAGACTTTTAAGGTATTCCTTTTTTTCTAAATAAACCTCTCCCAATCCATAGTAAGCTTCTGCCGTAGTTGAGTTTTTACCTTTTTTACTGTTTTCCAAGCCTTTTTGATAGCTAATTAAAGCTAATTCTAAATCTCCTCTTCTTAAGTATACCTCTCCTATACTCACATAGGAGCTTCCTACTATCGTATGGTTTTCTCCTAAGCAGTGGATTCTAATTTCTAATGCTTTTTGGTGAAATTGGATGGCCATATCTAAATCATCATAGAGCCTATAGTAGTTTCCTATATTGTAGGTAAATAGAGCAGTATACAAATCTTCTCCGCCTAATACTTCTTCACTAATTTCTTTTGCTTTTAAAAAATTAATATAGGTTAATTCTTTATTTTTTTTGTAGTAGTGATAGACACCTAAATTATTATAGGAGATCGCCACATCTATATGGTATTCTCCAAATAATCGAATTCTTGTTTTTAGTGCTTTTTTGTGATAGGAGAGTGCTTTATCATAATCTCCCATTCTTTCAAAACTAAGTCCTGTATTACTATAGGTTGTTGCGATAAGATAACCATTGTCATTTGGAAGTGCTTCGTATATATCTCTTGCTTTAAAATAGTATTCTATTGATTTTTTATAATTTCCTCTTTCATAATAGTACAGTCCTGTATTATTATAAATTCTGGCAACTCCTTCATCTATTGCTTTTCCATTTGACAGCTTAACATGTAAAGCCAAATCACTATATTTTTTCTGGAGAGTATATTTATCTGTGTCCATATAGTATAAACTCAGTAAATGATAAGTTTTAAATAATTCATCTTCATTGTCTGGAAAAAATTGTTCTCTTGCTTCTTGTGTATTTTTTAATATTCTAAAAGCATCTTCAAATTCATTTTTTCTAATGTGGATTTTGGCTTGTAAATCTTTGATCTCATATAATAATGTATCTTGAATTCCTAGTTCTTTCTCACAAATTTTTTCTCCTTCATTTAAATACTTTAGCGACTCTTCATATTTTCCCATTCGGAAGTACATATTTGCCACTCCATTTATAGCAATTATATATTCTTTCCAAAGTCTAAATTTTTCGTATATAATTTTTGCATTTTCGTATTCATCCAGTGCTGAACTAAAATTTGCTTTGGCTACTAATGCCTTAGCCTTGCTAATATATTTATCGGCTTTATTAAGTAAAGGGTTATTATTTGACATAAAATTATATAATATTAAAAATAGTTAGACTTTATACTATTCGATTTTATTTTTAGGCTTAGGTATGGAGCGGCCATGTTCTGACTTACGTAGCTTAGTGATGCGATGGCTGGCTTTAGCAGACAAGCAGCACTTAGCGAAGTAGGAAGATCATAGCTCCATAAGAGCGGACAGCCCGACCCGAAGGGGAAGCCCCAAATTAAATTTATTCAGTGCTACAAATTTAAATTATCCTTAGCAATTTTTGTAAAATTACTATATTTCAATTTTAGGATTTCTTACCTTCACGTATATGATAAAGGATTTACCTTATACCTTATTAAGCAGTTTTCGAATCGCCTTTCTCTTATTCAAAGATACAATAAAAGCATTTATAAAAAATGATCTTTTTACTTATGGAGCGGCATTGGCTTACTATACTATTTTTTCTGTAGCACCAGGTTTAATTGTTATCCTATTCATTGGTAGTTACTTTGTTAGTGATGTTGAAGCAAATCTTAAGATTGCTAATGAGTTAAGAGATGCTTTTGGATTTGAAACAACTGAAATGATTATGCGTTGGATTGAGAATATCAAGACCTATCGAAATAGTGGTTGGAAGACTTTTGTATTGATATTAACATTCTTCTTTGGTGCGACTGGTGCTTTTGTGCAATTATCCAATGCTTTTAATAAAATATGGGCACGTCCTCCTAAGACGAAAGGCGTTCTGCTATTTTTCAAGAATCGCTTACTATCTCTATCTATACTGGTTCTAATTGGGTTTTTATTGGTTGCAGCCCTTTTGTTTGATACTATTTTAGTGATTTTAGGTGATCAATTGAGTGAATTTTTGATTAATACGCAATGGATTATGTTTTTGGCTAATAGATTAGGTGTTTTTGCTTTGTTTGTATTTTTGTTCTTTTGGGTATTCAAAGTATTGCCTAATCTCTCCCTCAAATGGTCTGATGTTTTGCCTGGTTCTATTTTAACTGCATTTTTCTTTTCTGTAAGTAAATGGATGTTTGCCAATTTCATTGGTTATAGTAATTTAAGTATTTATGGAACCGCATCTTCTTTAATTGGATTACTGATTTGGATCTTTATTACCTCGCAGATTATTTTCTTCGGTGCTGTCTTTAATAAAGTATTGGCTGAAAATGATATTCGTGTTTTAGATGGCGAGTTTAGTTTAGAAATTAAAAATGATAAGAATTCAGTAGGAGAGGAGAGAAGACTGAATAAATAGCTAAGGATGAATATAGCGGCGACTATTATTCTAATATGTAATTTTTATTTTTCTGCACTGTATAGTTTAATTATCCACAAAGTTATCCACTTTTCCACAAAGCTAACAATCAGTTATTTATACTAAAATATTAATTCAAAGCTTTTAAGTGTTGATAATCAACAAATTGTATCGACTAACCTTAAGTTATAAAATCCAATCATTTTTTTTACTTTTTACCCTTTATTTTATTGAAATATCTACTTGTATTAATTATTGACAAGGAGATATGATTAGTATTCGAAAAAAATCGCCTAACAATAATATTATGAAATATTCTATTTGATATTGTTGTTGTTGTTTTCAAAAATTTGACCATGAAATTTGCTCTTACTAAAATAGATTGTGATATTCTAATTTTTAGGCTAATATTTTCAAGTAGAGGAGTTTCTATGTTATGGTATTATGAATGTTGATTTGTTTTCTTTTTTTAAAATTTCTTCTTTAATACCATTATTATTAGGGCTGTGGATATGTTGATAAACCCATTTAGTTGTTTATGTTTCTTCAGTATTTAACATTAAGTATAGGTTATTAACATTTAAATAACACCCTTTTGTTTGTATTTATTTAGTGTAGTGAGCTTTTCCACATTCATGTGGATTACTTTATCTACATTTACACAATTTATAAGCGCTGTTGATAGTGTATTAAAATGTTGTTAGCTAGTTGAGGATAGAATGTGGGTAAGTGTACTCTTATCCACAATACTCATTTTCAAGGAATTTAACTTGTTTTTTTAAACAAAAATTCTAGCGTTTTCCACAGCATTTATTACTTACTGTTGATACTACCATAAATTTTAATATTGGCTGTCAGTTGATTATGAATATTAGATTTTGTAATGTTTGTAATTATGACTTGATGTTGATAAATTATAGCGTTTTTTTTGTTTCTTAGGCTCGATATTGACGCCTTTTACTAAAGTAATTCGTTTTTTATAAATTTATGAGGCTTTATCCACAGCTTTATTTTGTTTTCTGTTTATAAGTTAGCATAGTTTTAGGATTTTTGTATTTTAATATGGATTTTTTCCATTTCTTTGTTTATAAATCTTGATAAGTTTGTTGATAAGTGTATAAGTATCTGGGTTTGCTTTATTAAAATCACTTTTTTATTCCTTTATTCACATTTATATTACTTCGATTGTTTAGAACTATTGTATGCTCTAAGATCTCTTATACCCCCCAGATGTTAACATGGTTCTTTTTTTATTTTCCTCTATATGGCTTTATCAGTTTGATTATTAGATTTTAAGTTTTTGAAAAACGATACTTTTCCTAATTATTAATGGGGAAGGAGTACTTCCATTTATACCAATTTTTCTCTTTTTAAG
>JAHDDN010000168.1 GCA_020629335.1 Chitinophagales bacterium | reverse complement strand
ATGGAGACAAATCATCTTATTGTATTCCTGTAGGAAGTACTCAGATACTCTAAAAAAATTAATTGATTAAGACTATATAAGTAGCTAAAGTTAATTACTTCGCTAGTTCTGATGGCCTCTTTTTAGCTTATCCTGCGTTGCTTTTCTTAGCAATAGCCCTGCTATTACTGGCGAAAACCGCCTTGTCTAAGCTAAAAATAAGCTCATCAAGAATGCACGAATAATTACCTTCAACTACTTATCTCAAAAAGCTCCGATTAAAATCGGATCTTTTTTCTCTTAGCTTAGTATTTATTGTTTATTTTTTTGAGAAATAAAAAACACAGAAGCATTGATTTAGAGTACTTTATGTAAAAAAAAGCCTTTTCAAGCTATCAATTAGCGATTTAGCTTGCTTAATTTGCTATCATTTTTTGTTTATTTAAGTTGAACGCTTGCTCTATATTTGTATTATCATTGAATGATTAAGCAATGAGGGATTTTTAACCACAACTTAATTTAGCTTTATGAAAAACTTTTTTACACTTTTACTCGACATCAGCTTTCTATATCTATTTGCTACTGAGACAAATATCGATCAGTTTAATTCTGCTCAACTGCAAACTATTACTGACTACGGAAAGATGCCATCTAAAAATTCAGGTGATTTTTTAAATGAGCAATTTGATAAATATTTGCTTGAAAGTATCGTCATGTAGTCGCTGCTCTTATGAGCTTTTTAATTTACCCCTAATGGTTCAATTTATAAGTCCTTGACAGCCCAAGTTTTATCTTTTTACGATTCTACTTCCTTATTTTTTCGTTCCGTAGCCCTGCTATGGGCCTCAAAAATGCCTTGTATAATCGCAAAAATACTACAACTTAAAGTCAGAAACTTATAAACTGAACCACTAAAAAGGCTTATTTAATGAAGTATCTATTATTGATTCTTTTATTTTACTTTTTTACCCCAATTGGATTATTTGCTCAATCAGTGTATAAAGACAATACAAGTGTATACTGGCAACATAGTTTGAAGAAAGGAGAAAAACTCAAAGATATTGCTAAGCTGTATGGCATTAGTCATGAATCCATCAAGAAGGTAAATAAACTGGAATCTGATAATATTTCAGGGATTCAACAGTTAAAGATACCTCTGGCTGTCAAGCATCTTAGTAATGAGGCAGTCAAATCTACTTATTTGTTACACAAGGTAAAAAGTAAAGAAAGTTTTCATCAAATCGCCTATGATTATGACACTGATATTAGCACGCTCAAACAACTAAACGATTTATCTATTAATGAAATTGATGCAGGTACCTATCTGCTTGTTCCTAATTCATTTGATCCAGTAGGATGGAATTCTAAGAATAATATGATGGGCTATTTTGCGCTTGGTTTTCATTATAGCAATAATTGGGATAATGAGAAGCGGATGAATTATTCCTTGAGAGCTAGATACCACCTCAATAATAAGCTTAGTTGGGGAAATATTCAGCTAAGAAATCAATTTAAAACCTCCATCGGGTATCGCAAAGAGTTAGGTGAAAACCTACAAAAGTATATTGATCGTTTTCAATTACATTCTTATCTAAATTATTTTATTTTAGACAATGTTAGTGGATTTTTATTACATTCTTTTAGAAGTCAATACTTAAAGACTTACCATTATAAAACGAATGGGGATCGTATCAAGATTTCTTCTCCTTTTGCTCCAGCTTATCAAAACATATCATTTGGTATTAGTCTAAATAGTGAATTTTACACCCTTAGTTTAGGCATCTTAGATAGAAGAACCACCTATGTTTTGGATGAGTCTTTATTTGAGAACAGAACTTTTGTTTATGGAGTAGAAAGAGGTTTTAATAAATTTACTGAGCAAGGATTTTCATTGCAGGCAGATGTGTATTATACGAAAGGCCGCAATATAAAAGTACAATCTAATGCTTATGTATTTATAGGTTCAGAGGGGGTTGTAGTGGATATGAGGTCTGATGTATCTTTTATCATTCACAAAAAAATAGAACTCTCTTTATTGTCTGAGATTATGTATGATCCTCGTTCTGCTGATTTTGTGCAGTTTCGCAATGAAATAGTCACTGCTATTCGCTTGACTAAGAAATAAGCTTTTTGTTTGCTTGCGCAAGGGATAGGAGCGGTATGAGGCGTATATGCGGATGCCTTTGAAGCAAGGAGGGACGCAGGCTGCGCCCGCAGGGACAGACAAGTACCGACTATGCTGAAATGCATACGGATAGGCTCATAAGAGCGGATAGCCCGACCCGATCCTTATTTTTCATCGGCGGGCGGACACGTAGGTACCGCCCCTACATGGCCGATGAAAAATAAGGATCGGGATGCGCCCAAAGAATATTTACTTCAGGACGCTAAATCTTGTTTGATAATTTTGATCTTTGATATTGATTTGTAAAAAATAAATTCCCACAGGCCATTCCGACAACTCTATAGTTTGTTGATCCATTAAGTCGTGTTTTTCTAACATTAGTTTTCCTGTACTATCCAATATCCTCATGCTCTCGTATGCTATATCTGATTGTATATTGAGCATTGAGGTGACTGGATTGGGATAAAGAGAGAGACCGATCTCCGCTGCATTTTGAATACCTAATCCTATTTCATTATTAGCATTAAAAGTGGGGGTTTTGAAGACGAAATCTCCTGTGCCATTGGGTATGCGAGACATCCCATAACCTTCCTGTTGGGCTTCGTAGGTGAAGCCATCAATGAGGGTGCCATTGACATTAGTTAGGATGATTGCTTCGCCATCAGAAGATAGGCTAAAATTAGTGTGTAAAGGCCCTTCTTCTGGATCTTTATCCGCCCATATAATTAGGTAATCATTAGCTGGAATGCTGGTTCCCATTCGGAAGGCCCATCTAGTTGGGATATCAACGGTATCGCTTAAAAAGCAGCCGCCCAGATCAATGGCTTGATTGGTATTATTATAGAGTTCTATCCAATCTCCGTAACCTCCGAATTCATCTGCTACGCCTGTCAGGCTATCATTATCAGCTACAAACTCATTGATAGAGACGTCCATTTGTGAGATCGTGGGAGCTGGCTGTATTTCATTATTGGCCATTGGTGTAGCGTGTTGAATAATAAAACCGCCCGTTCCATTAGGGAATCTTGCTGCGCTTAAGTTAGTTACTTGCTCTCCAAATCCAACAGAATCTAATGGCGTTCCTATAGGAGATGATAAAAGGATTTGCTCCCCTGCTTTAGATAACCTAAAATTAGTGTGTACCCCTGTTTCTAAAGTATCATTATCTGCCCACACGATCAAATATCCATTTGCCTCGATTAGTGCATTAGGAGGGAAAGTCCATTTTTCAGGATTATCATAATTATCACTTAAGTGATAGCCCGATAAAATAATGGGTGTATCTTGTGGGTTATAAATTTCAATCCAATCGGCATAACTACCACTTGGATCACTAATGCCGCTTAGGCTATCGCTGGAAGCCACAAATTCATTGATTATTAGGTCGCCAAATTCAAATTGGGCCGTTGCATTAATTGATAATAAAGTCGCTACTATCAGTATTAGGTATTTCATCTTTATCATTCTATATATCTATTATTCAAAACAATGCTCAAATAATGAGTTCATTATTTGAGCATTATGTAAAAGTACGAAACTAATTATTATTTTTAGACGATTACCTTAATAAGGTAATATTCCCTTGTCTGAAGTCATCTCTTATCTCCTCCCCTTCTGAGACCTGATAAGAAAGCATGTATACATATACTCCGATTTCAGCATCATCAGCTTTCCAAGATTGGTTAATATCATTTGATTGGTAAACGATTTTTCCCCAACGATTGTAGATGGTTAATTGATAGCTATTGAAATTGCAATTGGTATATAATGGTCTGAAAACATCATTAGCGCCATCACTATTAGGTGTAAAGACATTCGGCAAAGCCAATGAGCAAGCTACTGCTCTAAAAATAGCAATGACATCATTTTCTTCTCCATAAGCTAAGATGTGCGTATAAGATGGATTGCCTGAATTTACGATCTCGCCATTGACTTCCCAATAATCAAATTCATAGCCTGCAGGAGGAGTCGCATCTATCACGACTTCTGTTCCGACTGGCAAATCTGCCTCATAAGTTGGAGTGCTGATAGGCTGCCCGTCTATGCTTATACTTCCTATTGGATCTGTGGAGACTTCTATATGGCCTAGGTTTTCTGTAAAGTGTGCAATGACATTATCGGCATTATTAAATTCAAATGAAGTGATGGAGGCTGTATTATCTGTTATATTATGATTACTGATTTCCCAATAATCAAAGATATAGCCTTCTGCTGGGATCGCTTCTAAATTTACTAATTCACAAAGGTTCATACTTTCCTGAGTCGGCCAAGTATTTAATATGGTTCCATTGAAATCAATTGATCCTGCTCCAGGAGGATTAGCAAAGAAATTCAATTGAGCGGTTTCATTGACGAAGTGAGCGATTAGCGTATCCGTAACGGCAAGATCGAATAAAGCCGTTGGATTAGTCGCTGGATCTATTGTATGATTATTGATTTCCCAATAATCAAATACATAGCAATCGGCAGCAATGGCTTCTACTGACATCTCCGTACCTGCTAAGGCTGAAATAGTAAATGGATAGCTGCTTAAGAGATTCGTATTTAATACGACATTACCAGCATTAAGGGGCTCGACTAAGACGGTCAAGTCTTGAGGTACTTCTTCTATGAAGTGAGCGACGATACTCATTGATTCTGTCATTTCAAAACTCAAAACAGGATCGTTATGATCTGCTGTGATGTCTGGAATAATTTCCCAATGACTGAATACGTAGCCTTCTTCCGCTTCTGCTGTTAAGGTGACATTTACACCACCATAATAAGATCCCAGATAAGGATAGGCGTCTGGAATAAAAGTATTGACTTGAACCGTACCAGCACCTACTGGAGTTAAATCAACCGTTAAATCAAAAGGCCCTTCCAATTCGTAGCAATCTACTAATCCGTCATTAATGGCTGTACAACGTGTTAGGATAAAATCTTCTAATGCTTGTACATTATTTTGCCAGCCCGTCATACTACCGCCCCATTTATCAATTTGTCGTTGCATTTCTGGCTCTATACGTCCGATCATTTCATCCAAAAGATCGATCATATAATCGCAAGTAAAGTAAGTATTATTGAGGTCTGCATATCGGTTGATATACATATCGTAAAAATCTTGGTTTTCGTATAAAGCGACTAATATATCCACATGCCCTTCAGGATCACTAATGCCAGGAGCTTCATTATCACAAGGATCAGCATTTGCTCCTGTATCAGGTATGCCAGTATAATTGATATAATGCCCAAAAGATGCATCTAAATCCCAAAGGATATAACGCCATTTCAAGGCACCACCATCAGGATTTAATCCACGCCACCAGCCTGTATTATAATTCAGCCAATCCGAACAAACGGCATGCGTATTTAAAATGATATAGTCAATTAGACTCAATACATTCAAACGCTCTTCCACATACTCATAGTTCGCATCATTCGACATATCATTAGAGACGATATAATTGTGTAAGTTATTCCATTCATTCAAGGCTTGTGGGCTACCATATTCTTCCCATGTCCATCCCCAAGTTTTAATAAATTGAACATCCCCTTCATCTTGATCATAATAATATTTGGTATAGTCTATATCATCTACTTTTTCCCTCATTTCATATACTCCCCAATATTCTCCGTTTAGATACACAATACAAGGCTCATTACTTCGCTCATCCATATCCATATTCGCTCTTTGAGAAAGCTCGTGAAGGTAGGCATCGCGAATATGAGCACCATCCGACTCTGGATAATTATCATTTGCCGCAGCCTTTAACATAAGTCTTTGGAATTTATCTCTATCTGTGGTGCCGAAAATTTCATGCTCTACTGCATGTCCATAACCAAACTGATCTCTGGCAATATAATCAATTCCTCTTTGATCATAAGCCCAAGAATCATTTCCATGTTTATTACTTTCTCCAGAACTTTCATCCAAGAAAACTTGATTCTCATCAAATAACTCAAAAGTGGTATCTGGATTAGATTGATCGCCCCCAAACAGATTAGCGATTCCACTTCCTCCACTAATAGAGACAACAGGAATGCTGTGTACATCATCTACAAAATAAGTACTAGTTTCGATAAAGCTATTAGGAATATCAGGATCAGGATTGATCGCAATGGCACGAATAACAGTTGTCTCCGTTAAAGTAATTGGGCCAGCATATAAAGTCGAGCCAGCAGTAGGATCTGCTCCATTGGTAGTATAACGAATACTCACCCCTGGATCTGGACTAGATAAAGTAACATCTACAGATCCCGTAAATAATCCTGGATCTGGAGAAGAATCAGGCTGAGTGGCATAAAACTGTTTGACATTGGTATTTGGATTACCAGGCGTTGGATTCTCCATAATACCCCAATTAGCATCCCCATCTGATATACGTCCTGTTGATTCATTCACCTTATTAGGCGCATTCAACTCATAGAGCGCTATTGGAGCCTCAGAAGGATCAGAAAGCAAAATAACCTCCGAGCCCTTTGTTTGAGTCAATTTAAAATTAGTGTGTAAATTCCCACCCGAAGTAACATCTCTGCCACTTGCAAAAATGACCATATGCTCTCCTGCTGCTATACTTGTACCATTAGGGAAAGTCCATTTAGTTGGATTATCTAGTTTATCACTTAAATAATGGCCATTCAAACTCACACTGCTAGCCCCTGCATTATACAGTTCTATCCAGTCTTCATTTTCGCCA
Organism: Chitinophagales bacterium; assembly: GCA_020629335.1. The sequence goes on along the minus strand of JAHDDN010000168.1, from coordinate 3,735 downwards.
TAATTATCTGTAAAATCGCTATAATTGGCCGCTGAAAATTCATTAATCAGGACTTGGGCATCTAATTGGCTAAAAGACGCCATTAATAATAGCAAGACAGTTATTCTTAGTTTTTTCATTAAGGATTTTTTTAATACCTTATAATGTTCAATAAATATAGTACCTTATTTCAATAATGAAAAAACTTTAGAAATGTTTAAGATAAAACGTCTTGTATTAAGTAGTACTTGAGTCTCTATAAAGACAAAAAAGCCCATGAAGGTCATTTCATGGGCTTAAACATTATTTTTTTGGGCGCATCCCTCCGGGTCGGGCTATCCGTTCTTATGAGGCTATGCTGTCACTACTACACTAAGTGCTGCTTGTCTCTAAGGAGCCATCGCAGCACTAAGTTCCGTAAGTGCCATCATTGACGCCTCATACCACTTCTATCCCTTGCGCATGGAGTAATTGGGCTGATTATTGAGCCATTCTTGGCGGCGTACTATTTTCTAGATAAAGTTCTCTAACTTTTTCTTTTGCACGCTTGATTCGCATTTTAGTCGCGCTTTCAGAAATATCTAGCTTATCTTTGATTTGCTTGATACTCAAACCCTCCTTATACTTCATAATCAGTATATCTACTTCCTCTTTACGTACACAAGAGAAAATTTGCTCCAACAATTTAAGTTTTGTCTCAGGGTCGGCTTTTATTTCCTCATCCAAGACTACATTCATTGCATCATTATAAATTCCTTCCTCAAAACCCATTGAAATGTGTTTGCGGTTTTTGTTTTTTCTAATATAATCGATGCAGTAATTTCTCGTAATACAGAAAAGCCAAGTAGAAAATTTAGATTTATTGTTGTAGGTATGCAAGTAAGAATAAGCACGTAGAAAAATATCATGAGTGATATCTTGTGCTACATCTCTATCTTTAACAATAGCTATCGCTGCTTTATAAACGCGCTCAGCGTAACGAGAATATAGGATTTCTATTGGCTCAATATTGCCCGTATTAACGATCTGATCTACAATTTCAGTATCAGTTAACTGGGATATTGCCTTATGCGTAACTTTCATTTAAATGAAGTTTTGAAGGTTTAGAACAAAAAAAGCTTGTTGGCAAAATAAAAGAGTATCTTATAGTAAAGTGTCAGTGTATTTATGACGCCCTTTTAATTGAAAAGTCAATCAATATAGCCCTTAAATATAATAAATTTTAGCGCCATTTTTACTATTACAAATAGGATAAATTTTAGCTATCAATTTAGCACTCCACTAATCGAAAACGAAGGGGCACTAAAGAACAGAGATATACTCATTAGATAATCTAATTATAATATTTTTATCCCTATATTATTCTTTTTAAATTTGGCTTCATTTTATTAAGATTAGTTCTTTTTTGGACTAATGAACTTTGTTATTTGCGATATTTTTGTTAGCAATTAAATTAATAAAGTAAAAGTATAGACGATTATAATGTCTTCTTTTGTACTATTTTGTACGTAAATTTCACTTTTTTGTTTAAAAAAAAAGGAATCGCTTTGTAGAATCAATTCAAATTTATTAATTTCATGTTATCATTGAATACTTGCCTAAGTATTGATAATTATTGATAATAAAGTATGGAGTTTTTTTTTAAACTCAAAATTCTTTTTATCTTTATAAAAAAATAAAAACAGACTTTAAGTCTTTTTGCTATTTTATCGGGTTACTTTTTAGAATGGGAATTGCGGTATATCATCGTTGGATATTTATCCTACTTTGGTATTCCGCTTTCTTCTTTTTAGACCATTCTTAATCAGCTCTTTATATTCCCCTTTTTATCCCATACAATAATTTTACATTCATAATGCATCTGGCGCCAATCCTACCTAAGTGATGAGAATGCTAAATAGTGTCAAAAAATAACTTACACTATATACACATCACAATACGTTCTGAACAAAAATAAATAAAAAGGTACAAGCTATTAAACAAAAAAGGAGCTACTCTTAATAGAGCAGCTCCTTTATTATTATTTATCTGGTGATGTTCTCCTCTATCGGATTATCATCACGTTTCCTGAATAATTTTCACCATTTGCATCAATAATTTGATAAATATACTGACCGATTGGTAATTGATTATTCCTTTGATCTTGGCCATTCCATGCTAAGCTTGAGTTAGATTGGAAAACAGCTCTTCCTTGAAGATCAAAAATATTCATTGTTATTGCACCATCTTGGCAATCAGCTGGCAACACTACTTGAAGTGCTGCTTGGCTAGGATCTAAGCTATTCGTTAGAATCATTGCTTGGCAGTTATCTTGTAAGCCGAGTTTAGCTGATTGACCCATATCCCCTCCTTCTGAAGAGGTATCTGTATCACTAGTCATACCCGGACCTGGAGCACCTGTACCGCAATCACCTACAAGAATATCAATTGCAATAGTTTCACATTCTCCAGCAGCATTACAACCTTCTACTTGTACTACATCAGGGCCTATAAAGGCTGGTAGACCAACATAGAAGAAGCAAGTTGAACTTGGATTAGAAATACTACAAGAATAAGTAGTTGTAACATTTACGATGAATGCGTCTGGCACATCACAGAAATTAACACAAATTTCAACCGCTGTCATTGGCGGAGCACAAACTAACTCATTTGGTAAACAAGCTGGCTCAATAACTACTGATACAGTAGCTGTATCTTGATTGCCATTTTCATCACAAATTGTATAAGTGAAAGTATCTGTACCTGAGAAGCCGTCATTTGGGATATAAGATATTACGTTTCCGTTGATTACTGCTATTCCATTACTTGCTGAACCTATATCACAAATAGTCAAGCTATCACCATCTGGATCTGTATCATTTGGTAATACGTGAATATCCATTGGTGTATTCTCTGATCCAACTTGTGCATCATCATTTGCAACTGGAGGATTGTTATTACAATCTTCCGCTGTCGTTACTTCTACTGTTACGATTTCACAGTTACCTGTATTATCACAAGCATTGATTTCAATCACATCTAGCCCTGTGAATCCTGGTACAGGAATATAAGAAATACAATCTTCTTCTACTAAGTTAAGGCTACAGCTATAAGTTGTTGTCGCAAACATAATCGTAGCTGATTCATTTAAGCTACAGTATTGTGGACAAATTGTTATTGCTGTTAATGGCAAAGTACAGAATGGCCCTACATCAGAAACACAAGCTGCATTTACTGTAATTAAAACAACTGCTGTTGATTCGCCCCCATTACCATCACAAATAGTATAGCTGAATAAATCAGAACCAGTATAACCATCTGCTGGTGTATAAGTAAAGGTATTGTTATCTAAAACGATCGTTCCATTAGATGGGTTAGTATTTCCACAAACTGTAATTTCATCGCCATCTGGATCTGAATCATTCGATAATACAATAATAGTGATCGAACCGCTTCCAGCATTAATTGAAGAAGCATCATCATTAGCTATTGGAGCTTGATTACCACAGCTACTGCCGTCACCGCCACAAACACCACAGGCATCTTCTACTGAAGCGGAAGCATCATTCGGGGCACAATCTTCACTGTCGATCACACCATCGCCATCTGTATCAGCACAGCTACTACCGTCGCCACCACAAACACCACAAGCATCTTCTACTGAAGCGGAAGCATCATTCGGGGCACAATCTTCACTATCGATCACACCATCACCATCTGTGTCAGCACAGCTACTACCGTCGCCACCACAAACACCACAAGCATCTTCTACTGAAG
>JAHDDN010000167.1 GCA_020629335.1 Chitinophagales bacterium | reverse complement strand
AAGTAGTAGTAACAGCCTTAGGTATTAGTCGTGAGCAAAAATCTTTAGGTTATGCCACGCAGGAAATCCAAGGGGAAGATCTTACTCAGGCAAAAGAGACGAATATCGTCAACTCGCTGCAAGGTAAAATTGCAGGGGTACAGATTTCGGGTGGATCTAACAATATGGGTGGATCATCTAAAATCTTAATTAGAGGGGTTAACTCTGTAACGGGTAATAATCAACCATTATTCGTAGTAGATGGTATTCCTATGGATAATTCTAATTTTAACTCCAGTGCTAATCAAACAAGATCAGCAGGTGGATATGATTATGGTAATGCTATTCAGGATTTGAATCCTGATGATGTAGAATCAATCAATGTACTTAGAGGAGCCGTTGCAGCCGCAATTTATGGTTCAAGAGCTTCTAATGGTGCCATTGTTATCACTACGAAGAAAGGAACACCAGGTAAGAAAGGTATTGGTGTTAGTTTTAATACTAACTATGCGATGCAGCAAGTACCTTTATTCCCTAACTACCAATATGAATATGGTGGTGGTTATGCTTCAAGTTTTGTTGATACCTTAACAGATGGTGAACTGCATCCTTATTTTGGAGCGGATGAAAGTTGGGGGCCTAAATTAGACGGTACTCCTGTTAGACAGTGGGATAGTTTTGATGATTGGGATACAGCTAATTATAATCAAGAGCGTGCTTGGAATGCGCCTTCAGCTGGAATTGAAGACTTTTATGAAACAGGTGGAAATTGGACGAATAATATCGCTTTAGAAGGTGCAAACGAAAACGGTTCATTCCGCTTATCTTATACAAACTTACAGCAAGATTTCGTTTTGCCTAATTCTAATTTTGATAGAAATACTTTCAATATGAGTGGTTCTTATAATCTATCAGATAATCTTTCTTCTTTCTTTAATGCCAACTATGTAAAGAGTAATGCTTTAGGTCGTCCACAAACAGGATATGGCTCAAGTCTTTTCTCTAACTTCAACCAATGGTGGCAAGTACAATTGGATTTTGATCGTTTAGCAGAATATGAAAATCCAGATGGAACTCAAAGAACTTGGAATAGAAGAGGAGCAGATAACGGGGCACCTCAATATTGGGATAACCCATATTGGCAACGTAATAAAAATGTACAAACTGATACAAGAGATAGATATTTCGGTAATATAGGAGTAACTTATAAATTGACTGATTTCTTAAGTTTGACAGGACGTGTACAAACAGATTTCTATACTGATAAGAGAGAAGAAAGAATCGCTAATGGCGGTGTTAATGAAGCTAAATATTCAGAGGATATTTATAAGCTTCAAGAAACGAATACAGATCTTATCTTAAACTTCAATAAAAACTTATCTGAAGTACTTTCTTTAAATGCTTTTGTGGGTGGTAACATCATGAACAGAAAATTTGATAGAAACTATAACTCTACAGTTGGTGGTTTAAACGTACCTGATTTCTTTAGCTTAGAGAACTCAGCAGGTCCTGCTGAAATCGTTGATACTAGAAGTGAAAAAGAAATTCAGAGTGTATTTGGTAGTGCTTCTTTGGGCTTTAAAAATATGCTTTATTTAGATTTGACAGCAAGAAATGACTGGTCTTCTACTTTACCAAGTGACAACTGGTCTTACTTCTACCCATCTGCTACGCTTTCATTTGTATTTTCAGAATTACCAGGCTTGAAGGATAATAGCTTATTCTCATTTGGTAAGTTAAGAGCTGGATGGGCACAAGTAGGTAGCGATACAGATCCTTATAGATTAGGGATTACTTATGAAACACAACCTAACTTCAATGGTACAGCAAACTATACAACTCCTAATAGAAGAAATAACCCAACTTTAAAGCCAGAGATTACAACGGCATGGGAGATTGGAACAGAATTAAATTTCTTTAGAAATAGAGCAAGAATAGATTTCACTTACTATGATTCTAAAACAGAAGATCAGATTATCCCTGTTACAGTATCATCAACTACTGGTTATTCAAGTGTGATTATCAATGCAGGTTTAATGACTAATAAAGGGATGGAATTATCTCTGAACTTAACACCTGTTAAAATGAATAAATTCAAATGGGATATAGGTGTTAACTGGGCTCAAAACCGAAATAAAGTAGTTGAATTAACTGAGGGAGTTGATAATTTACAATTATCAAGTTTATTCGGTGTAACAGTGAATGCTTATGTTGGTGAATCTTATGGTTCATTTAGAGGAACAGACTATTACTATGATGATAATGACAATCCTATTGTAGGAGAGAATGGATACTACCTTGTAAATACAGGTCAAGTATTAGGAAGTTATTTAGCTGATTGGACAGGTGGTGTGAATACTACTTTATCTTTTGGTGGCATCTCTGTATATGGTTTAATAGACATTCAGAAAGGCGGAGACCTTTATTCTTATAGTAATCAGTGGGGTAAATGGTCTGGTTTATATGATGTAACGGCTAATGATGGCGTTCGTGAAAGTGGTGTTGTAGTAGAAGGCATGTTAGCTGAATACGACGAGACTGGAGCAATGGTTACAGATGATGAAGGAAACCCTGTATCAAGTGGTGTAGCTAATAATGTAACTATTGGTGCACAAGAGTTGTTCAAAAATAATGGTGGATATTTCTTAAATGCGACGGAAATTTATGATGCAAGTTTCGTAAAATTACGTGAAGCTCGTATTACTTACAAATTACCAAATAACATTTTAGGGAATGCAGGTATTAGAGATGTAAATGTATCTTTAGTAGGTAGAAACTTAGCGATCCTTTACTCTAATGTACCAAATATCGATCCTGAAATTACTGTAAGTACAAGTAATATTCAAGGCTTTGAAGGTGGTTCTTTACCAAGTTTAAGAACGATCGGTATCAATTTAGGTTTCAAATTCTAAAAAGAATTTGTTTTTTCTAATTCTATTAAATTACAAGAATGAAAATAAGTAAATTATATAAATATTTTATCGTTCTGTTCTTCATTGGAGCCTTTACGTCTTGTACAAAGGACTTTGAAGAAATGAACGTCAATCCAAATCAACCTGCTGTAGTATCTACAGGCTTCCTACTCACTTCTGTACAAAAATCATTTAGCGATGAGATATGGGATGAGTGGAATAATGGACGTTTTGGGATGCTTTTCTCTCAATACTGGGCGCAAAACCAGTATACAAATGAAAGCCGTTATCTATACAGAGATTCTCAAAATGATAACTTCTGGCAAGCTATTTATGCAGGCCTTAATGAAGGAGGAGGAATTCAGGATCTCAACCAAATTATAGCAATCAACACAGATAATAATATCGGTGCTGCAAGTGAAAATCAAATTGCAATCGCAAGAATATTAAGAGCCTATGGTTTCCATATTTTGACGGATGTATATGGCCCGATTCCATATTCTCAAGCACTGAATAGCTTAGAATTCTTGAGTCCAAAATATGACTCTCAAGAATCTATCTATGCAGATTTGATAGCAGAATTATCTGCTGCACACGCACAAATAGATGAAAGTGCCCCTTCTTTTGATGGTGGAGACTTAATGTATGGTGGCGATTTGGGTATGTGGAAAAAGTTTGCTAGCTCTCTAAAACTTAGAGTAGCAATGAGAATGGCAGATGTTAATGAAAGCGCTGCAAGCACAGCGGTTAGTGATGCTGTTGCTGCTGGTGTCTTTACAAGTAATGCAGAAAGTGCAATGCTTCACTATGGCGGAGCTGCTCCTGATAATAATCCACTAAATGAAGATCGTAAAACTCGTCCAGATTTTGCGGTTTCTAATACTTTAGTAGATAAACTGAATAGTATGGGTGATCCAAGAGTTGGTTCTTTTGCAGATGCTAACTCTGCTGGAGAATATGTGGGAATGCCATTTGGATTAGATGATGAAGGTGCAGGTGCAGTAGCTGAAGCGGATGTTTGCCAACCAAGCGGTACTGCTGCTGTAGGTGGACTAGTAGATTTTACTGCAAATGATGTGTTAAGACCAAGTGCACCAGTTATGCACTTAGGATATGCAGAAGTAGAGTTCTTATTAGCAGAAGCGGTAGAAAGAGGATTCATCTCTGGAGATGCATCAGCGCACTTCACTAATGGTGTAGCAGCTTCTATGGCTTATTGGGGTATTGCAGATGTACCTACAGACTGTGATGAAAATGGCGAAAACTGTATGAGTACACTTTATGTAGATTACTTAACAGCGAATCCTTATGATGCAGGTAACTGGAAAGTATCTATCGGTACCCAAAAATGGCTAGACATGTATATGCAAGGTATACAAGGATGGATTGAGTGGAGAAGATTAGACTTTGGTATTCTTCAATTACCAATTGACGGAGTATTATTAGGTGATGGAATCCCTGTAAGGATGGAATTCCCTAAGAAAGAACAAACACTTAATGGAGATAATTATACAGAAGCCTCTGCTATGGTAGGTGGTGATCTATTAAGCTCTAAAGTGTGGTGGGATGTTAATTAATCCTCTAACAATTTATTAATTTTTAAAATTGAAATAATGAAGCAATTCAAATATACGGCTTTACTTTTCTTCATCGTATCAATGGTATTGATAAGCTGTGATGAGGAAAAGTATGGCTTTGAAACTGGCGCATTGCCAAGTATCTCTGGCCTAGAAGGTTTTATTGATATAACAAATCCGCCCAATACGTCTATTTCCTATACTTTAGACGAGGTAGTTTCAACAACGGGATCAGGGCAAATTGATATCTATAAAAATTTGCTTAACGAAAAGGTTTTGTACACAACTGTAAATACCTCAGATTTACCTATAACTTTTGAGCTAGGCTTAGAAGAGGTAATGGCAGGCTTTAGCTTTCCAATAGATTCATTAGTACAAGGCGATGAACTTAGAATGGCACAAGAAATACATACAGGGGATAGTAGAGTATTAGCTAATAATATTGATGCTGTTTTCAAAGCATCTTGTTCTTCGAGTATTGGTGGCTTATATAGTGTTAGCACTACCTATACTCAACATGATTTTATTGGAGATTATCCTTCTAATGATATAGCAGAAGTCGAATTAGTGGATTTAGGATCAGGGACTTATACAATAGCTGATCTTTCTGGTGGACTTTATAGTGAAGGCCCTTATGTTGGTGCTTATAGTACTACTGGAATCACTGGAAATATTCAGGATGTATGTAATACTATCACGTGGGAAGGTATAGAAGATCCATGGGGAGCAGTTGTTCCGTTAGATGGTGGAGTAAATGAAAGAAATCCAGAAACTGGCGTCATCACAATCTCTTGGTTCTGCGAAGCTTATAGCGAATCAGGGGTAAGTGTCTATACTCCTCTATAGTAGATAAATATTATCACTAAATAAAAAAGGCTTGATCGTTCATTCGATCAAGCCTTTTCTTTTTTGTAATCTGATATTTTGGGGCTTCCGCCTGCGCTCATAAAAGCGAGTGCGCAGCACGAGCAAAATATTAAGCATTCATCATTATGCATTACGCATTGCAAGCGAAGCGCAGCCGTCGGGCTGTCCACTATTATGTGGCTATACTACTCCTATTGCGCTAAGGCTGTCTTGTCTGCCTTTCAGGCCAGCCAGCGTCAGCCTAAGCTCCATAAGTCGTAGCATGGCCGCCACATACCGCTTCCATCCCTAAGCCATTACTTACTTCCTAATACAGAATTATAATGCCTCACTATATTCGCTAATTCGCTCCTCTTGCGGATAGATAAATCTGAATTTTTCATATACTGATGCATTTTATCACTTTGCTCCCCAAAAGATTTTAATAAATCTTTCTTTCGATTCATCTCCTTAACCACATTATTATAAAGCAAGTAATACTTCTCCTTACCAGAATAAGTTTTCTCTTTACTGCCAATCTGTAAAGCCGTATTATAATTACTATCAGTAATTTCAATGGTCTTATAGCTTAAAAGTGTAACCGTTCCACTTTCTACAATCTCAAAAAAACCATGATTCTCAAAAGATTGTTCGATATTTCGAGCAGAAACATACTTACGTTCATTACCTAATAGATCATTCCAAGTAAAAGCTTCAACCCGAGAATCTGATAGTATCTTTATTTGATCCCCTTTCTTAATCTCAAATAACCTAGATAATACATTATATTTAATTGGTAAGCCCGAAAGTTTTTTATCGACATCTAAATAAATAATACCCTCTAGCCATTCTTGCTCCAAATAAAGTTCTTTCTTTTGTTTTGCGCTCATCTCTTTACCTCCCTTAGAAATAAGACTCTCTATAGATTGGGTACCCATACTACTTCTTTGTAAATTAGAAGATAGGAAATCCATCCCACCATTACTAAGCGAAATAGAACTTTGCCCAAAAACGGCTCCACTAATCATCATCATTCCCAAAAGTAAAAATATCTGTTTCATATCTTGTTTTGTTTTGTGTACGTAGGGGCGTACTTATGTGTACGCCCAACTCTAAACAGCGTGCGCCTCCCCAACTCATAAAAGAGAAGAAGCCAGTTAAAATCGATGTGCATTACACAAGTTAATACATAGTAAGATAACGACAACATATTAAGCAAATTGTTTAGCTATTTGAAGACAGTATGACATTTTGATGATATTACACATAAAAAAACAGCAAGCCGAAAGGGCTTGCTGTCTATAAAATTAAACCACCAAAATAATTAAATCTTTTATTATAATCTCCTTCATATTTTTGAAGAGATTATTTTCAACTTGTTTAGTAAGTTGAAGAATAAAACATTAGAATGGTATATTATCATCTTCAGGAAGTGGCGGCGGCGGAGGAGATTGTGCATTGAAGTTAGCCTGTCCTTCCTCATTCATTCGAGAAGATAAAGTCATATGAGGATCATTAGGTCCCTCAAAAGTCTCCAAGTCAGCAAACTTAGCATACTTACCAATAAAGCGAGTTTTGACGGTATCTGTTGCACCATTTCTATGCTTAGCAATAATCACCTCGGCCATACCAGCCGTTGGATTACCATCCTCATCCTGATCAATCTTATAATACTCAGGACGATACAGGAATATAACCATATCGGCATCCTGCTCAATAGATCCTGATTCCCTCAAATCCGAAAGCATGGGGCGCTTATTCCCCCCTCTGGTCTCTACAGCTCTACTCAGCTGAGATAATGCGATAACAGGCACATTTAGCTCCTTGGCGATATTTTTCAACGCCCTTGAAATCGAACCAATTTCTTGTTCTCGATTACCAGACTTATTATTGGTACTACCCGTCATTAACTGCAAGTAATCCACCATAATCATCTGAATGTCATGCTGCATTTTCATTCTACGACACTTTGCTCTCAATTCAAAAATATTAAGGGCTGGTGTGTCATCAATAAAAATAGGAGCCTGCGTCAAACTGTTTACCTTATGAGTTAATTGCTCCCATTCATAAGCTTGTAAATCCCCTCGCTTGATTTTATCTTGAGGTAATTCCGTCTCAGAAGAAATCAATCTATTCACTAATTGTAAGGAAGACATCTCCAAAGAGAAAAAAGCAACAGGAATGTTATTCTCCACCGCAGCATTACGAGCCAGCGATAAAGTAAAGGCCGTTTTACCCATACCAGGACGAGCCGCTAAAATAACCAAGTCAGATTTTTGCCAACCTGCCGTCAAACGATCCAAAGCGGTAAAGCCAGACGGAATACCAACTAAACCATCCGTATTATCCTTCAAATGCTCAATCTGCTGTATCGCTTGATTAATCAAGCCTTCCATCTTATCGTAAGAACGACGAAGGTTTTGCTCCGTAATATTAAATAGGTTCTGTTCCGTCTTATCTAATAAATCAAAAACATCTGTCGTATCATCATAAGCATGTTTTATCACCTCAGTAGAGGTCCTAATTAACTCTCTAAGAATGTACTTCTCAGAAATAATACGAGCATGAGTCTCTATGTTGGCCGTTGTTCCAACTCGACTAGTTAAACTGGAAACATAAAATGGCCCTCCGACCAATTCTAACTTTCCATTTTTACGCAATTGCTCCGTAACAGTCAGTATATCTACTGGCTGAGACTTACTAAACAACTCCATAATAGATGAATAGATCTCTTGATGAGCCTCTAAGTAAAAACTTTCAGGTTTTAAAATATCGATGACTTCTGCTATGGCATCTTTATCCAACATCATTCCTCCTATTACAACTTCCTCCAAATCACGGGCTTGAGGTTGTACTTTATCAAAAACATAGGAAGATAAATCAGTTCTCCTTCTACGATCATTGGAAGGATTACCAATTTTCCCTAAGTTCCCAAGGGTATTTCTTATGCGACTTTCTTCATTCGGCATCTAATTATAAATTCAGAGAGGTTAAAAATTTGGTTATTACTCCTTAAAAACTCAATTTGTTGTTACATTCATTATTTCTATAAAGAGATAGAGGATTCCCATGAAAAATGCAACCATTTTTCAAACAAATAGTAAAAATGATTAAATGAAATTAACCGACATTACTACACACATCCAAAAGTCAACTGAAAAGAAAGTATAGTCATTATTTAAGTGGCACTAATGGACTTCTCTTGTAAAATTGTAAACACAAAATTAACTCATAAAAGCTTCTAATCTTAACAATTCTACAATTAAATGTATCCACAATACACTAGCATCGAATTTACATTATTTTTAGGACAATCGCCAAAGTTATCCACATGTTTTCAACAAATAACCTCGATTGTGGATAAGTATGTGGATAAGTGGGTCTTTTCTTACCACTCATCCTCCATATCTAAGGAAAGTAATTGATGTGCGCCTTTTAATTCATTTAAAGAATGCTGATCATTAGCCTCTTCTGCTTTTTTCATGCCAGACTCATAAATACTCAAAGCTTGTGGATAAGACTCCCGACGCTCATATAAATGACCTAAATGATAGTAAGTGGCAACATAATTAGGATGTTTTTCCAATAACATTAAATAATATTTTAAAGCTTCATCATCATCTCCCTTTTTGACATATTCTGTCGCTATCGCATAATTAACAAATGCATCATTAGGGTTTTCTTCTAAAAAGGTGAACAGTTGTTTTAATCTTTCCGTTTTCATGTTGGAGTTTTGTGTACACAATATAAAACTTTATGAACTCATTCTATACAAATTAACACGACTAAAGATCATTTTTAGGCCTAATTGCCTATTTTGCCTATCCTTTGATTTTTACAATCCTTAGATTTTCGTTAATTTTGCCCTCTGTTTTTGAAAATACTCAAACCAGTTCGAAGAATCATACTAAAAACTCAAATAAAAATATGAAAATTTTAGTTTGCATAAGCAAAACACCCGATACGACAACTAAAATTAGTTTCGTTAACAACAATACAGAATTTAATCAAGACAAAGTACAGTACATCATGAATCCTTATGATGAATGGTATGCTTTAGTACGTGGAGTCGAAATTAAAGAGAAGTTAGGTGGCTCTGTTACAATCATAAATGTTGGCCCAGCAGCTAATGATGCAATCATCCGTAAAGGATTAGCCATAGGCGCTGATGATGCAGTACGTATAGATGCAGAAGCTAAAGACGCCTTCTTTGTAGCCAGCCAAATAGCAGAATATGCTAAAAGCGAAAACTTTGACCTAATCCTTACAGGTAAAGAAACGATTGATTATAATGGCTCAGAAGTAGGTTCATTGATTGCTGCCTTATTAGACCAAGCTTTCATCTCTTATGCAAGCTCTATGGAAATAAATGGCAATACAGCCAATATTTCTCGTGATATCGAAGGTGGAAAGGAAATCATAGAAGTAAATACTCCTTTTGTATTAAGTGCTTCTAAAGGAATGGCCGAACAACGAATTCCTAATATGAGAGGAATCATGATGGCTAAGCGTAAGCCACTAAAAGTAGTGCCAGCTACAGCAACCGAGCAAAGAGTAAGTGTCGTATCTTACGATCTTCCTCCTGCAAAATCAGCCGTAAAGCTCGTTGATCCAGAAGATATGGACGCATTAGTAGCTTTATTACACAATGAGGCGAAAGCCATATAACCAGTCATCTCTAAAATTAAAAATTAATGTCAGTATTAATATTCGCAGAAAGCTCACAAGGCAATCTAAAAAAATCTTCATTTGAAGCAACTGTTTTTGGTCGCAAAATTGCAGACCAATTAGGAACAGAAACTATTGCACTTACTTTAGGAGACGTTGCTAACTCTGCTGTGCTCGGCAAATACGGCGCAGCTAAAGTAATGAACGTAGCAGATGCTGCACTTTCTAGCTTCGATGATAGCGCTTATGCAGATGTCATTGCCCAAATTGCAGAACAAGTAGGAGCAGAGGTAGTCGTTCTTTCTCATACTTCATTCGGTAAAGCACTCGTTGGTAGAGTAGGAGTAAAGTTAAATGCCGGTACTGTATCAGGCGTCAATAGCTTACCAACTACAGAGGGCGGCTTCAAAGTAAAGAAAAATGTATTCTCAGGTAAAGCTATTGCAGAATACGAAATAAAAACAGCAAAGAAAGTACTCTCTCACATGCCTAATACCTTCCCTTTAGAAGAATTAGGTAGCGAAGTAAGCGTAGAAAGCGCATCTGTTAATGTTCCTACACCAAAAGTAAGCGTGAAAAGTGTAGAACGTGTGAAAGGTTCTGTACCTTTGCCAGAAGCAGAATTA
>JAHDDN010000166.1 GCA_020629335.1 Chitinophagales bacterium | reverse complement strand
ATTAACTCGAAGGCATGTCAAAAAGCACGAGCAAATCTTTCTTATTTCAACTATAAGGCAAATGTATATTGCTCCGATATAAAAGATATCAGCCAAGGCTATGATGCCGTTATACTTGATCTGCCCTACAATTTGCTTAGCTCTGCAACTAATAATGATATCATACATATTATTGAGTCGACCGCAGCAATCACAGATCGAATAGTCATTGTATATAACTCAGATATTAGCAATTTGATCAGCCAAATTGGATTCACCATTTCAGATTCTTGCTGCGTAAGAAAAAGAGGAAGGGCAAATTTTTCTAGAACAATATGGGTTTGTGATCGAAATAAATAGATACAGCTTTCCTAAATTTTCTTATATTTACAACTGGACAAAACAAAAACACTGGTCGTGAAATTTCCTCTCCTTGTGTAGGCAGGGGCGGTTGTCCAAGTTTCCCCTCCTTAAAAAAGGAGGGGCCAGGGGTGGTTGTAAAAAAAAAGCAAATAGACGGAGACGTTTTGTGTGAAAATGAAACTAACTACCCAGATTAATCTCAAGCATTAAAAATATGAGCAATCAAGCTGAAGCTGCTGAAAAAATCAATCCTATAAAATTTGGAACTTTCCTTGGTGTTTTTACTCCAAGTGTATTAACTATCCTTGGTCTGATCATGTATTTGCGATTTGGATGGGTCATCGGAAATGTTGGTTTGATTTGGACATTGGTCATTGTTTTGTTGGCTTGTTCGATCACTTTTATTACAGCTTTGAGTGCTTCGGCCATTGCTACCAATATGACGGTAGGAGTAGGTGGAGAATATTTTATGATTTCCAGGAGTCTTGGTCTGGAGTTGGGCGGTGCTATTGGCATTCCCTTATACTTTTGCCGAACGCTTAGTGTCACTTTCTATTGCTTTGGAATGGCAGAAGCTTTGATGATATTTTGGCCAGAGGCGATGGGACCCATTCCCAGCTATGCTATTCAATTGATAACAGCAGCCATTATTACCCTAATCACTCTTCTTTCAGGAAAGAGTGCGGCACTCGTTTTAAAATCTCAGATTCCGATTTTAATCCTGGTAGGTCTTTCAATATTGGCATTGTTAATCGGTGGATTATCAGGCCCTTTACAAGCCCCGCAATTAAATCCAACTTATACTACAGCACCTGAAGGGTTTTGGTATGTTTTCGCAGTGTTTTTTCCAGCTGTTACGGGTTTTGCTACTGGAATTGGAATGAGTGGAGATCTCAAAGATCCTAATAAATCTATCCCAATCGGTACTATAAGCGCTGTGCTTACTTGTTTATTGATATACATTTTGATCCCCTTAATAATGGCCAGCTCAGGGAAAGTCAGTAGTTCCGAATTATTAGATGCTTCCATTGGAACACAAAACTGGACGAAAATTGCTTTATTTGGAGGCTTGTTCATATTTCCTGCTGTGATCGGAGCCATTCTTTCATCCGCCTTTGGAAGTATTTTGAACGCTCCAAGAGTTTTACAAGCTTTATCTTCAGATGGCTTGGGTCCAAGGTATTTTGCAAAATTATCGAAAACAGGTCAACCAACCATTGCCACATGGGCCACTGGTGGAATTGCATTAATAGCTGTGTTTTTAGGAGGATTAAACACCATAGCGGTATTAGTCTCTGTATTATTTCTCACCTTGTATGTTGCGATCAATTTAAGCGCAGCTATTGAGGTATTAGTTTCAGAACCATCTTATCGTCCGAGGATAAAAGTTCCTTGGGTGATTTCATTATTAGGTGCCTTAGGGGCTATTTTTGTTATGTTTCTGATCAGCCCGATAGCCTGTGTGGTTGCATTAATTATTGAGGGAGCGATTTTTTATTTTTTAAAACGACGAACATTGGAACAGCAGTGGGGAGATGTGGGCTCTGGAATGTGGTTAAGTATCGCTAAAAGAGCTTTATTGAACCATAGTAAACAAAAAAGGAAGCTCCGCAATTGGCGCCCACAGATTTTGCTCTTTGCAAAAGACATTAATGATCGACTTCCACTCGTAAAGCTTGGCGCTGCGATTAGCCAAAGCAAAGGTGTTTTTACCATTTCACAACTCGTAAGGATTGATGAGGATGTATCTTTTGAAGCAATAGAAGCGAAACGAAATAAAATGCAAGAATCAATTCAGCAAAGTGGAATTGAAGCTTTTTGCGAAGTAAATATCGTTACTGATATTAAAAATGGAATTCAGGAAATTGCCAAAGCGCACGGCATCGCTGGAATGAAATCTAATACGATTATGGAAGGCTGGTCTGAGGATGCTGAAGGAAGGCTTAAGCAACTAAATAATCTGAGAAAATTAGCTCAATCAGGAAAGAATATTTTATTTGTCCGATTTGGTAAAAAACTAATAGAAAAAAAAGAAAAGAAAATTACCATCTGGTGGGGAGGAAAAGAACAAAATGCTGACTTAATGCTGCTGCTAGCTTATCTATTAAGTATTACGACAGCTTATAAAGCATATACGATTGAAATAATTTCCATAGTTTCTGACAAAAATGAAATCAAGGAATTAAAGGAATATATTGAAAATCAATTACCCAAAGCTCGAATAATGGCTAATGTTGAAATTTTGGTTCAAGGCCAAAAGAGTCCACAGGAAATCATTAAAGAAAGAAGCAAGAATTCGGAAATTGTTTTTATTGGACTTAGAATACCAGAAGCGGGCAAAGAATCTCAAGTTGCAGATTGGTCAGCCAAAATTTCAGAAAATTTAAACACCACTATTTTTGTCTATAATGCCGGAATGGCTAACGCAGTGCCTAAATGGCTCAGTAAGTAGTGGTGTGTGCTGACTTTACTAACTTCTTTAGCGATGAGTGCATAGTGTGTAGCGATGAGTAAACAAATACTTATCACTTTATAGTGCATTGATTTTCATTGGTGCCAGCTGAATTTTGTATGGCAGATAAACCTCTACTAATACACTACTAAACTAATTAACTATAAGGGCGGCTATATCCCGCTGTCCGCTCTTATGTGGCTATGTGTCAGCCACTCCACTAAGTGCTGCTTGTCTTCCCTTCGGGCAAGCCATCGCATCACTAAGTTCCGTAGGCAGCCCCATTGACGCCACATACCGCTTCCATCGGGGCCGCGGATGAACGGATAACCAAATCAATCAAGCACATAATGCATATTATAACTAGTCATCTCAAATCCCAAGCGCTCATACAAGCGTCTCGCCCCTGTGTTGTGCGAAAAAACGTTCAAATTAATCTTACGAACACCCAAAGTCTTTAGTCGTTCTTGAATCATAGGAAAAGCACTAGTTCCAATACCTTGATTTTGGTATTCTTTCGCTACCAGTACGTCATACGCAAATATGCTGAAGTCATCTGCTCTTCGATAAAACCAAAAGTGCCCAATCTTCTTTCCCTCCAAACATATATTCCAAAATACATGTCCCTTAGTCTGCAAACCATCTTTCAGTATATAATCTAATTGCTCTTTAGATTTAGCTCTTGCTTCTTCCACAGTCCAACGGCCACTTTTGATATTTTGCTCTGCATATAAGTCAACTGCATTGCTCATATAATCATCAAAATCAGCCTGCGTAAAATCTTCTATTGTAATGTTCATAGGATAAATTAGCATTAATCTCAATTAATAACAATTAGTTGAGATATTAGTGTTCTTTTGTTTTGGACTTTTGATAAGTTGAAGTGTATAATGAAGAACTGTAACTAATAAAGATTGGAAATTATTGGAGTGAAATAGCAATAAATTTGGGTAAACTCACTGAAAAGCTTATATTTAAGCTTGGTTAAAATTATTTATATCATTAATAATAATTAACATTTCAATATTCAAATAAATAATGGAATAGCCAAAAATTTAACATAATTTAACAGTCGTAAAAAAGAATAAAACATATGAAAGTTATTAAATCCGCCATCATAGGCGCAGGTGTGATGGGTAATCAATTTGCCAATATGTTCATGCTTCCCGAATTTGAACTGTCGATCGTTTGTGATAGCCATCAAGAAAAAGCAGATCATCTGGCAGCGAAATACAATGCCAAAGCTACGACAGACATTAATCAAATTATTGCTGATCCTAGTATTGAATTGGTCTATATCGCTGTTCCGCCACGTTTACATTTGGAGATAACTCGACCCATTATACAGGCCCAGAAGCATGTGATTGCTGAAAAACCACTAAGCGTCACTCTTGAAGAAGCTGCTGAGTTAGTGAGCCTATCTAATTCAACAATTTTAAATGGAAAAAAGGGGGACATTGACTTGGTTAGTTTTAAAGAAGCTGAAAATGTCATGCGTATCATCAACTCAATTTTATACAATCAGAATTTTGTATCAAAGTAATAATGAATAATATGAATGATTATTTTCCAAATCAAAGATATACAAGTAAAGGGGAGCCTGAACTAGGTGTTGGTATTGTAACAGAACTCAGTAAAGGAAAAATACTGTTACATTTTCCAATATCTAATGAAACCCGTCTGTATGCAGTTGAAAGTGCTTCATTACAGCGAGTTGTTTTTAAATTAGGTGATACGATAATTGATAAAAATGGCCAACCATTAATTATAACGCGTGTTGAGTTAGAAGATAATTTATACATCTATTATGGGAAAGATAATAAAATATCTGAAACAGAACTTGGTAATGTGTCGGTAAATCACGGTGTGGATGATAGGCTTTTTATGGGTGATGTAGACAGTCCACAAGCATTTGCTTTGCGTAGAGAAACACTTGAGTACCAATATAAAAGGAAATTATCTCCTGTCAATGGATTTGTGGGTGGAAGAATAGATTTGATTCCCCATCAACTATACGTTGCACATGAAGTGAGTTCAAGATATGCTCCTCGTGTCTTACTATCTGATCAGGTTGGTCTTGGAAAAACCATTGAAGCTTGCTTAATCCTTCATCGCTTATTATTAAATGGTCGAATTTCGAGGGTATTAATCCTCGTTCCTGAAACCTTGCTGCATCAATGGTTTGTTGAAGTTTTACGTCGATTTAATATGTGGTTTAATATTTTTGATGAAGAAAGATGTGCTGCTCTTGATGACAGTTCACCTGAGGGGAATCCATTTTTAGACAATCAGTTGATTATTTGTAGTATCGAATTTTTAGCAGCTTCAGCGAAGCGAACAAAACAAGCACTAACAGCTAGTTGGGATATGCTCGTTGTAGATGAAGCACATAAATTGGAATGGTCTGTTGAGAAAGTAAGCCCAGAGTATGCTACTGTAGAACTATTGAGCAAAGTTGCGACAGGATTACTGCTTCTCACGGCCACTCCAGAACAATTAGGAGTAGAAAGTCATTTTGCACGGCTCCGATTATTAGACCCAAACAGATATGCCAACTTCAACGATTTTATCAATGAATCTTCCGATCACAAAAGCATTGCCAATATTGTTGAGAAATTATATCTGGGAAATGACTTGAATGCTAAAGATACCAAAATTTTAGAATCACTTTTCTCCAAGGAAAGAATACAAAAGGTAATTGAAGGAAAGGATTTAGCTAAGGATAAATTGATTGAAAATCTATTAGACCAACATGGCCCAGGCAGGGTATTATTCCGAAATACTAGGTCTGCCATAAGTGGATTCCCCAAGCGAAAGGCACATCTTATTCCTTTAAAAATAACAAAGGATAAAGAAGTATGGTTGGAGCGTTTGAGCAAGGAGTTTGCTGATGATATGGAATTAAACGAGACAAGCAATAAACCAAAATTCTACTTTGACAAAGACCCACGAGTTCAGTGGTTGTTGACAAAAATAAAGGAGCTTAATTCCGCAAAAGTATTACTTATGTGTAAGAGTAGAGAAAAGGTGCTGGCACTAGAAAAAGTATTAGCTAAACGTGTCAATTTGAAAGTAGCGGTATTTCATGAAGATTTGACCATAGTCAAACGAGATAGAAATGCAGCATGGTTTTCAGAATTAGATGGTGCCCAAATACTCCTCTGTTCTGAAATTGGTGGCGAAGGACGAAATTTTCAATTTGCTCATCACCTTGTTCTATTTGACTTGCCTTTGAATCCTGAATTACTAGAGCAACGAATAGGACGCTTGGATAGGATAGGTCAAACAGAAGATATACACATTCATATCCCTTACCTGAGCAATAGTCCACAGCATGTATTGCTAAGATGGTTTCATGAAGGCTTGAATATTTTTGAAAGCAATCTGGAAGGTGGAAACAAAATGTTTAAATTATTTAGTAATCGACTATTGAAGATTTCTAAATCAAACTTAATCGCAGAAGAAAATTCAGAATTGGAAGCATTGATAACCGAAACTTCAGACTTTCAGAAAGACCTTCAACAAAGCTTGGCCGATGGTCATGATAGATTACTCGAAATGAATTCTTTTCGCCCAAAGATAGCAGCAAAGTTAGTTAAGCAAATTCAAGTAGAAGACAAAGATAAGTTGCTTGAAAATTATTTAACTAAAGTCTTTATGCATTTTAATATTGAAATGGAAGACATTGCTTTTCGAACCTATTTTTTAAGGCCTGCTTCAATAATTACTGAAGTATTCCCCTCTATACCGTTGGATGGTATATCTGTTACATTTGACAGAAAATATGCGCTTAGCAGGGAGGATATAAGCTTCCTTAGCTGGGATCATCCAATGGTAAGCGATGCAATAGATCTAGTATTAATTTCAGGAACAGCTAGTGCAAGCTATGGAGTTCTAAGAGAAACCAAAAATCCTGGATTGCTATTGGAAATCCTTTTTGTTTTGGAAACACCTACGGCACAAAATACCTCTATTGATCGTTTTCTTCCAAACACACCGATAAGGGTGGTAATAGATCATACTGCTAAGGATGTAACAGAGAAGTATCCTATTGATAAATTCGACAATAAATTGATTAAAGGGCAAATAGACTCTTTGTTGGAGAATGAAATATTAGTTGAAACACTGTTGCCCCAACTGATAAGTGTAGCCAAAAAAGTGGCTAAAGAAAAGAGTGCCGAAGAAATTACAAATGGTCTAAATCGAATGAACCTCACTTTGAATCATGAAATAGATAGACTGAAAATACTACAAGAAAAAAACAATAATATCAGACCAGAAGAAATTCAAATGGCACTTAAAGAACAGAAAACACTTGCATCGCTCATTAAAAATGCAAGCATAAGGATGGATGCCATTCAATTGATAAGAAAGGAATGATAAATATTTTAAATTAATGAAGACTCAAGAAGCAACTAAACATTAAATTTATACGTTAACCTTTTTAAAACCCAAAAACCCGAACTCAAATAATAAGTTTTGAGTTTAATTGTTTTACCTAATCCAATACCCTTGAAAAATGTATTGACCCTACTGCTGTTGGCCATTTGTGTAAATAGCCTCGCTCAAGATGATTTGCTTGAATCCTCAGATTTACCCATTTTTATTATAAGCACCACAGATGGTGGAGAGATTCCCAATGAACCTAAAACAAAAGCCCATTTGGGGATTATCTATAATGGAGAATCTGTTAGAAATCATATCGATGATCCATTTAATGAATATGATGGTGATATCGCTATTGAAATAAGAGGCAATGGATCTGTCTTCAGAGATAAAGTCTCTTATAGCTTTGAAACTCAAGATGATAATGGTGAAAATAATAATGTTTCAATTTTGGGTTTCCCTGAAGAAAATGATTGGATATTATATGCTCCCGAAACAGACAAAACCTTTATGCGCAATGTTTTGGCTTATGAATTAGCTAATAAAATGGGATACTATGCAAGTAGAACCCAATTTTGCGAGCTCATAGTTAATGATGAATATTTGGGGGTTTTTGTTTTTATGGAGAAAATTAAGCGAGATAAAAATAGGGTCGATATTTCAAAATTTACTGAAGAAAATACTGAGGAACCATCAGAAGGAGGTTTTATAGTGCGAATTGATTCATGGTGGGAAGAAAATCGTGGTTGGGAGAGTGAATCCTATTTATATCAAGGGGAAGAAGTAAAAATACGTTACCAATATTATTACCCAAAACCAGATGAAATTTCCGAAAGCCAGTCGGAGTATATACAAGAATATATCCAAAACTTTGAGAACGACTTGTATTATACGAATATCATTGAGTTAAAAAGTGTGTATACCGATTATATAGATTTGAATAACTTTGCAGATTATTTCATTATCAATGAATTGAGCAAGAATCCTGATGGCTACAGATTAAGTACATTCCTACACAAAGATTCCGAAGCAATAAACAATAAATTAAAACTAGGCCCAATTTGGGATTATAATTTTGGTTTTGGTAATTATTGTTGTGATTACCACCAAGATGTAAGTGGTTGGGAATATGATAATACATTCTGGGAATTCCCATCACAAATGCCATTTTGGATAACTAAATTGATGAATAGCCCTGACTTTTTTGAACATGTTCATGATAGATGGTTGATGTGGCGAGAAGACTTGATAAGCTGCGATAGTTTTCAAGAACGGATTGATCATTGGTCAACAGTAGTTGATGAAGCAAAAGAACGAAATTATGTTAAATGGCCGATTTTAGGTACTAATGTTGTTTGGGAATGGAATGCAGGACCTATTTATGAAGATGAAACAGATTTCTTAAAAGATTGGATTTGTGATAGAATAGAATGGATGGATCAATCATTCCTAAAGCGAGCAGAGGAGTATAACGCCAATGAGATGTCCCTGTTCCCAAACCCTTGTCCTAGTAATAGTACTTGCTTCATAAGTATTAATAGTTCAAAAAATAGGTTGATAAATTTTTCTGTTTTTAATATCCATGGTGCTCAGATAATTCAAGAGAGACGATCAGTACTTGCTGGACAGAATTTCATTCCATTTAATGTTTCCATTTTAAGTGGAGGCATCTACTTTATCGCAATTGATGATAAACCATCTCTCAAACTTATTGTACAAGATTGATTTGAGTTTTGTTTTTGAAAAAAAAGCCAGTCTCAATACATTTATGGCATATCACAACTAAGCTATCTTCTGTACTAAGCGCCTCACTTATTTAAAAAGTCTTTTGTAAGTATTTGATAATTTGTTATTTTGGAGAGCGCTTGCTATATCCTTGGGAATTGGCAGTGATTAAACAAAGATCATGAAAGAACTCATAGAATACATAAAGAATGAAGTCGCTGTTACGGATGCTATTCAGGAAAGATTAAATAGAATATCTGTTAGAAAAGAGATCAAAAAAGGAGAAAATGTTCTATCAGAAAATTCATTAAAAAAGCAGCATATCTTTGTTTTAAATGGTTGTCTGCGCTCTTTTTATAGAATGGAAAATGGCAAAGAGGTGACCATACAGTTTGCCATTAAAGATTGGTGGATAGGGGACTACATTACCTTATATACAGAGGACAAGTCAATCTTGTCAATAGAGGCCCTTACTGAATCTGAAATACTCTTAATTGACAAATATGAGGTGGAACAACTGTATTTAGAATATCCTGCATTTGCAACCTTACAGAGAAAAAACTTTGAAAAGCATATTGCAACGCTTCAAAAAAGAATTTTGAGTTTATTGACCCAAACCGCCACTGAAAAGTATAATCAATTTGTAACTGAATATGCAGAATTTGTGCAAAAAATCCCCAATTATCAAATAGCATCCTACTTAGGAATAACTGCTGAAAGTTTGAGTAGAATCCGAAAAGAAATAGCCAGCGAGTGATTTCTTACCATACATCAATTTTTAGTAATTAATTGGATATTACTTTTGTGAATTCCATTTAAGTACTAAAAAAATAGATATGTTTAAGAAATTATTAGGTATTGCTCCTCAATTGGAAGCAGACGGGTCTTATAGTCCATCAAAGCTTGCTTTAAGACTAGGTACTTCAGACAAAACTGATTTTGAAAATATTTCATACACAAAATATAAAGGAAAGCAATCGAAAATCTTGGCGATTTTCACGGAACAAAAAGATATGACTATGAAAAATGGTAAAAAGTTTTCTACAGGAAATCATCCGGTAGAAGCTTTATTACCAATGTTACATCTAAAAAATGCAGGTTTTGATTTTGAAATAGCTACACCCACCGGAAAGCCAGTTATTTTTGAAATGTGGGCTTTCCCTAATAAAGACGAGCATGTAAATGCCATTTATAAAGAATACCAATCACGCTTTCAGAAACCTAAGAAATTGCAAGAATTTATTGATCATTCAATGACTGATGCAGCATCTTATGCAGCAGTATTTGTGCCAGGGGGCCATGGCGCTATGTTAGGAATTCCAGAAGATAAAAACGTTGGAAAAATATTAAATTGGGCACACGAAAACGACTTATTTACCATCACACTTTGTCATGGCCCAGGTTCTCTTTTATCGACTACTTTAGATAATCAGAAATTTATTTACGAAGGATATAATATGGCCGTTTTTCCTGATTCTGTAGATAAACAAACCCCTATGATTGGTTATTTACCAGGGCATATGCCTTTTGGTTTAAGCGAGAGACTCAAGGGTTTAGGAGCTAATTTGATGAATACGAAGTCAGACGATACCGTTTGCGTGGATAGAAAATTAATTACAGGTGCAAGCCCTTTAGCATCAAACGAATTGGGCAAATTAGCTGCAAAGACTTTATTAAACGAATTAAAATAGGGTTTCGCAATGATGCGGCCCTGATAGGAATGGTATGAGGCGT
>JAHDDN010000165.1 GCA_020629335.1 Chitinophagales bacterium | reverse complement strand
TCGATACCTGAATGCGATACTCTGCCCCTCCTGAGATACTTGACCAATCAAAACTTACGGGAATAGAAACATTCGTCGCATTCCATAATGGTTGATATAAACTAGGAGCATTCGGTGGTATGGGAACCGCTGGAGGTGCCGTTGTAAAAGCTTGCGGAGGCGTATAATCAGAAGTACCACTACCCGCTACAAAAGACCGCACCGTCCAATAATAAGTCGTATTTTCTTGAGGTGAATCACAAATGTAGGTGGCATCTGGTAAATTCCAAACAAAGGATGAAGTAGTTCCAGTATTTTTATTAACCAGTACTGTGGAATTACAATAAGAACTTAGAGTGAAGCCATCACTAGGACTCCATCCACTATTACTCGTTGAAACCTGAATCCGATACTCTGCTCCCGATACATTAGACCAATCAAAACTTACGGGAATGGATACGTTGGTTCCATTGTTAGATGGTTGATATAAATTAGGTGCGTTAGGAGCTGTAGGATAACTAGAAGATGAGGTCGTAAAACTTTGAGGTGGACTATAGTAAGAATGTGCATTAGGATTTGCCACTCTTACCGTCCAATAATAGGTTTCATTAGAAGTTAGGTTTGTACTAAGTTCTGAGTTATAGCCTGTAGTTTGATTGACTACAACTGAACTAGTAGTACCATTACCATTCAAAAATCCATCTTCTGCAGTCCATCCAGAATCTGTTGCCTTTTTTATTTGAATCCTATAGTTATTAGCTCCAGAAATACCTGACCAATCTAAAGTAACACTTGCAGGAATATTACTAGCGTTATTACTTGGATATATCAAATCAGGATGAGGTATTACTTCAACAGAGTTTATATAAGATAATGGATCATTGTAGCCATAATAGTCTGGATTACTAGGAGTGTACCCATATTGAGGAGGACTACTTGGACCTGAAGGATTAGCTAAAGTATTACCATCCTTAATTTCGAAATGTAGGTGAGTATTACCACATCCAACATAACCTGTACAGGCGCCATTATCAGAACACCACCATGTTTGACATCCATAACCTGATGCCCCCATAATTCCGACCATATCCCCTTTATTAATTACCTGCCCTTCATATAAATCTGGATTAACAGAATCTAGATGTGAATAAGATGAGTACTTATGCCCCCCTGTACTTAATCTATGCTCTAAAATTACAGTTGATCCCATACCATGATTATTGTCATAATATTGATCTTCCCATTTAATAATGTATGCAACTTTCCCTGTAGCACTTGCTAAAATATCAGTTCCATTAGATAATGAATAGTCTACTCCTGTATGATGACTTGAACTAGTAACACAATTATCTCCATAATAGCAATTACCGATTATGTATGTTCCATTTACAGGATGCCCAAATGTTTCTTGAGATAATAAATGTTGGCTAGAAAAAAGCAATTGAGACATGCTAAATAAAATTAAAATTAATATACGCATAATGATTATTTTTTATGATAATATCGAGTTAGTGTTGTATGTAATTGCATTTCATTAGCAAATCGGAATTCTTTAGTAGTAGAGTTTATATATCCATTGACTTCAAGGTCATTGGGGATATTAGTTTGAGCATTGATTAGATGCATCAGTACAGTCATTACTGTAATCGTGGTTAAAATTATTTTTGCTTTCATAGTTTTAAGTTAAAAATTAAACAATGGGTATCATTTACGTTAAAGCGAGTGATACAACTCCCTCCTTTATGGGCAAGGCTCCGCCCTCCCAAGAAGACTTGGTTAAAAAATTTTACATCATTAAAATTTATAGGATGATTAAATTAAGCTAGATCGCTTATTAACTTATAGTGTGATTGGTATATACCCAACAGCCCCCTTAGGAAGCCATTGGGCATTAAAAGACTAATCTAATAGTAAGAATTTCTTACTATCAACTTTAATATTGTCTACTAATAGAGAGTAGATATAGGTTCCTTTTGTTAAACCTGCTCGAACAGCATCAAAAATGAGTTGGCTATCTCCTTTGTCTTCAATTACTATTTCATAGAGGAACTTCCCTTCCAAATTAGTGATACTAATCGTAGCACGATTCGAATCTTGAGGGACTGAATAGGCAATCACCATTTTCCCATCTGTAGGATTAGGAACAGATTGATATAATTTAGGCAAAGTAACGATCGAATTATTGTTTGCTTTATAAGCTATATTTTCCAGCATCATCACTAAGCTATCATACTTATCTTCCAGCTCATTATACTTGGCATTTAACTCTTCATATTGAGCATTCTTTTCCTCCATTTGCGTAGCTAATTCTTTGGTAGCATCAATATGCATCATAAATAAATCATGGGGATTAAAACCTAATATTTCTTTACTGCTTCCATCTGATCTTTTATTATTAGTTTCAATAGGACTAACCGTATTAGGCAGAATTTCTTGAATTTCCTGCGCCATGACACCATAATGCTTTTTACCTGATTTCGTGCCTGCTAAACCATTATACTCATACTCATACAACTTCACGTCCATTAACTTTTCAAGACTATTACTTAATGGCTCAATATTTTTCTTTAAAGTACTATCTGAGTATATCTTCCAAGTGGTTGTCTCTTTTACAGCATCTTTTCCAGGAGCTAAGTATAGGGCAGTATTTGAATCTATTGTAGGCATAACAAAGTCATCACAAATATCCTGTATACCCAATATCATGGCAGATGGAGTAATACCGATATTGTTTACGATTCCATTTGCACCATTTACTTGTAAATAGCTGTGCTCATCAACCGTACTGGTTCCCTCAAAAAAACCAACTTTCATAGTACCATTAGTATCACCCATTAAAATACCATCTATATCTATTTTACCATCTACTGTCAATTGATAATCTGAATCACTATTGACAAATGCTGTGTTAATGCCTATACCTTCATCAGTCACTGACATTCTTAAATTATTATTTCTGTAATAATATAAATTACCATTACCCACTTTATCTATTTTATAAGCTCCACCTGATACATTATAAGTCAAATAATCATTACTATTTCCTACTCTTAAATTACCATTAATATGTAGTTTATGTGTTGGCGCAGTTATACCTATTCCAGTATTACCATTCGCTAAAATTCTTAGCTTAGTCTGTCCATTTACTAGTAAATCTGTATTAGTGGCTGGCTTTGCCAAAAACACCCATTTGGCATCCATATCTTTTAAACCAAAGGATTGACCATTTGAGTTGGCACACATTTCACCCAATCTTGTATTTTCTTTATCATGTAATACAATCATAGAACTATTAGAACTATAGCTTTGATACAACAAACCAGCTCCTCCTGTAGCGTATAAATTAACATTATCCCCAAAGTAAAGACGTTTGGTATTCGTTTTAATGTCTTCAGCTTCTAAATCATCATTGATGATGTATTGAGCTTTTAGGCTTATTATGTTGACGAAACATAAAATAAGCACTGTCAAAATTGTTAGATTAGTCTTCATAAAAGTAAAATTTAATTGTTTAGAGAATAAATAATGGGGTATATTTCCTTTCACAATTCAAAGTTAACTTGCTTTATTAGCTCCAGCAAGGAAGAGCTTTTCGATTTTACCCAAAGCAAATTGTAAGAAGTATTTGGAAAAGTAATTTATCTTAAGCCAAAGTTAAACTATCAAATCACCTCCAACAAGGAAGAGCTTTCTTCATTTTTCCTAAAGCAAACATTTATCAAAAAAACAATGGATAAATTAACATTCTAAACACAACTATTTTAATTTATTATCTATATATTCACTGAATCATTATCTCCTAAAGTAAACATTCAAAACATGGAAAACATTGACAAACTCCTACAACTTTATAAAGGATTAGACAAACATGAAAAACGCCATTTTAGTCTTATTTCAAAAAAAACAACAAGTAAAAAAGAGCCTAATTTTATTAGACTATATAAGATAATAGATGATATTAAAGGAGATAAGAAAGAGTTAGCCAAAACTCATGAATTGCAATCATCTAGAAAGAACAAGGAATTATATGATAAGCTATTAGAAAGCCTAGTCATTTTTCATACTCAAAAAGACCCAATCAATAAGTTCATTAATCAGATACCTCACTTATATGAAAAAGGACAAATAGCTGAGATAAAAAAGCGAATGCCTAAAATCAAGAACTCAGCCTTAGATAAACAAGATTATGAAGCATTATTGACTCTTTGTAATTGGTCTCTTAAAGCAGAGCGAGCACAACCTAATAACAAAACAGAAAGCACCATTTTAGCATTACAAAAGGAAAGACAAGCATACCTACATCAGATTTATGTCAAGACCAATTTATCTGATATTCAAACGGAATTAAATTTTATCTTAAAGGAGGATGTTTATATTAGAAATCCTAAAAACAAATTACGTTATGATGAATTAATCCAACATCAAGTATTACAATCTCCCCCTGAAGAAAATCACATTGACAATTGTAAAACATATCACTATATTAAAAGTATTGAGTATAAACTAAGTGGAAATTTAGACCTATCTTATGAACATGCTACTCAGTTGATAAAACTAATTGAAGAAAATGATGATATAGATATTGAGCACCAAAAATATAAAAAGGCACTTTGTAATTTTCTAATCATTTGTGAAACAGGAGAGCGCTTAGATGAAATTCCTGAAATACTACAAAAACTAAAGAATCTGAAAAAAACTGCACATTTTGAAAGTATTGACAACACCTATTATTTTTTTGGCCTTCGCTACTATATCAGTAAACATAATTTTGAAGAGGCGACTAATTTAGTGAAACAAATAGAGGAAAACTGGGAGGCGCTTTGTAAAGTGGTTAAGCCTAAGCGTGTACTCGCTTATCAATTCAATATTTTATCTCTATTTTTTTTAAATGGGGAAAATAACGAAGCTTATCGTTGGTTAGCCTTACTAATTAATTCTTATAATAAAATGGATCACAAAAGTAAAAATATAGTATATGCTGCCAGAATCCTTGAAATGCCTATTCTATATGATCAAGAAGCGAAACACATTGAAAACCAAATTTCATCTACTAAAAAGAGCCTTAAAGCTCAAGATCACCTAGGAGATTTTGAATCATTAGTCTTAAAGCACTTTACATTACTAGAAAAATGTCCACCTTATACTAAACAGAAAAAAGAAATATTAAAGCAATTATTTAAAGCTCTTAAGGAATTAGAAAACAGTAACACCCCTATTCCTGCCTTAGATGAACTCCTTTTATGGACACAAGCTAAGATAGAAAATAGAAGTATTAAAGAGATACTACTGAATAAGGAACTAAATCTATAATAATCATATTCCGTTTTGGTCATTTTGTATTCAAGTTGAAATGATGATTCAAGCTATTCTTTCCATTAAAAAATTCCCTATCTTTGAAATTATATTTTAAAAAATGGGGTTATAATTAATACGTCACAAAACAGATGCTCTATTAAATGTTTACTACTAAAAATTGGCTTAGGGATGGTAGCGGTATGTGGCGTCCATGATGCGACTTACGGAACTTAGGCAGACGCAGGCTGGCCCTGAAAGGGCAGACAAGTCTGCCTTAGTGTAGTAGGAGTAGCATAGCCACATAAGAGCGGACAGCCCGACCCTTTTTTATTTTTCATCGGAGGGCGCACACATAGGTAGCGCCCCTACGGTCCGATGAAAAATAAAAAAGGGGAAGCCCCAAATAAGGATAAACGATCAATGATAGAAAAACAAATAATGTAGGGGCGGATCTATGTGTCCGCCCTTTCGCCCATGATGAGACAAAAAATCCATAAAAGATCATTACCTAAATTAATCAACCAATATCTATAACATGATTGAAGTTCAAAATTTGACTAAGGAGTTTAAGCTAAATAAACAGAAGCGACAGGAGTTGGGTAATAATGCCAAGAAACTAACTGTCGTGAATGATGTCAGCTTTACTTGTCAACCGGGGCGAGTGTTTTCGCTCTTAGGTCCGAATGGGGCTGGAAAAACGACCAGCTTGCGGATGATTTCTACTATTCTACAACCAACAGGAGGAAGCGTGAAAGTGGCTGGACATGATACGGTTAGCCAACCCAATGAAGTACGTAAACGACTAGGATTTTTGACAGGTTCTACGGGCCTTTATGATCGCTTGACACCCAATGAGATCATTAAGTATTTTGCAGATTTATTTGAAGTGAGTTCGAGTGATTTTAATAGAAAAAAGGAGGAATTATACGACCTATTGGATATGCACGATTTTGCGAAAAAACGAATTGGCTCTTTGTCTACGGGTATGCGACAAAAAGTGTCTATCGCTAGAACAATGATCCATGATCCTGAAGTGGTGGTATTTGATGAGCCTACTTCTGGTTTGGATGTGATTACGGCTAAGAATATTATCAATTTGATTAGCGATTGTAAGAAGGCTGGGAAAACTGTGCTTTTCTCCTCGCATATTATGAGTGAGGTCGATTTGCTTTGTGATGATTTGGCGATTATTCATAAAGGAAATTTGTTATTTAATGGTACCTTAAAGGAGTTTAGGGATAATATGCAAACAGCTAATTTGACAGAAGAATTTATTAGAATTGTAAACGAATCAGAATCATGAAGAAGATATTAACCATCATGCGCAAGGAGCTATTAGACACTATGCGCGATAAGAGAACCCTTATTACCATGATTGTGATTCCATTGCTTTTATTCCCGATTTTATTTTCGGGTGTATCCATGTTTACTGAATCACAATTAGAAAAAGCAAAGAGTAAAAAATTAAACATCGGTCTGATTAGTAATCAAAATGGGGCTAAGATAATCGAAGATTTTACGGATAGAGACAATGAGTACACTCTGATTCAGGGAATGAATGAAGCGGATATGGAGGAAATGGTCCGTAATGATAGTTTGGATTTTGGCTTTGTCATCGCTCCCGATTATGACGCTAAAATTGCTCAATTACAAACGGGAGATATCAAGATGTATTTCATTGAAAAAGATGAACAAGACGCCGAGTATATCAAACGGATCAATGGCTTTTTTGAGAGCTATGAGGACAGAGTCATGAATAAACGACTGCGTGGAGAAGGCCTAAAAACGGCTTTTGTAAAACCTGTTGCATTAGAGAAAAAAAACTTAGCCACCCAGCAAGAACAGTTTAGCAAAACCTTGGGAAGCTTGATTCCTTACTTCTTTGTGATCTTTGCCTTTATGGGCTGTACTTATCCTGCCATTGACTTATTTACAGGAGAAAAAGAAAGGGGAACCATAGAAACCATCTTAACATCTCCAGTGAGCCGAATGCAGATTCTCTTAGGAAAAATGGGCGTCATCTCCCTAACGGGCCTTGTTTCTGCTTTGCTTTCCTTATTGGGTATCTATATGTATATGAGCTTCTCCTCCTCTATGCCATCGGCTTTTAAGGAAGCGATCACAGGTATTTTGAATCCTGAATTTATTTTGCTTTTATTGGCGATGTTGATACCTTTGTGTATCTTCTTCGCAGGACTACTAACAGCTATATCAATTTACTCTAAATCCTTTAAAGAAGCGCAGAGTTTGATGTCTCCTATGAGTATCGTTATTTTCTTGCCGCTTATTTTTAGCTTTATTCCGTCTGTTAAGCTGACCTTTATGACTGCTTTAGTACCCATCTTGAATATCGCATTAGCCACTAAGGAAATCATTGCTAACACTTTAGACTATGGGCTATTGGCTGTAGTTTTATTATCGCTATTAGCATTTGCTGGAATCAGTGTATTGGTTTGTTTCCGTTGGTTTGATAGCGAAGGTAATATATTAAGGACATAAGGAAGCCATTATTTTCATTCAACTACTTAAGCATAATGAAAGCAGAAAAACGCAAGCAATATATTGCTAACACTCAAAATTGGATTGACTTAATGGTCATTAAAGAAAATCTTTGCCCCTTTGCAAAGCGAGTATTTGATGGACAATTAATCCAGTTTGCAGTGAGTGAAGCAAAAACGGAAGATGCCCTTTGGAGAGATTTACATGAACAAATGGCACTACTGGCCAGCCAGACGATGTTGGAAGATAAACTAGAAAACTATAAGGTACCATTTGAAACGACTATGCTGATTCATCCTTTTGTGCTAAGGAAGTTTGATGATTATATGCTCTTTTATGATAATGATGTGGAAGATATGATCGGGCAATTAGAGCTCGAAGGCGTTATTCAAGTAGCTCCTTTTCATCCTGAATTTCAGTTTGATGATTTGGAAAAATCGGACCCGTCTAATTATACCAATCGCTCCCCTTATCCAATGCTGCATTTATTAAGGGAGAAGGATGTCACTAAAGCTGTGGATACTCATCCTGATGTGGATGCTATCCCATTGAAAAACATAGAGCATTTGAAAAAATTAGGGCAAGAAGGAATTGATGAAGTATTGAAGAAAATTAAGCAATAAAAATTGTTTTAGTATTCCCCCCAAAAAAAAGGCTTATCAAAATTAATTGATAAGCCTTTTTACTTTTTATTTAGAAACTTGTTTTAAGCAAGTTCATCCTTCTCAAAGAAAAGAAACATAGTAGGCTTCCACCAACCATTAATACCAAATGTTGTATTAATTAATTTCCATCCTCTCTCTGTATAATCCTCTATGACTTTTTCTGCTTTCTTGCAAATGGCGTCATTCGAATACCAATCCGAAACATACTCAACTCTTTGTAACATAGTGGTAAATTTTAGGGTGTAAGAAAATAAATTTCTATCGATTAATGGTGGATCACTTTGTATAATAATCAACCCTAAAAAGAGGCTTTTCAGTTCCCCCCAATGAAATTTAATCCTAAAATCTACTCAAAAAATGAGCAACACTTTCCCTAATATAACACTAATTATCAAGACTTTATACTATTTCGGTCACACTTTCTTTAAAAATCACCCCAAAGCCCTCTAATTCTTCTAAAACAGGCTCATAGACCTCTCTCATAATAGGTATTTTAACTCCTCTGGAAGCTATTTTTCCTTGCGAAAGCAACTTCACCATAATACCCAAAGGCCAACCTACAGTCTGTGCCATAGCCGTATTTTCCGCATTTTCTCCTTTCACCACTAAAGTAGATTTCAAACGATGCTCCTCACCGCCTAATTCATAATCTACTATGTGCAACATCACAATCATGTCTTTATCCTCAGGCTGCAATTTCCACTTAGGCTCCAATAGACTTTTTAATATTTCAGCCGGTGTCGCATTATCAACCGTAATTTTCTGATGATCAAAAAGCCCTAACCAAGCCAATCGATTCATCACATCAGATCGCTCCCCTACTTCTAAAAACTCTGCCACCTGCTTACGCAAACTATCTTCCTCATTCACCTTAGGCAAAAAAGCCATCAACAAATCATTATAAGTTAAGTCCGCAGAATTGACAATCGGAAAACTATTATCCGTCCAGCCCAATTTTACAAAAGCATTCCAACTATCACAAAAACCCTGCTTACGCATCGTCCCTCTAATAAAAGTCGGAATATCATCCTCTATCTCATACTTATCAAAATAAACAATAGAATCCCGATTCGCATAGACCTCAAAATTTCCATATCCCTCTATCGGATAAGTCTCATACAAACTAAACAAACGATTATAAGGCACATACTGACGCTTTCCACCTCTCAGATATTGAGCAGTTCCCTGACCAGCCAATACCACATTCATCGGTGCCCAAGTAAATTTATAATTCCAAGGATTATCATCAGACTCTGGCGCAATTAATCCACCCGTAAAAGAACGAACTGCACTAATTTTAGCCCCTTGCGCTCGCAACTCATCCAAAATTTTAACCATACTCATATGATCAATTCCAGGATCCAAACCCATTTCTCCCATAAAAAGCAAATCCGCCTTTTCAAACTCAGCCGACATAGCCAAGTCATCTTTGGATACATAAGAAGGCGTAATAATATGCTTACCCAAAGCCAAACAAGACTTAGATACCAATGGATGAAACTTCGCTGGCAATAAAGAAACCACAATATCATGCTCCTTAATCAATGCCTCTTTCGCTTCTTCCTCAAAAACATTAAACGCAATTCCCTTACCCCTCGCATGACCACCAATTTTTTGTTGAGCCACCGAAGCATCCATGTCTCCTACCGTAATTTGCCAATCCTCTGCATCAGCATTATTTAGCAAATATTGAATCAAACTCGTAGCCGATTTACCAGCTCCTAAAACCAGTATTTTTTTCATTTTTTTTGATTGTTATCGTTCCAAATTATCACCTATTTCTTACTCACAAAAAGCTTGCCCCTCTCAAAAGCAAAGATAAAATAAAATACCACTTATCACGATTCAATACAATCGATATGTCTTTTTTGGGCGCATCCCTTCGGGTCGGGCTGTCCGCTATTATGTGGCTATGCTGTTCCTACTCTGCTAAGTGCTGCTTGTCTGCCCTGCGGGCCAGCCATCGCATCACTAAGCGCCGTAAGTCACAGCATGGCCGCCACATACCGCTACCATCCCTTGCGCAAAGCATTCCCCCACCTCTATCAATCTCTCACAAAAGCTTTCAAAATCATCAAAACGGACATTTTTTGACACAAAACAGCCATTTTGTCACCAATCATGACATTTAGTTTTTCAAAAACTGACATAATGACTGGATTTTATTCAAAAAATGCGTTGGCATTCCGTTTGATCTAAAGGAAATCGTAAGTA
>JAHDDN010000164.1 GCA_020629335.1 Chitinophagales bacterium | reverse complement strand
CCATTCTAATCATGGTCATCACAACAACCATCACGACAATTACAACGGACATCACGGTCATAATAACAACCATCACGGAAACCACAACGGCCATCACAACAACCATCACGGAAACTACAATGGTCATCATGGAAGTTGTAATACTCTTCCTCCTCATCACGGAAATTATAATGGCCATCATGGCAACCACCATCCATTGTTAATAGCTCATGCAGGCAATAGCTATCAATTTCATCAAGGAAAGTTTTTTAAATATTGTGGACCCAATAATTATCAAGCGATTCAGCCGCCAGTAGGAATTTCGATACCCTACTTACCGACTAATACTCATGGTTTGAGTTTTCATGGGAAAAGAATTTTTTATCATGATGGAGTCTATTTTAGACCTAACCGATATGGGGAATTTACAGTCATAGCACCACCTCTTGGAATAGTGGTAGATTGGTTGCCATCTCAATACAGAGTGATTGAGCGTCATGGAAATATCTTTTATGAGTCAGCTGGAATCATTTATCGACCATTAAATCATTATGGAGGGGCACAATTTGAGGTGATCGATTATCTGAATACACATCCAGAATACACCTCCTATTGTCATTATTAAAATAGCCCTGCTCGTAAGGACCTTGCACTAGATTATCTAAATAAAATCATCGCAAGGTCCCTACTGGTTAAATTTATGAGTTTCTTAACTATCAGAAACTTATAAACTAAACCACTACGAATTTATTTTATTTTTAAAACAGTCTCCCTATATCTTCCTTCCGCATTGCTAATATCAATGAAGTATTCTCCAGTAGATAAATGATCTGTAGATATTTGAGTGTTAGTAGATACTAATTGGTTACTAAGAACAACCTGCCCATTCATATTAATCAATCTGATGTCAGTCTTCAACTGTGGATCAAAATCAGCATAGTTGATTTGGATGAAATCTTTAAATGGACTAGGATAAACACTTAATTTTAAAGGGCTGGGTTCTTCATTAAAAATGGGTGGATCTACTATTTCAATTTCTTCCTTAATATCTTCTAAAGGAAGATCGCTTAACTCATCTTCATAAGGATTAACTGGAATTAAGCTTTCTATTGAAATAGTGTAAACAGAGCGAGCAAAAGTCGCAGCTATTAGTGTATTAGTAGACTCTTCAATCTCAATATCATAAACAGGAAATACAGGCATTCCTTCCCCCCAAATCTCCCAAGTTTCTCCTTTGTTTTGAGTAACAAACACTCCTCCATCAGTGGCTACAAAAATCAAATCATTAGTAGTGCTGTACAATTCAATATCATTAATCGCAATAGAAGGTAAATTACCTGAAATATCCTCCCAACTGTCTCCATTATCGTAGCTGATATGTATGTGCGGAAAAGTGTCATTATCCTTATAACCCGAATGAGATACAAAAATTACAGATGGATTTACAGCCGATGTTTTGATGTCTGTTACATATCTTTCAGGTAAATCTGCTGTTATATTATCCCACGTTTGTCCATCATCAAAACTACGATACACATTGGCATCAGAAGTACCAACATATAATTCACCAGCATTAAATTGAGATTCTGCGATAGTAGAAATAGTATGAAGAGACTCTGCGAATATAATCCCATCAGTTAAATCTTCAGAAATAGTATTCCACTGATTACTTGGCGTAATAAAGTTGGGTTCCTCTTTTTTATACATCCTGTAAGTACCTGTATAAAGAGAATAAGGAGGAAATTGGCTGATAATATAAGGAGTATCCCAATTAGTTCGATCCTCCTCATCTATTCCCATCACATAATCGTCAAAGTTATTACCGCCATCACTACTATACATGATTCCTCCTCTTTGATATTCACAAAAAACGATATTGTTATTAGTAGGGTGGAAGCGAGTTTGAAAACCATCGCCACCATATTTTCTGGCCCAACCATCATTG
The DNA here is from genome assembly GCA_020629335.1 of Chitinophagales bacterium. The sequence goes on along the minus strand of JAHDDN010000164.1, from coordinate 8,785 downwards.
CCGCCAAAATCATTTGCTAAAGTGCCATTATCTTGCGCACCTACCCAATAATCCCCTACTATATGCGGATTGACTTCCACTCGATAAAGTTGAGTGTTAGGCAAGTCATCTATGTCCACCCAATTATTTCCACCATCAGTTGTTTTATAAAGCCCGCCATCAGTACTCATGATCATTGTATTCTCATCCAAAAATACCATATCATGTTTATCCGCATGAACTTCATAAGTCCACCAAATAGGCCCATTCATTTGCCAAGTAGCTCCTTCGTTATTTGTTTCCCACAAATCCACTCCCATGATAAATATCTGAGAAGGGTCAAATGGATTGATTTTAAACTTCGCAAAATACCAACCAAAGCCTCGATACACTTCCTCCTCATCTAATAAGCTCTTTGGCAATGATTCCCACTCATTAGTCGTTACATCAAATTTCATAAAATGCCCCAATTGATGTGCCGTATCTACTACAGTAGCATAAAGAATATTCGGATCAGTAGGATGCATTTGCAAACCAATCCTTGATAAAGAGTCGGTCGGCCAATTTTGATTCAATACATTCCAGCTTTCTCCCCCATCCATTGTTTTATAAACCTTAGCGTCTAATCCATAAGTCAAGCTCAACTGATTATTTCTAATACGATTCCAGCCAGCCGCATAAATCACCTCCGTACTATCAGGATGAATCACCATATCAATTACGCCAGTGATATCGCCTAATTGTAAAACCTCTTCCCAATTTTCTCCCCCATCTTCTGATTTATACAAACCTCTATCTTCATTAGGCTCAAAAGGCAAACCCATAGCCGAAGCATAAATCAAATCAGAATTCAGAGGATGCACCTCTAATCGACTAATTATGCGCTTGTTTTCTAAGCCGATATTAACCCAATTTTCTCCCCCATCTTCACTCTTATAAACCCCATCTCCAATAGCAGGCAAACCCGAAATTTCCTTATCACCCGTTCCGACATAAATTACTTCCGAATTATTCGGATCAATCTCAATATCTCCAATGGCCAAAAATAATTGCTCATCAAAAATAGGCACCCAATCATCTCCACCATTCGTCGTTTTAAAAACACCGCCTCTTGATGCACCCGCATAAATAATATCCTGATCATTCGGATCTACCGCAATCGTCGTAATTCGTCCACCAATATTAGTCGGCCCAATATTCTCCCATTCTTCCTCCACACTTCCCGCTTGTCTCTTAAGCATTCTTTCCGTCTTCACCTCCTTCAAAGCGTCCTCATAAGCATTAACAGAAAATCGGACATCAGGGTAAGAACGAGCCAAAAAGAAATGATCATCCGCTCGAAATTTCCTAGCATCCATATCCTTCTTAACCGCCTCCTCACTAGCTAAATGAAAATAAGCGATTCCCAAAGCAGCCAATAAAGCAATCAATATAAAAAGTGAATTTCTCATAAAAAAACAATTTAGAGTGGGGAATATAATGATAAGACTATAAATATAATATAATTTCAGCCCCATTTGTTAATAGCAGTCTTTCTTTTACAAAAATGGTGCGATCATGACAATTAAAAATAATTATTAGGGCGCATCCGTGCGCTTGTAGAGCGAAGTGCATAGCACAAGCAAAAAATTATGCATTCATCATTATTCATTTATCATTAAAGCGAAGCGCCCGGTCGGGCTATCCACTATTATGCACCTATGCTACTCCTACTTCGCTAAGGCACCTTAGTCTGCCCTTCGGGCCAGCCGTCAGTTGCCTAAGCTACGTAAGTCGCATCATGGACGGTGCATACCGTTCCTATCCCTTGCGCAAAAATTACCACTCTAAGGCTTCAGGAGCAGACTGAAATAAGATATTTAATTCATCTAAAAAAGCCTGATTTCTCTTCATCTCAAACCAGACCGTTTGATGGTTTTCATCTCTAATTCCTTCTTTGATTTTATCCAATCGATCCACATTAACTCCTTGATTTTTTAATTCAATATATTCCTTTAATCTGGATCTATAATTGCCAAAAGCATTTTTTCTGGCTTTAACTAAATACTCCCTATCATTTAATCGGAGTACATCTATAGTATATTGAGCCCTTATTTTTTCAATCGGACTAGCCGTTAGAGCAGGAATAAATCTAAATGTCTCAATAATATCTAATTCAATAAACTTTGTTGGATCATCAACCCTCGGATCAATAAGAGCAGTAGGTAAGTTCGAAGGTCAAATATACTCGTAATCTTCTGGGATTGTTTTAGGGGGAGTGATGTCTAATAACTCGCCATTTTCTATTTGTGCGAAGTAGTTGTTTTTTGGCCCATTACAAGGGCCGCAAGCGTATAAATAATTTTCCCAAATAAATGTTCTTTCTGGAAATACATTTTTGGGATAAACATGCTCAATTTCATCTGCATAGGAATCTTCACAATAACTACAACGCTCAGTACTATTAGACATTAATCTGAGTTTCTCTTTGATCTCATCAAATGTTTTATTAGACTTTCCCCATGATTTTTTAGCTTTTTCTATTTGATTTTTGTAATCAGATTTATCGTCAATAGCTTTTTGCCACCTTTTAAGATAGCCAAGTGATCTTTTAGATAAACTAATGTCGTCGGGTAATTTTAACATAATGGGAAAGAATAATTAAGCAGATGGCAGTATGCTTTTAAGATATTTTAATTCATCGTTTTCTTCACTGGAGGCGATACCTCTAATAGACTTCATATTTAGTTCTGCTAAACGATCCAACATCTCTTTCGATTTATCAGAACGTTCAATCAATTTTTGGCCGAAGGAATCGGTTCCTATAGCATCAGATATACTACCGTAAACCATGCGTTTGAAATCTTGATCTTTGACACGATAGCTAAGTTCATTAGTGTTGGAATGCTGAACTTTCCATATGGAGCCATTTTCCGCACTTTGACAAATGATAGGGCTGTGCGTAGAAACAATAAATTGTATTTTCGGAAAGAATTGCTTAAACCATTCCCCAATTTTTGCTTGCCACTGAGGATGTAAATGAGCATCCACCTCATCAATTAAAATAATACCAGGAAAATCAATCGTATAATTACCTTTCCTTTTTTTGACGACTTTTTTGAAATTTGATTTGGCTTGAATTTGCCTTAAAATCTCCAAGGTCAATGAGAAAATAGATTGATAACCATCACTCATCTCCTCAATTCCAATCCCCTTATGTTTGCCATCTTGAAAAAATACGCCCTTGGGATTGACTTCATCAATTCTTACTCCATTGGGTAATAAGTCTGACTCATTAATAAACCAAATAATCTGATCGAAGGCATTATCTTTAGAAGGCTTGTCTAATTTCTCAAACTTTAAGTTCTTTAACCAATCCACTCCTTCAGAAAGACTATAATTAGCATCAAATAAAGTGATGTGATTACTTAGATTCCCATCCGCAAAATTGCTAAGACTTTTGGTTTGTATTAATCCTATTTTTCTAAATGGCCCAAAAGCGGCACTATACCAGCCCTTTTCAGCTTGCGGATAATTATTATTAGGAGTAGAGCTAGCTCCACTATTAATTATTGTTGTGAAGCTTAGGTTTCCCTCAAGGTTTATTTTTAGGCAAAATGATATTTCTTTTCCCTTTTTATAAATAGAGTCAAAGCCCTCATTTAATATTAAATCTATTTGACAAGAAGCATTCTTCTCTCCTTTAGTAATCCAGTTGGCAAAGTTTTGGGGTAGGGTATAAGCTTGTCTTTCTCCCAGTAAGCAAAGTGAGATAGCTTTTAATATAGTGGTTTTACCAGCGCCATTTTCTCCTAAAAGCACATGCCATCCAGCATAAGGTTCATCAAAATCAATAGTCAAAGATTTGATGGATTTAATATTAGTAATGCTTACTTTCTTTAGATGCATAGTTTCGGGATAAATTGATGACATACAAAGATAGAAAAAAGGCTGGAAGAATAATATTCGTGATTTTCAAAAAATTACTCACTACCCAAAAAATCGGCTTAGGGATGGAAGCGGTATGTGGCGTCGAGAGGGAGCTTACGGAACTTAGGCAGACGTAGGCTGGCCACGAAGTGGCAGACAAGTATGCCTTAGTGAAGTAGCTGCCGAACAGCCACATAAGAGCGGACAGCCCGACCGAGCGCCTTCGGCGAATGCATAATGCATAATGATGAATGATAAATTGGCTCGTGCTGCGCACACGTATTACAAGCGCTCGGGAAGCCCCAAATTAGGAAATGAGTTGAATTGTTAAGTAGTATATTGGTTGAATTGTTATTTAGTATATTAGTTAATTAACTTAGCTCAGGTATCAATCATTACAAGAATTAACTATTTAACAAATCCACGAATCCACTACTTAACTAATACACCAATTCACGAATCCACTAAACCGCCAATTGCTTTTTCTGATAAGATTTAATGAGTAAGTAGTATAAGACAATGCCGAAAACATACATCACAGAAGTAATGAAAAATATCTCCCCATATTCATAATTTTGGCTGCGAAGAACAGCGAATATCTTGGAACTGATAAACCAGCTTCCTGCCCAGATAGAGGAGGTGATGGCGCTGACTATTTCCTGATTTTTTTTGCCCACATAATACATTGTTAATTCGGAAGTCATCGGCCCAGCTAAATTCATTAGGGGCTGGCGTATGATGTAGCAGAACACGGCTAAGTAAATGGCAAAACTGTATTCGCTTAGGAAGTCTGTGCAAGCCATGATGGTTAAGGCCAGCACTGAAAGGCTTTGTGTCCAGGTGATGGCATTATATCCAAAACGCTCTTTGATTTTGGGGACTAAGAGGGAGCCTATCATCACCAGAATAGCCGTGACGGAACCCATGATGGCAAACTGATCTGAATCCACGCCAAAGGTGTGAAAGAAAAATAAATTGATAAAAGGAATGGTAAAACCTGCTCCAATAGCAATCATCATCGTTGGGAAGATGGCTTTTAAAATAGGTGCCCAATCATAGCCACTTAAAAGATTGGCCCAATCGGCTTTATCCTCCGTAACTATTTCTTCTTTACCCATTCGAAGGATGAAGAATATAGCCAAAAAACTAATTCCACAGAATAGATATAATAAAGCCCGCTCGTCAAAAAAATCAGGTATTAGACGCTTTAGTCCAAATATGGCGATCCCACTGACTATGGTGCTCGAACTCCAGGAAGTAAAATGTAAACTAATGGCTTTGGTATGATTTTTTACTTCCACATTGCGCAGTAAATAGGGCAATATAGTGATGTGCAGACAGCTAAAAGTAATTCCCCAAAATAGAAAGAGCGCCTTGATTAAGGCTAAGTTTTGTGCCGGTAGTGCAGTTAAAGAAATGATGGATAAAATGGGCAGCGCAATGGCCACGGTTAAAAATACGGGGAATAGTCGTCTTCCTTTAATAAACACCCCAAATGGAAAGGCAAAGGCTAAAACAGCCATAAAGCGATAGGCGATAATTTCGGCTATTTGAGCATCATTATAGCCCAACTTTGACATGTATATATTGAGGATCAGAAAGAAGGCCGCATTTACCAATTGAAGACAGAACTCTGCTTTAATTAGGTTAAGTATACGTGGATCTAAATTGCCAAAGGAACGCAAATATTTAATAGCCGCCCTCAATTGCTTTGGCTTTTGAGCTGAGCCTGAATGAAGGCAATAATTTCCTCTATTTCATCTGGATGAAACCACTCTATATTAGGGGTACGTCTAAACCATGTCATTTGTCGTTTGGCATAGTTGCGACTGTGTTGTTTGATTTTATTAATCGCTTCATCTAAGCTATACTTGCCATCCCAATGAGCGAATAATTCTTGATAACCAACTGTACTGAGCGCATTGAGTCCTTTCAGTGGATATAGCGCTTTAGCTTCTTCTATAAGCCCCATCTCTATCATCATATCTACCCGCTGATTGATGCGATCATATAGTTCAGCTCTATCTCTTTGAAGCGCAATCTGAATCGTTTTAAAAGGGCGTTTTTCTTTAGGCTTATTTTTAAAGGAAGAGTAAGGCTTATTGCTTTGTTGGCAAACTTCTAAGGCTCTTAAAATTCGTGTATGATTATTGAGATCAACTTCTTGATGGTAGACAGGATCTTGTTCGGCTAAAAGCTTTTGGATATATGCTAAGCCCTCTTTTTCATACAGTGCCTGCAAATTTTTACGGATATTAGGGTCAATAGGAGGGAAGTAGTTCAGACCTTCTGTAACAGCTTGAATATAAAGTCCAGAGCCCCCCGTCATAATTGCGACCTGATTCTTTTGATGAAATTCTTCTAAAAAGGCTAAGGCATCTTGGGCATATTGCCCCGCATTATAATCATCATGGATGGAGCGGTGTCCAATAAAATGATGTGGCACTGCAGCTAATTCCTCTTCTGAGGGGCGAGCCACTCCAATATTTAATTCACGATAAAACTGCCTTGCATCACAGGAGATTATCTCTGTGTTTAACTGCTGTGCTAACTGTATCGTCAACGCTGTTTTACCAACGGCAGTAGGGCCTGTAATGATGATCAAATATTGGGACATGAGGGATGATTCTAATAAACCCCAAAGTAAAGAAAAATAGTTAAGGGAGTGGTAAAATAGGGGGAATTATCTAATAGAAGACTTAATTTTTAAAATATTAAGTTGATTTTTTGAATTGCCCATTTCTGCTAATTCTGCGGGAGTATATTGAGCAGGAGCGATTCCTATTTTTTTAACACATTTAGGATAGTTACTTGATTCCTCTACCCTTGGGTAAATTTGAATCAACTCAATATTGAAATTCCAAACCTTATCTGGATCATATACATACACTAGGTGTTGATGTGGGCTTTTGACAATATCTTTGATCCGTATTTGATTAGCGGAATCTGTAAGATTTGTACTGATGGGGTAGGATTTATAAGTGTACCAATCCTCATCACTTTCATAAAATTCTGCTTCAAACAAATTATTAAAAGAATAAGCTTCCAGTATAGCCAGATGCAATTCATAGATTGTCTGAGTAGGGATGATTTCCACATCTCTATATACGGTGAGGTCTTGATCCTCCATATGTATACGAAACTTAAATATGACCATTGCCCAATTTTCTTTTCTTAACATTTCTTGTACTCAGACCCTTTTGTCGAAGTTTTTCAATCTAAAAAGCAACAAACATAAAACAAAGTGAATGATTATTTTACATCTTGTTGCAACTGTCTATATAAGAATGCCTCGCATGAACTTTTGTTCATAGCGAGGCACTTTTTTTACAATAATAGTTACCGATAATAATAGAATAGTGAGAAAAAAAGACTAGGCTACTACGAGGCCCATTTCTTTACCTAAGTTCAGCATATAATCAAAAGCAGAACCATATTCGTTAGAAATTTCTCCATCTAAAATGGCTTCCTTAATAGCATTTTTAATAATACCTACTTCCTTAGAAGGCTTAATCTGGAAAGTCTCCATAATCAATTCACCAGAGATCGGAGGTTGCCAGTTTCGGATACGATCACTTTCTTCTACTTCCCTTAGTTTGACTTTGACAATTTCATAGTTTTCTAAGTAGCGCTTGACTTTCGCTTCATTCTTTGACGTAATATCCGCTTGGCAAAGTAGCATTAAGGAATCAATATCATCTCCCGCATCAAATAGTAATCTTCTGACAGCAGAATCCGTTACATGATCCAAGGTTAAATTGATCGGACGCAAGTGTAAAGCGACCATTTTCTGAACAAACTTCATTTTTTCGTTCATAGGGAGCTTCATTTTGCGAAAGATCTTAGGGACCATACGAGCACCCACGACTTCATGCCCGTGAAAAGTCCATCCATTACCTTCCTCAAATCGCTTAGTAGGGGGCTTTGCAATATCGTGCAATATAGCACCCCAACGCAACCATAAGTCATCAGTTGTTTGGCATAAATTATCTAATACCTGTAAAGTGTGGTAGAAATTATCTTTGTGTCGAATACCATTTCGTTCATCCACTCCATGTAATGCTACCATTTCAGGAAATATTAAGTGGAGCAAAGTCGTATTAAACAGTAATTTAAAGCCAATAGAAGGCACAGGAGCCGCAATAATCTTGTTAAGCTCTGTCGTAATCCTTTCTTGAGAAACGATATTAATGCGCTCTCTATTTTCGCTTATAGACTGATAAGTCCTTTGTTCAATTCTAAAATTCAATTGAGTTGCAAAGCGAATAGCTCGCATCATACGCAACGGATCATCAGAAAAAGTCGTGTCGGGATCAAGTGGCGTCTTGATAATTCCGTTTTTCAAGTCGTCTAAGCCTCCAAATGGATCAACCAAAGCGCCAAAATCGTCTTTATTCAAACTAATTGCCAAAGCATTAACCGTGAAGTCTCGTCTTTTTTGATCATCTTCTAAGGTCCCATTCTCCACAATAGGCTTACGGGAATCTCTTCTGTAAGATTCTTTTCTGGCACCCACAAATTCAAATTCAATAGCATCAGCCTTAAACATCGCTGTGCCGAAGTTTTTATATTGAGTTACCTTGCTTACATCATCAAATTGAGCAGCTGAATGTTGAGCTAACTCAATACCATTACCCACACAAACAATATCAATATCCTTGCAGGGTCTATTTAAAAGTAAGTCACGCACAAAACCGCCTACCACATAAGCAGGAAAGTCCAACTCTTGAGCAGATGCAGCAATTTTCTCCACATAGGGGCGTATATTTTCGGGGAAAGTGATTTGCATAGGGCAAAAATACGTTCTTAGGTGATAAAATGGAAAATATATTCCTTGTTTTCACTTAGTAATGATAAAATAATAACTCCGCCATTTGAGCGTCCATCTTTTGCACTA
>JAHDDN010000163.1 GCA_020629335.1 Chitinophagales bacterium | reverse complement strand
TTATGACTAGCAACTTATTTGCCCAAAAATTCGGTCATCTTAATTCTACCGAATTATTGAGTTTGATGCCTGCCTCCAAATCGGCAGACAAAGAACTCGAAACTTTCTCTGTTCAATTGGATAATCAGTACCAACAATTATTAGGTAATTTTGAGACAGAATACAGAGACATTCAACAACAGATTCAAGCTGGTTTATTAACTCCTAACCAAATTCAGGAAAAAGAACAGTATTTCCAACAGAAGCAAGTAGAAGTGCAACAGTTTGAAGCAGAGGCTCAACAAAAGATTCTTCAGAAAAGAGAAGCAGTCTATGGCCCTATCCTTCAACAAGCACAAGATGCAATCAATTCAGTAGCTGCTGAAGGTGGATATACTTATATTTTTGACACTAGTATGAATGTTATTCTTTATGCTCAACCTGGCGACGATGTTACAGACCAAGTAAGAGCTAAGTTAGGATTCTAAAAATAATATAAATGAATAATATTCTTAAAATAGCCCTTCTCAGCATTCTGTTTCTAGTAGGGATAGAAGCTATGGGGCAAGGAGCCAAGTTTGGACACCTTAACTCTTCTGAGTTATTACAGCTGATGCCAGAGACTAAAAGTGCAGAGGCTTCAATGGAAACTTACGCTAAGCAGTTAGAGGCTGATTTTCAACAGAAAACAGAGTCTTATCAGGCAAAATTTCAGGACTTTCTCACTAAGCGTGATAATGGTACGATGACTCCTCAACAAGAACAAACCCTGATGGCGGAGTTGCAACAATTAGAGCAAGAATTAGGACAAATTCAAATGAGTTCTCAGGAAAAATTAGCTCAAAAACAGGAAGAATTACTCAAGCCTATTCTTCAGAAAGCAAAAGATGCCATTGATGCGGTAGCCGTAGATGGCGGTTTTGCTTATGTATTTGATACGAGTCCAGGTGGTATGCTACTTTTTGCAGAAACATCTGAAAATGTAATAGAACAAGTGAAACAAAAGTTAGGATTATAATCCTAGCCAAGAATTTATCTAAAGCGGCTAGTAGATGACTAAAATTAGGAATGATTTTTTCTTCCTTTTTAGATATCTGCTAACCGCTTTTTTATTAAACTCATTTAAAGTTTTTCTAAATCAGCAGAAAAAAACTCTAAACGAGTTCATTGGCATAAATCATATCAGTGAAGCTAAGTAAAGATCAGCCAATAGGCATATTTGACTCAGGAGTAGGCGGACTTACCGTAGCAAGTGGTATTCAAAAGTACCTGCCCAAGGAGGCAATGGTCTATTTTGGAGACACTGCTCATTTGCCTTATGGAGATAAATCAGATGAGGTGATAAGCTATTACTGTAGGCATATTGCTGATTTTTTGATTGCGAGAGGCTGTAAGATGCTAGTGATTGCCTGTAATACGGCTTCCTCGGTAGCTTATGATAGCCTAAAAGCCCAATTAGGAGATCGAATCGAGCTAGTAGATGTGATTGAACCTATCGTGGAAACGGTAGCCCAAAGTGAGGCTAAATCAGTAGGCATTATTGCCACTCCTACCACCACTAAGAAGGGCGTTTATGTGAAAAAATTGAAAGCCCAACGCCCCGACTTGAAAATTCATACTGTAGCAGCAAGGTCTTTAGCCTCTATTATTGAAGAGGGCTTACATGAAGATCCTGCTATACTAAAGGCGGTAGTAGCCCATTATTTTTCCAGTCAGGAAATGCGTAGAATTGATAGTCTGATTTTGGCTTGTACGCATTATCCCATTATTAAGCATGCTATTTCTGAATTTTATGGTCATCAGATAGATATTTATGATTCTACCGATTTGGTGGCATGGAAAGTGCAAGAAATACTAGAAAAAAGAAATTTACTCAATCAGGGTAGTAAAAGGGAGGCAGCGCATCGCTTTTATGTATCTGATGCCACAACCGAGTCTTTTGAACGGGTGTCGAGCCTGTTTTTTGGACAGCGGGTAAAGGTAGCGTTTCGTCCGTTTTGGGAAGAATTGAGTAGTTAACTGGTAAACGGAATAACTGAATAACTGCTTAATCTATTGTCTTCTAATCTCTAAATGAGAGTTTTGATTATCTATATAGGAATAAAAATCGGTTAATCAGTTTTTCAGTTAATACGTTAATCGGTTAAGAATTGGCTTAGGGATGGTAGCGGTATGTGGCGGCCATGTGGCTGCTTACGGAGCTTAGGTGGACGCAGGCTGGCCTGAAAGGCAGACAAGTACACCTTAGCGTAGTAGCTGACGCATAGCCACATAATAGCGGACAGCCCGACCCGATTTATTTTTTGGCCAGGCCATGTAGGGGCGGACCTATTTGTCCGCCCGCTGGCCAAAAAATAAATCGGGGAAGCCCCAAAAAAAGTTAAGAGTCAAACCATAGGGAGGCACTTAACGTTAAAATTTCGTAAATTGTCAAAAAATTAAAAATAATTATGAAAATGTTTTTGTCAACTAATAAACTGTTGCTTTGCTTGTTGATTACTGTGGTTTTCAGTGGTTTAGATTTGAAAGCGCAGGATAAAGGGATGGTGTTTTTTGAGGGGACTTGGCAGGAGGTGTTAGATGAAGCGTCTCTTCAAGATAAATTTATCTTTGTGGATTGCTATACTACTTGGTGTGGTCCGTGTAAGAAAATGGCCAGAGAAGTATTCCCAGATGCAGATGTGGGAGATTTTTTCAATGATCGTTTTATCAATTTTAAGTTGGATATGGAGAAAGGAGAGGGGCCGACGATGCGCTCTGAATGGGGAGTGAATGCTTATCCGACTATGATTTTCTTTAATCCAAGTGGAGAGGAAACGCACCGAATTAAGGGCTATAAAAAGCCAGATAAATTCTTAGCAGAGGCTCGTAAGGGATTGTTGGATATGGAGCAAGTGAGTGAATTAAAGGCTCGTTATGAGGATGGAGAGAGAAGTCCTGAGTTTTTGTATGAGTATGCCAACAACTTACAAATGTCTGGTTCGTCTAAGGGAGAAGAGGTGTTTAATGAGTATTTGGATACTCAAGCGCCTGAAGATTTGACTTCCCCTGAAAACTTGGAATTGATCTTTAATTTTGCGGATAACATAGAATCTCGTTCCTTTGATATTTTGATGAAGGATAAGGGGAAGTTTATTGAGCAGTATTCTGAGGCTAAGGTGAATGGTAAGATACAGCAGTCAGCATTTAAGGCATTGCAAAAGTCTATACAGAAGTCTGATCAGGCTCTATTGAAAAAAATTAATGTGGCGCTTAAAGATGCTGATCCTGATAAGGGGGTACAAAAAGCAGCTCAGGTCAATATTGCCTATTATCAAGGCGTGAAAGATTGGAAGAATTATGCAAAAGCAGCGACGAGCTATTTAGACAAGTATGAGACAAATGATGTGTCTTATTTGAATAATACTGCTTGGGCATTTTATGAAAATGTTACAAAGAAGAGCTATTTGAAGAAGGCAGAAGAGTGGGCACGTCAGTCAGTAGAAATTAATAGCCAATTCTTTAATAATGATACTTATGCGCACTTATTGTATAAGAATGGTAAGACAGAAGAGGCGATATTGATAGCAGAAAAGGCTATTACGATAGCTAAGTACAGTAAAAAAGACTATACTGGCACACAGGCGCTATTAGATAAAATGTTGACGGAGTAATGACATAGAAACTATATAGTTTTTATTATCTTTGTTCTTAATAATGGCTTAATCGCAATATTCGTGATTAAGCCATTGTTTTATTTACTAAACCCAATTTATATTGTCAGTAGAAGTTCAAAATTTAACTAAGATTTATGGTGCTCAAAAAGCCATTGATAATTTGTCCTTTCGGATAGAAACGGGGGAGATTGTCGGATTTTTAGGGCCTAATGGTGCAGGTAAGACTACCACCATGAAGATTATTACTTGTTTTTTGCCACAAACAGAAGGAACAGCTAATGTATGTGGATATGATGTGGAAAAGCAGTCAATGGATGCCAGAAAGCAGATTGGGTATCTACCAGAGCACAATCCGCTTTATCCAGATATGTATGTGAGGGAATATTTGGAATTTGTAGCAGGCTTACACCGCTTAGGAAGTGGAGGCAAAGGCCGAATTGAGGATATGATACAGTTGACGGGTTTAGAGCGAGAAAGCAGAAAGAAGATCGGCCAATTATCTAAAGGATATAGGCAAAGAGTAGGATTGGCACAAGCGATGTTGCACGACCCGAAAGTCTTAGTATTAGATGAGCCTACCTCAGGATTAGACCCTAATCAGTTAGCAGAGATTCGTCAGGTGATCAAGACATTAGGAAAGGAGAAAACAGTTATTTTATCTACGCACATTATGCAGGAGGTACAGCAAATGTGTGATCGGATACTCATTATTAACCAAGGAGAATTAGTGGCCGATGATAGTGCGTCTGCCTTGAAAAATCGAGTAGAAGGTAACAGCAGCTTCAAAGTGGAGTTTCAATCTGCGGTTAATGAGGCTGACTTAGCCTTATTGCCTAATATAGCAGAGACCTCTCACTTGGGTAATAATTGGTGGCGAATAAGTACAGATAATAATGAAGATATCAGAGCGGATATTTTTCAATTAGCGGTACAAAAGGGCTTAGTCTTGTTGAGTCTGCAAAAAGAGGAAAATAGTATTGAGGATGTATTCCGACAATTAACCAATAAAAATGATTAGTATTTTTAAAAAAGAAATCAGCCTATTTTTTAGCTCACTGATAGCCTACATATCCATCGGGGTATTTTTATTAGTGACAGGTTTATTCTTATGGGTATTTCCTGATACCAATGTACTGGATTATGGTTTTGCCTCCTTAGAGAATTATTTCGGCTTAGCGCCTTGGGTATTTTTGTTTTTAATACCCGCAGTCACGATGCGTTCTTTTTCAGAAGAAATCAAATCGGGTACGATAGAGCTATTAAGCACAAGGCCAATTAGCGACTTACAAATTGTGTTAGGGAAGTACTTCGCTGCTTTCTTTTTAGTGCTATTTGCGTTGATTCCTACCCTGATTTATTTTTATACCATTTATAATTTAGGCACTCCAGCAGGCAATATAGATACAGGTGCCACATGGGGATCTTATATAGGCTTGATGTTCTTAGGAGCCACCTTTACAGCCATTGGCTTATTTGCGTCTTCCATTACCTCTAATCAGATTGTCTCCTTTATCATCGGGGTATTTTTATGCTTCTTTTTCTTTATCGCCTTTGATTACCTAAGTCGATTAAGTGTATTCTACGCTAGCTTAGATACCTTCGTTCAGATGTTGGGGATTGATTATCATTATCGGTCTATTAGTAGGGGAGTAGTGGATACCAGAGACGTCATCTATTTTTTGAGTGTCATCACTGTTTTTATCTTGATGACCAAGACTGTTTTAGAGAGTAGAAAGTGGTAAATTGATCATAATTCATGAGTAAAAATAAAGCAAACTATAAAGCGCAGGCTATTATTCGCCTCTTGATTGCCATCGGAATTCTGATTGCAGTAAATGTATTATCCTATAGCATCTTTACCCGCTTTGATTTAACTAAAGAGAAGCGATTCTCATTGACCAATTCTACTAAAGATATGTTAGGAGAGTTGGAGGATGTCGTTTACTTCAAGGTCTATTTAGAAGGCGATTTTGAATCAGGTTTTAAGCGATTACAGACCTCTACTCAAGAAATGTTAGACGAGTTTCGGGTGTATGGAGGCAACAATATTCAGTATGAGTTTTTAGATCCATTGGCAGATGCCAGTATGGACGAAAAGAAAATGATTGTCACAGACTTAGCAAGCAAAGGCTTACTCCCTCAAACCTTAGTCACCAATAATGAAGAATATTCAGAAAGGGTGATCATTCCAGGTGCCATGGCTTCTTATAGAGGAAGAGAAGTGCCAGTGCCATTACTCTTAGAACAAACCAATAATAAAGACCCACAAGTTGTATTGAATAACTCCGTTTCCCTCTTAGAGTATCAATTAGGAAATGCCGTCCAAAAATTAATGCGAAGAGATCGCCCTGCCGTAGCCTTTTTAGAAGGTCAGGGAGAATTAGCAGAAATACAAGTGCAAAGTATTGCCAATGCCCTTGCTCCTTACTACGTCATGGAACGTTATAGTCTCAAAGACAATCTCCACATACCACCACGGATTAATGCCTTAGTCATTGCCAAACCCATGGAAAAGTTTGATGAGGTCGATAAATTCAAGATCGATCAATACATCATGAATGGCGGGAAGGTATTATGGTTAGTAGAAACGCTAAGAGCCGAAATGGATTCCCTGTCTCGTAATGGAGGAAAATTCATCGCCTTAGATTATGGCCTCAATATCGAAGATCAACTATTCAAATATGGCGTAAGAATTAATCCCAATTTAGTAGAAGATGCTCAGCAGTGCAATGTGATTCCTTTAGTCATCGGTACCGATCAGTCAGGTAATGCCCGACAGACTCGACCTTTCCAATGGCCATTCTTTCCGATCATTACCAATATGGCTGACAATCATCCAATTACTAAAAATATTGATGCAGTAAATTTAGCCTTCGCAAGTTCTATTGATACCATTCGTACAAAAAATGACATAAAAAAGACGGTTCTAATGACGACTTCTCAATATAGTAAGACTATCTTTAGTCCTGCGAGAATAGACGTCAATACCGTTCGTTCTGAATTGAATATGGAGCGCTATAATAAGCCCGATCAAATAGTCGGCGTCTTATTAGAAGGCTCCTTCGAGTCTGCTTTCAAAGGGCGTTTAGCCCCAGAGACCATCGCTATGATAGACACCATTAAAGACGTTTCTGTGCTGGAAGAAAGCAAACCAACCAAGATGATAGTCATCTCTGATGGCGATATCATCAAAAACGATATAGATCGAAAAACAGGCAGGCCAGCGCCATTGGGTTACTACAAATTCACGGGTTATCAGTTTGCTAATAAAGACCTATTAATCAATGCCATTGATTACTTAACAGATGATAAAGGTTTGATTATCTCCCGTTCCAAAGACGTCAAATTGCGCCTCTTAGATAATAAGCGAGCCAAAGAAGAAAAGATGACTTGGCAGTTAATCAATATCGGATTTCCGCTGCTTCTTTTGATGCTCTTCGGCCTCGCCTATAATTTCCTAAGAAAGCGAAAATATGAGCGTTAGAAATAATAAAAACATAAAATAAATAATGGATGTAAATATGATTGGGGGCTTCCCATGCGCTCGTTAAGAGAAGCATGATGCATATATTAATTGATCATTCATCATTATGCATTAATCATTCGCCGAAGGCGCATGGTCGGGCTGTCCGCTCTTATGTGGCTATGCGGCTCCCACTCTGCTAAGTGCTGCTTGTCTGCTAAAGCCAGCCATCGCATCACTAAGCGCCGTAGGTCGCAGCATAAACGCCCCATACCGCTACCATCCCTAAGCCAATAACAATGAGTATTAGCCTATGAAAAACCTTTTTTACCTGATATTATTAGTAGCGATTGCAGCCTTAGCTTACTTTATGCTAATGCCTGCTCCCAAATCGACGCTTAATACAACAGAAAGTAGCTTTGCGATAAAAGATACTGCTGCGATTAAAAAAGTAGAAATTCATCATCCTGACTTTCGTAAATTGAGCTTAAGCCGAAGTGATGACAGTCATTGGTGGCATGTCAATAATAAATGGCTGGCTTATCCTGATAGAGTAGAATTGATTTTAGAGACCTTTTATCGTTGGAAAGTGGACAAGCCAATTGCGCAAAGTGCCTTAGCCAGTGTCAAAAAAGGAATGAAGAATAGCCCGACGACTATTACTGTTTGGGGAGAGGATGAATCTAAGCCTTTGAGAACCTATATTTTAGGTCCACAAGCGAGTCATAAAGGAGGGAATTTTATGCAGTTGAATGACTCAGAAAATCCTTTCTTAGTAAAAATACCAGGATTAGACGTACATTTTTCAGGACGTTTTGCTCCCAAGATAGCTAACTGGCGTTTCCCAAGAGTATTTGATCATGAAGCACATCAAATAGCCAAAG
Source organism: Chitinophagales bacterium (assembly GCA_020629335.1). The sequence goes on along the minus strand of JAHDDN010000163.1, from coordinate 2,818 downwards.
TAAAAGCAGAATACCCATTAGATCCCAAGCGCTCTTTTGAAATAGAAGTCATTAACACTGATTCATTCCAAGTCAAGAGTTTATCAGGTGTTGTGAAGAATAAGGCGCAGAATAAAGGAGCGATCAAGCGTTATCTCCATTCATTCGACTTCATCAATGCAGAAGCCTTTGAAAACGAATACAATCTTCAAGATTCTTTGAAGCAAACCACTCCTTACTGTTTACTAAGCATGACTGATACAGGAGGGAAGGAGCACAATATTAAGGTGCATTATATGCTCACGAATAAGCGAACTAAGCAGCAATTCACTCCTAAGGGAGAGCCTATTCCTTATGATAGCGATCGTTATTTTGCTTACATTAATGAGGAACGAGATTTAGTGATTATTCAAGATTTTGTATTTGGAAAATTATTTAAATCCTATGATGAATTTTTAGCCAAATAAATATAAATTACCATTTGATTTTCTTAAATTTATAGTTGCACTATTTATAAGTCTAAAAATCAAAATTATGGGTACGAGTATTTATGCAATGCTGATTGCCACTATTATACCAATGCTTATTGGAGCAATTTGGTATAATCCTAAAGTCATGGGAGGTACATGGATGAAAGCCAGTGGGATGACAGATGAGAAAATTCAAAGTGGCAACACGGTTTTAATTTTTGGACTAAGTTTTGTGCTCTCTTTTCTGTTAGCAGTGATGATGACTCGTTTGGCTATCCATCAAGTACATTTACCATCTTTATTGATGAATGAGGTAGGATTTGACCAAGCAGGCTCAGAGGTCATGACTTGGCTCGATAACTTCAATGCTCGTTATGGTGCTCATCATAGAACTTTTGGTCATGGAGCAGTACATGGAGGCTTAGCATCTATATTCTTTGTATTACCAATATTGGGAATTATATCTTTATTTGAGCGTAAAAGCTTTAAATATATATTGGTACATCTCGGATATTGGTTGATTACTTTAGCATTAATGGGAGGAGTAGTTTCGGCTTGGCCTTAGGAATTACTTACTTCATACCTCAAAGTCTTTTGACGAAAAAGTCTTTAAATTTCGCCCACACCAATCAAATTGTAATTTTTGTAATGCAACAATATAAGCTATATTCGTTGCTTATTGTTAGTTAAAATAATGAAGAATGGGCTTGAATGAAGATATTAATCAGAAAGAATTTAAAAATGAGTGGGAAAAAGCTCTAATAAATATACTATATACACATGGTTGGGTAACAGCTCAAATAAAGGGTTTTCTATCAGCCTATGGAGTCACAATGCAACAATACAACGTATTAAGGATATTAAACGGCGCATTTCCAGAACCCATCTCTACTTCTGTGATACGAGATAGAATGTTAGATAAAATGTCAGATGCCTCGCGGATAGTTGATAGATTATGTACTAAAGGTTATGCCAGTCGTCAGAAGAATAAAGATGATAGGCGTTTAGTAGATGTTATGATTAGTAGCTCTGGTCAAGCACTGCTAAAGAAAATAAATGATGCGGAGGAAGTATCAGGAGAAACTTTAAATATTTTGAGCGAGAAGGAAGCCAAGGAATTAAGTAGAATTTTAGACAAAATTCGGGAACAATAAAATCAAAGGGTCGCTATTAAATAGGACTCTTTTTTTATAGTGCCTCTAATTTTTGTAGTAGCCATGTTCTCTCAGCTAAATCTATATTGCTTCCAATAATATCATTTATTTCCTTTAACTGATTATGTCTTGATCTCTTATCTATAGGTAGGCTGTGCAGCTTTCTAAAAACCATCACAAAGTTATTGAATCTGTCAAAGCCGATATTTGATATTACTTTTTGTTTTTGCCAAATAAATTGTTTTAAATTTTCCCACATTAAATCGACCTCTTCCCCATTTTTGAGTTCATAGTAAGTTTTGAGCAATAAGGATCTTGCAGCAATTTGGTAGTAAATATCCTCAAATTTAGGAACTCTTACTTGTTGATGTTCAGTATTTTCGCCAAGAAGGATTTTTAAAACTCCTTTATAATCTTTATCATAAAACCTGAGACGAGCAGAATTATACATATATACTTCCTTTTGTAATTTTTTTGGTTCTACTCTATCTAAATAAGTATCAATGAACTTTTGAGCATTACTTGGTTGCCCATTATTTAAATATGATGTTACTATGTTTTTTAATACAGCAGCTGAAATATTACTTAATATTCCCTTTTCTAATTGAAAATGATAAAGACCTTGATATTCATTATAGTACTTTTTATTCCCTTCGGTTATCTTTTGAATGCAATAGTTTTGTGCATGTAAAAATATACTGTAAACTGTTAATGGATTAGAAAATTGATAGTTTTCATAAATTAGCTTTTTTAGATTATAATAATGTTCTTCTTTATCATTATTTTGAAGCATTAAAATTGTTTGATGAAATATTTGTATTGCAATATTAGAGTAGTAGGGAGTATTTTCAATATTATCTAAAACAATAGCCAATATTGGAGAGATGTAGGGTTCTTGTTTTAGTACTCTAAGCCTAGTAATTAGATAGCAATAAAGTTCCATCTGATTAATTAAATAGTAAAGATCAAAATCCTGTGTTGCAGTAATGATTGTAGAGATAACCAGATTCTTTTTATTCCTAATGGTACTTGATTTATTTACTTCATATTTAGTACTTACAAACTCTGCAATGTATTTATTTCTATAAAATTCAGCATCTCCTTTATTGATATTTTTTTCTAAATGCTCTATAAAAGTTTTATAGGCATCAGAATAATGCCTATCTAATTCAAGCATATTATAGAATTGCAAGAGTTCGATTTGGTATTTGAAGG
>JAHDDN010000162.1 GCA_020629335.1 Chitinophagales bacterium | reverse complement strand
AATGCCTCGGAATAATTACTTGCTTTATTCATTAGAGAATTAAAGGTAATTTCATCTGGTAATATATTCCGCTCCTCCATTTTATCTAAGACACTCAATGCCTCGGAATAATTACTTGCTTTATTCAGCAATGATGTAAAGGTAATTTCATTAGGTAATATATTCCGCTCCTCCATTTTATCTAAGACACTCAATGCCTCGGAATAATTACTTGCTTTATTCATTAGAGAATTAAAGGTAATTTCATCTGGTAATATATTCCGCTCCTCCATTTTATCTAAGACACTCAATGCCTCGGAATAATTACTTGCTTTATTCATTAGAGAATTAAAGGTAATTTCGTCGGGCTTTATCCTTTCACTTTCCATCTTAACTATAATAGATTGTCCTTCCCCAAAACTATAAGATTTTGAAATTAGGATATTAAACTGTATAGTTCTGGTGTAAAAACCAGCACTTTTTCTATCACCTACTGATGGATAGAATGAATAGATGTCGTGTGTAATATCACTTGCAGAGTAATCCATAGCAAATATATCTTTATCAAAGTAGGCCTCCTCAATTCTGATTAATTCTTGAGTCAATTCAATGAAATTCAGTTTTGTATTGTTGCTATTAAGTTTATTAAGAGCATTTTGCCAATACCTTTCAATATTTTCTATTTTTTCCTGAAGAATTTTCTTTTTAATTTCTTTTTGAATTGCTAAGCTTGATTCCTTTTCAGAATCTTTAATTATCTGTCGTAAGTAAAAATCCTTAATCTTTGCAATACTATATGTTGACTTTTGCTCAAAATTAGCAGAAAAATATAATGCTTTAATGATTTTTAATATGTTTAATGCTATTCCTGTAATAGTTTCCTTTTCATTTTTAATTAGATTTTCATATCTCTTTCTCATAACTGATAGACCTACGAGTAAAGAACCAATATTTCCATCAAATTGGGTTTTATCTATATTAATTCCATTATGAATAAAATACGGAATAACATCTTCTTGAACTTTGGGTATTTCAATTAGGCTAAATTGTTCTTCTATTTTACTTTCTACGCTGCTTGAAAAGAGACCATATTCAGGACCTGTCATACAAGTTGCCACAATCGTAATATCATTGCGAATAAGATTTTTTAGAAAATTATTGGCATTTTCTTTTTGGAAAAGTGAATGAATATCATCTAAGAAAATGATTTTCTTTTTGCTAGAATCAGTTAGAATTTCAAAATTCTCTATCTTAGGGAAATCAATAAAGTCCTTGATCATATTGGGGATTAAAAGAAGATGGTGGCTAAATTCTTCTTTTTTCAACACTTCATATACTGCTCTTGTTTTACCAGACAAAGAATTTCCTTTAATCAATACAGATAGATTATGAGTTAAAGCTTCAGCAAGCTTTTTGTCATGGCTACGTTCATAATAAAATTCATGATAAGAGTTGGCTCTTAAATCTAAAATATCTGCTACTGAAGTATCTGCGACACTTTTGATTATCCTAAAGTGCTTTTTTAAAGTGATTTTCTCATCAATTAGTTTCTCAAATTGATGTTTATCATCAAGATGTTTTTCATTACTTAAAGCATTCACTAAGTCTTTAAGTATATTTAAGTTTTCATCAAACTTCAAAAAAAACTGCTGAATATCTTCCTTGTTATTTAAATTTAATGAATAAACTGTTACTCCACTACTATTCTGTATAATAATATTCCCATCTCCATCTAAGTTCACACTATTATCTGTTTTCAAAGGCCACATATGCATACTGTTTTACATTACCAACGAATAAAAGAAGTCTAATCTAACAAATTAGGATAATAAAATCTATATTTTAATTTCAATTTTATGTCTTTTCTTGGTCATAACTACTGATTATTTGGTAAAATCTGTTTAGTGGGTTTTGTCTAATAACAAAAAAAGCATTGTCTGACTTTAGAATTATTCTTATATTTGGAATGCAAGTGTATTTTAATACTCAAAAGTAGGTTTTATCCACCCCCTAACCCCCGCCAGCGGGGGATAAGCTCTCTTTAACTCAAGTGTAGAAGTTAACGGAAAACTTTCCCCCGCTGGCGGGGGTGCCGAAGGCGGGGGTGGAAAAACCCCTACTTTTATTTTTAAAAAAATTTAATTTTAACAAACCAAAAAAACATGAAACTAGGAGCTTTCTCTATCAGCCTCGCAGTAAAAGACCTTCAAGCATCCAAAGCCTTCTATGAAAAATTAGGCTTTAGCGTATTCGGAGGCAATGAAAAAATGCATTACTTAATCATGAAAAACGAAGATACCCTAATAGGAATCTTCCAAGGAATGTTTGAAGGTAATATGCTAACCTTTAATCCAGGTTGGGATCAAAACGCCCAAACATTAGATGAGTACGATGATGTAAGAGCCATCCAAAAACAATTAAAGACCAGCGATATAAATTTAGTTCAAGAAGCAGACGAAAACACAACAGGTCCCGCCAGTATCATGATCACCGATCCAGACGGAAACATGATTTTGATAGATCAGCATATTTAAAACCCAACAACCCATCATCCAAGATTTACCCCTCCCGTAGGGACGTTGCACTGCAACGTCCACTTGCGGTAATATCCATTTTGCGCAAGGGATGGCAGTGGTATGTGGCGGCCATGCTGCGACTTACGGCGCTTAGTGATGCGCAGGCTCCAATAAGAGACAAGCAGCACTTAGCAGAGTAGGAGCCGCATAGCCACATAAGAACGTACAGCCCGACCTTGCGCCTTCGGCGAATGATAAATGCATAATGATGAATGCATAATTTTTATCCGTGTTATGCATTTCGTATTGCGTGAGCAAGGATGCGCCCAAATTAAAATAATAGAATTACAGATTACTTTACAATAGTTAATGGAAAAGGTCAACTTTAAAATTACCTTTAAGCAATCAATTTAGATTTTATGAGCAAGAGTCATTACGATGTTATTATAGTTGGAGCAGGATTAGCGGGTATTTGTGCGGCTTATCATTTACAAACCAAATGTCCCAATAAGTCTTATGCCATTTTGGAAGGGCGTGGACAAATTGGAGGAACTTGGGATTTTTTTAAATATCCAGGTATACGGTCTGATTCGGATATGGCTACCTTAGGTTATTCTTTTCGACCTTGGACAGAGGAGCAGCAAATAGCAGATGGTCCTTCTCTTAAAAAATATATTGAAGAGACGGCTCAAGAAAATGGGATTGATCAGCATATTCAATTTTATACTTATGTGGATCGTGCTAATTGGATTAAAAAAGAAAAAAAATGGGAATTAGATTTACGAAATCCCAATACAGATGAGTTGCATTCGCTTTCTTGTAATATCCTTTTGATGTGTAGTGGTTATTATAATTATAAGGAAGCATACACACCAGAATATAAAGGCAAGGAAGATTATGAAGGTATATTTGTTCACCCACAACATTGGCCTGAAGATTTAGATTATCAAGATAAGAAAGTCGTGGTTATTGGGAGTGGAGCTACGGCTGTTACTATAGTACCAGCGATGGCTGAAAATGGAGCGGAACAAGTAACGATGTTGCAGCGTTCTCCTAGCTATTTTGTTAGCTTACCAAAAGAAGATAGAATTGGTAATTTGGCCTATAAAACATTGCCCACGAAATGGGCTTATAAAATGGTTAAGTGGAAGAATTTTTTAGTGTCAGATATGATCTATAGATTGGCCAAAGCTAAGCCAGCATTTACTAGAGATTTATTTATTAAGGGAGTAAAAAAAGAACTACCCAAAGACTTTGATGTCGATAAACATTTTCAGCCGAATTATAAGCCTTGGGATCAGCGATTATGCATAGTGCCTGATGGCGATTTTTTTACTGCGATTAGAAAAAGGCGAGCTTTTATAGAGACTGATCATATCGATCATTTTACATCCAAGGGTATCAAATTGCAATCTGGGAAAGAATTAGAAGCAGATATTATTATTTCGGCTACAGGATTAAAATTACAAGCATTTGGAGGCATGATTTTGCAAAAGGATGGAGAGGAGGTAGATTTGTCTGAAACATTTATTTACAAAGGAGTGCTGATTAGTGGAGTGCCTAATTTTGGTGCGGTAGTTGGTTATACCAATGCCACATGGACGCTTAAAGCAGATTTGTCTTCGGCATATTTTTGTCGTTTGATCAATCATATGGATCAACATGGACATCAACAATTTGTACCTGAAACGGATGCTAATTTACAAGGTAGGCCATTGCTGAGCAATTTGAATTCAGGTTATATTAATCGGGCGTTAGATCAATTTCCAATGCAAGGGCCGAAAAACCCTTGGTTGGTTAATCAAAGTTATATCAAAGACATACGCATGTTGATGTACACTAAATTAGCTGATGGCGATCTGCAGTTTTCTTGAAAATCCTAAGATTTTACCCTATATTTATAGCCAATTAATATTTTTATTACCGCATTTGATACAATTTTATCTTTATCCTGTATTTATTGACATGGAGTTGCTCATAAGCATAGCAAAACAAATGAATAGTTAATTTGTTATTTCTATATAAGTACCTAAACATAAATAATCATCACTTTTGATGGCTTAATTTTGCGCTGTACTGCGTTACTTTTTTTAGTAATAGCGCTGCTATTCCGTCAAAAAAGTGCCTTGTTCAGCATAAAATTAATCTCATCAGAGAAGTGTCGATTATTTTCATTCAGGTACTTAATGAACTCGTTTAAAGTTTTTCTGCTGGCTTAAAAAATCGCTGATCCTTACAGGACAGGCTTCCGTATTTCTGCGTTATTTTTTCGGTCCGTAGCGCTGCTATGCACCTCAAAAATGCCTTGAACTACGAAAATTTAGCTGATTTTCAGCTTCACCATAAAACTTTAAATGAGTTCAATTATTGAGCTAGCAACTTCCAAATTCTCCGTAAAAAATGAACAAATCGACTATTTTTTCTTTCCTATTTATAGGAATACTCATACTATCCGCTTGTGGTAAAAGCGGTAAAGTGGAGGTAAAAGATACTTCTAAGATGCATCAAGCCTCGGAAGCTGAAGTAGACAAACTGGTAGAACAATTTATCTTGGCTGAGCCAGGTTCTACTATTAATATTCCTGCGGGTTATTATGAAATTGGTACCCAATTGATCATTGATAATATTGAAAATTTAACCATCAAAGGTAAAGGAATGGATGAGACGATTCTTTCCTTTAAAAACCTAAAGACAGGTGGAGAAGGAATGAAGATCGTTGGTAAAAATCTGCTCTTAGAAGATTTTTCGGTTTATGATGCACCAGGTGATGGGGTCAAAACTCAAAATTGCGAAAATATTACTTTCAGAAGAGTCAATGCTACCTGGACCAATGGAGATAAGTCTAAAAATGGAACTTATGCGCTTTATCCAGTAAGCTGTAAGAATGTATTGATTGATGAATGCGTTGCTTCTCATTCAAGAGATGCGGGTATTTATGTAGGTCAGTCAGAAAATATCGTTGTTAAAAACTGTACAGCCTTTGGAAATGTAGCAGGTATCGAAATTGAAAACTGTTCTAATGCGGAAGTATTTGATAATAAAGTTTACGATAATGCAGGAGGAATATTAGTATTTAACCTGCCTAATTTGCCCAGAGCGGATGGAGAGAATACCAAGATTTATAATAATGAAGTCGTAGAAAATAATCATATTAACTTTGCTACGCCAATTAGTGCATCTCCAAATGGCAATACCGTAACATTGATCCCACCAGGCTCAGGTATTATTTTATTAGCTGCAAAAAATGTTGAGATATTTGGCAATAAGATATTGAGAAACAAGACAGTAGGGGTAGCTATCGCAAATTATCATATAACAGGTTTTCCATCAGAAGCACCTAATTGGTCTCCTTACACAACTAATGTTTCTGTGCATGATAATACCTATGAGCGTACCATGGCCTTGCCTGATATGAGTAAAGAGTTAGGTCAATTAATCGCTGCTAAGAACGCACATGGTATTGGCAAAACACAAGACATCGTTTATGATGGCTTTTGGGACAAAGCAAAAGGTAAGGATATCTTAAGCAATCCAATGAATATATGTATTAGGGAAGCTAATATGAAAGATATGCATTTCACACGTTATGATCTAAGAGGAGGAGCAGATGACATTAAAGCTTATAAGGAGTACGAGGCATTTGAATGCGATTATAGCGTAACGACCTCAGTTGAGGCGGTGAATAATTTATAATTCCTTGAAAATTCTATGAGAAAAATCATATTGTTATTAATTTTTACTGTTGTTATTGGCTGCTTTTTGGAAAGCTGTAATAAGCAAGTCTATAGTCCTGAAACTATAGACTTTGAGAAAGTGCCATTAATGTATTTAGATGAGTACGGCTTTTTTGAAGGGGATATGAAGGAGATGAAGCCATCTGATAGGGTTTTGCCCTATGAACCTATCTCTACGCTATTTAGCGACTATTCGCACAAATCTCGCTTTGTATGGATGCCTGAAGGCGCTTCTGCTAGTATTACCGCAAAGGAAAATGGGGAGTTAGAGTTTCCAGAGAAATCTATTCTGATCAAGAACTTTTATTATCCGCAAGCAGAAGGAGGAAAGCAGCGGATTATGGAAACACGTTTATTGGTTAAGAAATCTGGTAAATGGGAGGCTTATGCCTATATCTGGAATGAGGAACAAACCGAAGCAGTTCACAAAATAACGGGTGCTAATATGCCTGTTTCATTCACTGATGAGCATGGAGGCGCCCACCAAATCTCTTATATCCAACCCAATAAGAATCAGTGTAAAAGTTGCCATAACCAAAAAGAGGTCTTAAAGCCCATTGGGCCTAAAGTACGTAATTTGAATTTTAGTTATGATTACGGAAAAGGCGAGCAAAAAAATCAATTAGATAAATGGACAGAATTGGGTTATCTGAAAGGCTTTAAAGGTAAGGACGAATATATTTGCATGGTGGATTATACGGACGAAAATGCCCCTTTAGAAAAGCGAGCTAAAGCCTATTTAGAAATCAATTGTGGTCATTGCCATTCTGCGGAAGGCCCTGCCAGTACAAGCGGCCTTTTTCTAACTTATGAGGAAGAAGACCTTAGAAAATGGGGCGTTTATAAACCTCCTATTGCAGCAGGTATTGGAGCTGGGCCGCATACTTATGATATCTATCCGAGCAAAGCAGATTCTTCTATCTTTATTCACCGTATGAAATCGAACCAACCAAGTGTGATGATGCCTGAAATTGGACGTGTATTACCCGATCCAGCTGGTATTGAATTGATAAGCGAATGGATTAATAGTATGGATATTAATACTAAATAGTGCTATTTTGATGAGTTTTTTTATTTTTGTGTTATGAAAAAACTCTATCTAATTTTTATGCTGATAATGGGTTCCTTATCTTTAAGTGCTCAAACAGATTGGACATCCTGGTTATCTGTCCAATTAAACTACAAGGCTAATGATAAGCTTACTTTTAAATTGAAGCCAATAGTAAGACTCAATCAAGATTTATCAAATTATTCTGATACATCTATTGATTTGATAGCTACCTACCAATTTCATAAAAATTGGTCTGCTGGTATATTGAATAGACATTTTTTTATACCTGACCAAGGTGATAGAGAGTTTTATTTTTTCGATATTAATTATAAATGGGCCATCTCTGAGCAGTTTATTTTTACCAATAAGTTGCGTTTCCACTTAGCCGTTAATTGGAATCGAAATGATGTTGATTTTTTACGCTATTATCCCAAACTTACCTTTAAAATGGATAATAATATTGCGCCATTTGTTGGTGTCGATTTATTTTATAGATTGACCGAGAAACAAACGATGTCAGGGGTTCGTTATCATATTGGGGCCAATTGGAAGTTTGCCAAACAAATGAACTTAGGATTTCTGTATTGGTGGCAAACTCAATATAATGAATACTTCCCTTTAGGAGAAACGCATACCCTTTTATTGAATATCGCTTATAGTCTAAACTAATGATCACGAATAAAGATGAGCCAATAAAAATATTGGATTATGATCCTAATTGGGCCTTAGAATTTGAAAGGCTAAAGGTGGTATTTGAAGCACATTTAAAAGATGAGTTTATCTCTATTGAGCATATTGGTAGTACCTCTATCATTGGTTTAGCAGCTAAGCCTATTATTGATATGGATATAGTCATTCCAGACAAAGAAGGACAGCTTCAAATCATTATTAAAAAATTAGGAGAGTTAGGCTATATGCATAAAGGAGATATGGGAATCACAGGAAGAGAAGTATTTAAACCTATACGTCTAAATGCGCCCTTTGATGATTCCCATCCACCTAAATTTGTTCACCACCTTTATGTTTGCCCAGAAGGAAGTATGGGCCTAAGAAATCATCTCGCTATTCGAGATTATCTTTTGGCAAATCCTGATTCAGTAAAAGCTTATGGCAAGCTTAAAAAGCAATTAGCAGATTTACATGGAAATGACCGCATGGCTTATATGACTGCTAAAACCGAATTTTTAGTCAATATCCTCCACAAGCAAGGTTTTGATCCCAAAGAAACTAATCAAATAGATCAAGAAAATAAAAGTTAGCTAATTAATAAAAAACTTGAGCAAATGAACAGACTATTTTCCCTATTAATATTATTCGGTCTATTAAGTGCTTGTAGCAATGAGTTTGAGCAAAGCGATATCACAAAGTTCCAACAGAAAATTGAAAACAAAACCGATATTCAATCAGCTGAGGAGCTCATCCGCCTTTATTATCCCCATCGTATTGATGAAAACAGCGAAGGCAATCCCACTTTGACAATAGATCAAAAAGACTTAGGAAATAATAAAACAGAAATCACCCTCATTCACGAAGGCCTATTAGACGATTCCCAAAGATCCCTAAAAATAGTCATGACAGCTCAAAAAAATGGAGATAAATGGACGGTCTTAGAAATCAAAAAAAGCCGTAAATGCTATAAAGGCAGAGGACATACCAATTGGGGAGCCGAATGGTGTAGTTAATGATTAATGCATAATGCATAATGCAAAATGTGTAATGATGTTTTCCTTTGGGCGCAACCCTTTCTGATTTTTCATTCGAGCGTAGGGGCGGTACCTGTGTGTCCGCCCACGAATGAAAAATCAGAAAGGGTCGGGCTATCCGTTCTTATGTGGCTGTTCAGCAGCAAGTCCGCTAAGTGCTGCTTGTCTTCCCTTCGGGCAAGCCATCGCATCACTAAGCTCCCTAAGCTGCTTCTTGACGCCACATACCACTTCTATCCCTTGCGCAAATGTGTTGATTGGGAAATAGTTAATTAGTTGACTCGTAAAATCCATTCTAAAAATAAAAAACAACCTACATCAATTGTAGAGACGCATTGCGATGCGTCTCATATCTACAAACTAGCACATGGATTAGTGATAAGGATGTAGAGGCGACCCTTGTGGTCGCCCTTTCTGGACGATTAACAGTAATATAAGCAATGCCCAAATTCCCCAAAAAAATACTTGCCAAAAAATCGGTTGCTCAAAGAAATTCATAGTATTATATTTGTCGGAAAATAAAGAATATATGAACACAATCACACCAACAAAAGCCGATGAATACTATCAAGCCCTCCTCAACAGAGACACCAAATTCATTGGTGTATTTTACGCAGCTGTGAAAACAACTTCCGTATTTTGCATCTCCACTTGTAGAGCAAGGAAGCCCAAAAGAGAAAATGTAGAATTTTATAAAACCTATACCGAAGCCTTGAAAAACGGCTTTCGCCCCTGCAAAATTTGTTGCCCCACAGAAAACTCCAATGAAACCCCTGAACAAGTTAATCAAGCCATCCAAATCATCAAGGAAAACCCAAAAGAGAAAATTTCGGATTATAGACTTAGAGAGGAGGGCATTAGTCCCGATTTAGTAAGAAGATGGTTTAAAAAGAATTATGGAATTACCTTCCATGCTTTTCAAAGAATGTATCGAATCAATAATGCCTACAAAGAATTAAAAGACGGCAAGAAAACAACAGATGCCGCCTTCGACTTAGGATACGAATCACTAAGCGGCTTTGCTTACACCTACAAAAAAATCATTGGAAACTCCCCTTCTAAAAGCAAGGACAAAAACATCATTCTGATTAATCGCTTAAGTACTCCATTAGGCCCCATGTTGGTATGCTCCACTGATAAAGGAATCTGTCTATTAGAATTTACCGATAGAAGAATGCTCGAAACAGAATTCAGAGACCTACAAAAACTACTCCACTCAAGCATCTTAATCGGAGAAAATAAGCACATCAAACAGCTCAAAAAAGAACTAAAAGAATACTTTAATGGCCAACGCCAAAAATTCGATGTTCAACTTCATACACCAGGCACCGAATTTCAAAATACAGTTTGGGATAAATTGAAAAACATCCCCTATGGCACCACCACCAACTATCAAAACATAGCCATCCAACTAAACAAGCCCACCGCTTCCAGAGCAGTAGCAAGAGCCAACGGTTTCAATCGCATTTCCATCATCGTCCCCTGCCATCGAGTCATCGGAAAAAACGGCAATTTGACCGGCTATGGAGGAGGAATTGAAAGAAAAAAATGGTTGATTGAGTTTGAAAATGGGAAATTAGTTGATTAATGTCTTGGGACATTAGCAGAAAAAGCATTGACTTAGTCATCAGCTTCATCCTAAACCATAATTAACGAATCAACCATAATCACTATGAAATTTCCTCATTCAATTCACGCATAATCTCAGCAAATAGTTTGTAGGACTTTAAACGAGCTTGTGCAGAATAAACATGGGTAACCGCAATAAGTTCGTCTACATGGGTCATCTCCATAAATTCTTTTACCGCTTTTTTAACCGTTT
>JAHDDN010000161.1 GCA_020629335.1 Chitinophagales bacterium | reverse complement strand
TTGGCCCAACCCACATGTAGGGGCGGACCTATGTGTCCGCCCTTGCTAACACCTACGTGTCCGCCCTCTGGCCAAAAAAATAATTGGGGAAGCCCCAATTTAATAATACAAAGTTAAGGAATGTTTAAGTAGTAGTGGTGTTTTGAACTCATTAATCTCTCGCATCATAATTCATCTTAAAATGTAAGAAAAACCCATGTTCTTTTCTACGATTGATAGAATATTCCATGACTAAGACCGAATCGTAAAAGGTAACGATATCTAAACCAAGTCCAGTGCTATAAAGTAAGCTGTTGGCAAGGGGATTATTTTCGTAATAATATTGATCATCCACATAGCCAGTTTCTCCATATAAACGGAGATATATGGCCACTGGAATACTCGCTAAACGGCCTCCGATGGAGATAGGGCTTTTAATTTCTCTTTGAAATAGGGTCTGTTTAATGGCGGTTCTTAAAAGGCCCCACTTTTGTCCATCAATGACGTAGTATTCATAACCACGGAGTAAGTTGCCACTATAGCCCAAGCCTTTTTGATTATACCAAGGCTGTTGATCGGGTAAGGAGATTTTCCCTTTAATATTAGCAATGGCATAGGTGTTTTTGGCTAATTGGAAATAGTGGGAATAGGTTAAGTTAAGGGCAATCATATTGATGTCTTTGAAGATGCCCCATCCATACTTGGCTACTGAAGTACGGAAGTAAAAACCTGTTAAAGGGTAGTTACGAATGTCTCGATGATCTATTCTATAGCTCAATTTGGTAAAGAAGTACCGCTGTTTGGTTCGTCCATCCAAGAAATAATCTTTATTCATGAGTGCAATAGTATCCTCCACTTGATTATTGAAGTAGGATAATTCTAAGGAAGCGGTTTGATAAAAGTCGAGTCTTTTGTTGATATTGATACCTGTTCCCCAACGCCTTAAGACATATTTGTTATGTTGATAGAAGTTGAGTTGATTATCGTTAGATCGATAAGCGATGGAGGGATTGGCATTATAGTCGAATTTGGGATGAAGCCCCCAACTTTGGTCTTTACCTAGGTTGGGTATTTTATAACTGATTCCAAATTTTTTGGTGAATCCAAATTGAAATAATAGGCTAAGCACTTCATTTCTTCCGCGGGAGTTATAATCGTTTAGGCTAAAGCCAAACTCTGTTCTTCTGAGATCATGTTCATAGGTTACCCACCATTCGTTGAAGTTTCGATCTGATAATTCAAAAATAGGAACGGGGAATAAGTACCACCTTTCTACGATATCAATTTGAAGGTCAGCTAAAGGAACGGCATCTCCTTCGATTAGTGTCAATTCGGTTTTTTCAAATAGGTTGGTATTGTATATTCGATTTCTATTGTCTATCAGACGTGTTTCTAATTCATTTCTTCGGATGGTATCTCCTGGGATGATATCCATTTCTCTTAAAATGATGCGATCTAAAGTTCGCTTATTTCCGTCAATTTGAATATCCTTGATAATTACATAGTCTGAAGTTGGAGACAGACTTTGCCCTTGTCCCCATAAGAGAAGTGTACTAAGTAAGTACAGGCTTATAAAGCCTCCTAAATATTGTGGAATGATATTGAAATTCACTTCAATGGAAGTGCTAAGAAATAATTAAATATCTAAGAAGTGTAGGAAGGAGTCTAGTCTTTCCTTTAGGTTATCTAGGTATTCGCTTTCTTGATAAGAAGCTTTCACTTGGATTTTATATCGCTCAAAGGTAGCCAAAATATCAGTAAGGTCTGAACGATTAATCTTGATTGTTACGTCCATTTTTAGAGCTTCTGAAGGAGTAGATACGTACATGCTTAATATACTGGCATTATTTCCTTCTATGATTTGGGCAATTTGAGCTAAAGAATAATCTTTAACATCTATTTGGAGTATGATGATTCCTCCAGGCTCTTGCATAGAGCTTACTTTAGCAAAATAGTCTAATAAGCTGGTAGAAGTAACTAAGCCTTCATATTGCCCTTCAATATTTAAGACAGGCATAATGGATAGTTGATGTTCATTCATTCCTTTGATGACATCAAAAATGTGTCTACTTTCATCTACAGAAACTTTTAGAAGTTTGAGGTTTTCTACTTCTCCTAAAGGCTTATCAGGGTCATCCATATCAAGTATGTCTGACTCAGAGATAATTCCAACAAATTCTTGCTTATCGATTACAGGCAAGTGTTGGACAAAAAACTCTCCCATCCAGCTCAAAGCTTTTTTACCTGTATCAGTTACCTTTAAAGGTGGTACTGTATCATTCACTAATTTATTGGCAATCATTTAATTCTATTTTTCTTTATAACGAGACTACTATGAAGTATGTTGTTGTTTTAAAAATACTTCCAGAATAGCGTTAAATTCTTCTGGTTTTTCCATCATAGGAGCATGGCCACATTCATCGATCATGTGTAATTCTGAATTTGGTAGCTTTTGATGAAATT
Organism: Chitinophagales bacterium; assembly: GCA_020629335.1. The sequence continues at coordinate 8,405 of JAHDDN010000161.1, read as the reverse complement.
CCTCTCCTACAAATGCTGGAGTGATTTTGTCTTGTATTCCCCAGATTAGTAAGCTTGGTATTTTTATATGTTGCAATTCTTCAGCCATATTATTGTGAATAGCTGATTTAGCCATAGAAATAACTCTTAAGCCTTTTTCTCTACTATTTACAATTTCGTAGACTTCATCAACTAATTCTTTGCTGGCTACATTTGGATCATAAAAGGTGTACTCTGTTTTAGCCTTAATATAATCATAATCTTTTCTTCTAGGGAAAGTGTCGCCTAAAGCACTTTCAAAAAGTCCAGAGCTTCCAGTAAGAACCATACTGTTAAGTTGCGATTGGTCTTCAGCGGCATAAAGCAGTGCAACATGTCCACCTAATGAATTGCCCATTAAGGTAATATTTTGATATCCCTTATAAGAGATAAAGGCTTTCACATACTGAACTAGGTTTTCAATATTGGTTTCTCTTACTGGTAGATCGTATAGTGGCAAAATTGGTGTTACTACCTTATAGGAGTTAACAAAGTAATCATACAAAGGGTTGAAATTACTTAAAGCACCAAATAGACCATGAAGAAGTATGATCACAGGGCCGTCCCCTTGTTCAACATACTTAAAAATGCCTTCGTTTTTTATTTCCTTTTCCATAAGAAAGAATATCAGCAAATGATTAAGTAGCCGATCATTAGATGAATAATAAATTGATTTTGGCAAGATAAGTATTTATATTATTATTCCTAATGGCAATGCTTACTTATTTGGTGAATGTATTAATTATTCTGTCGTTTTTTAAAGTTCTTTTAACAAGCATTAACCAATTTTGGATCATTTGCAAACCATATTCTGTTAGAATTGACTCAGGGTGAAATTGTAAACCAATGATTGCCAATGAAGGATGAGATAAGGCCATGATTTCTCCATCACTAGTATAGGCGATTACTTCCAATGGAGTGTTTGTTAAATGATCTAAAATCAAGGAATGGTATCTCATGACTTCAAACTTTGGAGGCAAGCGATCAAATATTGGGTGCGTTTTTATTTGAATAGTGGAGGTCATTCCGTGCATCGGTCTTGTAGATTTGACTAATGGTGCACCGAAAAATTCTCCTATAGCTTGATGTCCTAAACAGACCCCTAATATTGGCACTTTATCATGGAAGTAAGAAATGATTTTCATTAAAAGTCCTGAGTCGGACGGTTTTTTAGGCCCAGGAGATAAAAGTATAGCATCAAAGTTGAAAGTTTTTATTTCGGCTATACTATAGTCATCATTTCTAATTAAACGACAGCTTGCTCCACTTTGTTGACAATAGTCTAATAAGTTGAAGGTAAAAGAATCATAATTATCGATAATGAGTATGTTCATTTGTTTTTTTGAATAAAAAAAGGGATAGCAGCCGAAGCTGTATCCCTAATAACAATTTTTAATCTAAAAGTTTCAAATTGAGAAGCCGATCCTTAATAATAGCGACGGCTCCTGTGTCTACGCAAATGTTCATCACTTTCTTCAGCTGCTTTTTCTTTCACATCTGTAAAGTAGCGTTGAAACCTATCGAGCATTTCTTCTTTGGGGAATAATGTTTGTAGCTTATTAGCAACAGTAGGATAGATATGTTGTACAGGCCCGTACACTACAGAGTCTCTTTTTACTTCATCGACTAGCATATTCTTATAATCGGCATAGTAAAGTCCAGTACTAAAGAAAAGAGTCATTAAGAAAACCCAGAATGCCATTCCGCCATATTTATTAAGAAAGCCTAGGCCCACCTTATCCATATTAGCGGTTAGAAATTCTCCTATATAACCAAGACTTAGCATTGCGATTACAAAGACGACTCCAATAGCGACTATGGGGACTAATTGATTGTTGATGTGTAGTACATTAATCACCAATCCTGTAGCATGCCCACCCAGCTTAAGGGCAAGTATAAGAGCTAAGAATATTTTTGATATGTTGAGTACAGAGTCGATTAAACCTGTACTTTGTCCTTTTAGGACACCAAAAATAACGATTGCTAAGAATATTAAGTCAATGGCCATAGTGATTAGTTCATTTGGTTAATGAAGTGGGCTAAACTCAAGTTTATGAGTTTAATAGTTCTCTTACAATACTTGAAATAACTTTCCCATCTGCTTTGCCGCCAAATTGCTTCATGGCAGCGCCCATGATTTTACCCATATCCTGAGGACCTTTAACTCCTAATTGTTGGGCGAGAATGTTTAAGCCATCCTTTAGGTCTGCTTCACTCATTTGTTCAGGTAAGAAATCTTGTAGAACGTCTAATTCTTCTTGCTCCTCTTTAGCTAAGTCTTCTCTATTTTGAGCCTTAAAGGTTTCTAAGGAATCTTTTCTTTGTTTGGCAAGTTTCGTAACGATTTTTATTTCTTGTTCTTCTGTTAAATCATCTCCTCCTCCTTTTTCGGTTTTGGCTAAAAGAATAGCGGATTTAATCGCTCTTAATGCTCTTAAACGGGCTTGATCTTTAGCCTTCATTGCGGCTTTCATGCCGTCCATCACTTGTTTTTCTAAACTCATTACTCAATTTAAATTGATTTTTGAAAAATATTCATTTCTGAATCACAAAAGTATAAACATCATTTAAAACGAAAACATTCCTTATGAGAAAATTCCTTATAACTTTAATTGCAATTTGTATGCTATTAAAAGCCAAAATTGTGCCAATTTCATCAAATGGGTGGCATAAATCTTTCCAAAAGGGATATTTTTGAATTAAAAAGCGAAAATTATACCATTTTTTTATACTAACAAGCTATTCTCTCAGACGTTTGTCCTGAATGTCTAAATTCTTTTCAATGAAATAAATGATATGCGGGCACTACAATCGGCTTAGGGATGGTTGGTAAGGACGTTGCACTGCAACATCCATGCGGGATGTGGCGGCCATGAGTAAGCTTACGTAACTTAGCTGGATGCAGGCTGGCCTGAAAGGCAGACAAGTGCAGCTTAGTGTAGTAGCTTACGAATAGCCACCTAAGAACGGACATCCCAACCCATTCGGCACCAATTCAAATTTATTCTAGAAATTAGGCTTCAGCTTACTTGCATCGGAAGAGTAGAAATCGCTAATGATCTGCATCATTTCGTCTAAACTATCAGTTACCTCTAGTAAATCTAAGTCTTTAGGACTGATGTTACCTTCTTGTTCCAAAAGGACTTGCTTGATCCAAACCAATAGGCCTTCCCAAAATTCAGAGCCTAAAAGGATAACTGGCACTTTTTCGATTTTGAGTGTTTGGATGAGGGTAACCGCTTCGAAAAGTTCGTCTAAAGTACCATAACCACCAGGTAAGAAAATGAAGGCCATTGCGTACTTGACAAACATTACTTTACGTACAAAAAAGTAATTGAAATTGAGCAGCTTGTCGTGATCGATGTACGGATTTCCTGCTTGCTCAAAAGGTAAATCTATATTTAAGCCTACCGAGGCGCCGCCTGCTGCTTTAGCTCCCTTATTAGCTCCCTCCATAATACCAGGGCCACCTCCAGTGATAACACCAAATCCTTCTTTAACGAGTCTTTGGGCAACATCGTCAGCCAGTTGGTAGTATTTATGGTCTGGTTTTGTCCTTGCAGAGCCAAAAATTGAGACGCAAGGCCCGATTTTATTCATTTTTTCAAATCCTTGAACGAATTCAGAAGTTATTTTCATGATTCTCCAAGAAGACTCGGCAACAATGGTTGTCCACTCTTTTGGTTGTGGATTTATATCTTGTGTATCCATAATTTTATTTTGATGTTATTACTTTATTATTATTAATATGAAAGCAAGTGCAAAGCTCGTGCCCCTTTACCCCTTGTTTTAGGGGAAGACAGCAAATTTACGAAAATTATTGACCTATTATAAAACATTTGTTTATAGATGGTGGTTTGGTATTATATGTGTGGAATGTCATCTTGTTATACTTTTGTGATATTTCTTCTATAGCTTTACCCATTAAACGTACATAGATTATGAAAGAAGTGCTCATTATTGAGGATGATTTAGAGATTATGGAGTTGATCTCCATTCATTTAACAGATTTAGGTTGCCAACTAACAAAATCGAGTAATGGGGCGGAGGCCTACCAGATAGCATTGCGCAATCAATACGATTTGATTGTATTAGATTTGATGTTGCCTGGCATGGATGGAGTAGATGTTTGTAAACAATTAAGGGCGAATCAGATCAAAACGCCAATTATGATGCTAACTGCTAGGTCAGAATTAGGAGATAAAATATTGGGTTTAGAGGTAGGGGCTGACGATTATTTGACTAAGCCTTTTAGTATACGGGAGTTTATAGCGAGAGTGAAGGCGATTTTACGCCGAGTAGAGCTGGATGAGCAGCCACTTTCAGGTTCAGAGCAACTGGATTTTGGTAGTTTAATGATAGATGTTAAGTTACGAAAAGTCATGGTGAATGGTAAACGAATGGAGTTGACACCTAAGGAGTTTGATTTGTTACATCTTTTAGCCGCACATCCAGGCCGAAGTTATAGTAGGCAGGAACTGCTGAATAAAGTTTGGGGATATGAATATGATGGCTATGAGCATACTGTTAATTCACATATTAATCGTTTGCGAACTAAGGTAGAGGAGGATGCTAATAAGCCTAAATTTATATTGACAACTTGGGGAGTCGGTTATCGCTTCTCTGATGAATAATAATTCAGCTTATTTTTGATTGAGAAATAGATTATCTTCAAAATATGGAATCAAACAGTACTAAAGGACGCATTTTTAACACCCTTTATTGGCAAATATCAGGAATTTTCTTGGTGTTACTGATGGTAGTGGGTTTGGCTTATGCTATCATAACAGGTTATAATGCAGATGTTTATTTTCACGAAACTAATCAACGTTTGAATGCTCAGCTAGCAGAGAATATCGCTTCAGGTATCTTGTCTAAGGCTCCCTCTATAGTCTCAGATGGTTCAATAAATAAGAAAGATATTGATTCTGTTAACACTTTAATTAGTCATGTTGTTTTTACTAATCCCATATTGGATATCTATTTGTTAGATAAAGAGGGTAAAATTTTATCCCATTATCCAGAAGAGAATGAATTAGCTATGGAATCGGTACGAACAGGGCCCATCAATGTTTTTTTGGAAAAGAAAGCAGCTAATCAGATTAATGGATGCATCATTGGTGATAATCCTACAGGTGGACATAGGGTCTTTTCAGCAGCAGAATTAAAAAATAATAATGGGGAATTAGGAGCTTACCTATATGTGGTGTTAGGGAGCCAACGCTTTGCTTCTGCTACCGACCACTTCTTTACGAGCTATGTGATGAGAGTAAGTGCTATTTTGTTAGTATTATCATTACTTGTGGCAGCCATGATCGGGCTTTTTGCGATTTGGGTCATTACTAAAAACCTAAGAAATGTAGTTAAAACAGTAAGAGATTTTGAACAAGGAGATTTAAATGCCCGAGTAGACTTGTCAGGCTCTAAGGGAGAAATGAAAGTACTTGGAGAAAGCATCAACAATATGGCGGATACCATTGTTGCTAATATAGAGGAGCTACAATCCAGCGCTAAACTCAAAAGAGAATTAATCGCTAATGTTTCCCATGATTTACGAACTCCTTTAGCAGTCATTCATGGATATATCGAGACCCTCATCATGAAACAAGAAAATATTGTTCCTGAAGAGCGGAGAAAATATTTAGATATACTCATGCAAAGCACTAAAAAGCTCAAAAAACAAGTATCAGAACTTTTTGAGCTATCCAAATTAGAAGCAAAACAAATAAAACCGAAACTGGAGCCTTTCTCTATGGGAGATTTATTACAGGACTCCGTCTTTAAATATAATGTAATAGCTCAAGAAAAGAATATCAAAATGCACCAAGAAGTGCCAATTCCTATGCAAAGAGTAGTAGGAGATATTTCTTTAATAGATCGAGTTATTCAAAACTTATTAGACAATGCCATTAAGTTTACTCCACCAGATGGACAAATAACAGTGCGAGCAGAACAAAAAAACGAAAGTATTAGAGTGAGTATTAGTGATTCGGGTATGGGCATTCCTGATGAGAAAATAAACCAAGTCTTTGACCGCTATATTTCACATGCATCTAATGGCGACAATAGTAGCGGTAGCGGCCTTGGTTTAGCTATTGTCAAAAAGGTATTAGAGCTACATGATAGTGATATTGAAGTAAGAAGTAAAGTGAATCAAGGTGCCACATTTACATTTGAATTGCCTTTATGCAAAAACTGTAATCCCATTTAATAAATTGAAAAGTAATTTTATAAACACCATTTTTTATTTGACATCAAGACGTTTATAGATTTTATATTATTCTGTGATACTTTCGTGATAGTTAATAATGATATTTGTATTGTAAGAACAAAATACCTGCTTAACTTAACAAATAAAACACTTTAATTATGGGCGCAAATTTGAGTTTGAATTTTAGAGAAGAAATAGATCTGAAAAGCTACTTTGAAAACTTAATCGAAGAGGATATTTCAGGTAAAATTGCTACTAAAAAATACAAAAAAGGGGAGTTCATATACCTACCCAATGATTGTAGTACAAAAGTTTATTTTGTTGATTCAGGAAGAGTAAAAGTGGGGGTCTATTCTAATAATGGTAAAGAGCTAATCAAACACGTATCACATAAAGGCGAGTTATTTGGTGAGATGGGCATCTTAGGTGATCAAAAGCGTAAAGAATTTGCTCAAACAATGGAAAAATCAACGATTTACGTCATTCCATTAGACATGATACAATCGCTACTTTTTTCAGATGTTAACCTGAATATGCAGTTGACAAGATACATCGGTAATAAATTACTGAAAACACAAGATCGATTAGAATCCCAATTATTTAAGGATACCAAAACAAGAGTAGTAGAATTCCTTTGTGATTTAGGTAGAAATAATGGTCAACCAATTGGCTTTGAACTTTTGGTTAAACAATTCTATACTCATCAAGAAATAGCCAATTTTACAGGGGCATCAAGACAGACAGTCACCACGATTCTAAACGAATTAAGAACAGAAAATTTCATCTACTTTGATCGAAATAAACTCTTGATAAGAGATATTGAAGAGTTTAGCAGCCTAGTAGCCTAAACTTACTAAAAAAACAAAGTTTTATAGGGTTAAGATTTTAGCTTTCATAGGAAAGCTAATTCATAAGTGCAGATAAAGTCTAATAGGCTTTTATGTTTGTATTTATATTGAGCTGTCCGAAAATACACCGATGATCGCTTTTCGGTGAGTATTTTTAGCAGAATGTAGGGAGGAGTACTTCAGGGGGCTTCTCCCTTTTTTATTTTTATGGATTCCTAAGATCTCAAAGCTTTGCATATTTCAACCACCGAATTAACACTTCTAATCGTATAGAAATGTAAACAAGGCGTACCAAAATCAATTAAGCCCTTACACTGCTCAATAGCCCATTGAATACCAACTTTTTTTACCTCATCATCATCTTTACAAGCCAATACAGCCGAAGCCAATTTGTCAGGTAAGGCTACATGGAAAATACCAGGAATAGTATACAATTGCTTCTTACTCGTAATCGGCTTTAAGCCTGGAATAATAGGCACCTTAATCCCCACTTCACGACAATTATTCACAAACTCATAATACTTCTCATTATCAAAAAACATCTGCGTAACGATATAATCCGCTCCAGCATCCACCTTCTCTTTTAAATAAGCCATATCAATCTGTAAATTGGGCGCCTCAAAATGCTTCTCAGGATAACCCGCCACACCAATACAAAAATCAGTCTTCAATGGATTCTTAATCTCATCTTCCAAATAAATCCCATTATTCAGATTCACCGTTTGCTTAACTAATTCCGTCGCATTCTTATTCCCATTCTCATTAGGCACAAAATTACGCTCCGACTTCACTGGATCTCCTCGCAATAATAGCACATTATCAATGCCCAAATAATTCAAATCCATCAAGGCATCCTCCGTCTCCATCCGATTAAAGCCTCCACACACTATATGTGGCACCGTATCCACCTTATACTTATAACGGATCGCAGCACAAATACCAACCGTACCAGGCCGCTTACGGATATAGACCTTCTCAAACAAGCCATTCGGCAATTGCTTGAACTTATACTCCGCCCTATGATAAGTAACATTAATAAAAGGCGGATTAAATACCGCCAACTTATCTAATATCCGATAAATAGAATGAATACTCTTACCCTTCAATGGCGGCAAAATCTCAAAAGAAAACAACACATCTTTCGCCCGATTAATATGATCTATAACTTTCATTATCAGTAGCTTTTAGCTCACAAAGATGAGGCTTACAAACTGAAGCACCAAACTTTTATAACTTAATCGCAAAATAAAAGGGCACACTAATCAGTGCGCCCTTTATTCATTTAATAAATTCTATTAGGAGCTTCCCCTTTTTAATTATTTAATGCG
>JAHDDN010000160.1 GCA_020629335.1 Chitinophagales bacterium | reverse complement strand
GAACTATGAACTATGAACTATGAACTATGAACTATGAACTATGAACTATGAACTAGTTTTGCTTTTAGGAAAATTCGATTTTTCAAAATTTAATTCCAAATAAAAAGAAATAATTCAATTAAACAATATAGACATGAGAAAGAAAATAATTGCTGGCAATTGGAAGATGAATATGGACTTAGCTGGAGCGGAAGCTTTGGTTAAGGGGGTCTTTGAAAATATTCGAATTGGCTTGCCAGATCATATTGAGGTATTATTTGGGGTGCCTTTTCCTTATTTGCATTTAGTGGGCAACTTGCTTCAAGAGGCACAATTACCTAATGTAAAATTAGCTGCACAGAATTGTCATTTTGAGGATAATGGGGCCTATACGGGAGAAGTATCAGCAGATATGCTCAAAGATTTAGGAGTAGAGTATGTGATTTTAGGCCATTCAGAAAGAAGAGAATATTTCAAAGAGACAGACGCCATTATTTTGAAGAAGATGAAAAAGGCTTTGTCTAAGGGATTGAAAGTTATTCTTTGTGTTGGAGAGAAGTTAGATCAGAGAGATGATGATGGGCATTTTCTATTTGTCAAGACTCAGCTACAAAACTCTTTGTTTATGTTATCGAATAGTGCCGTGAAGGATGTTGTGGTGGCTTATGAGCCTATTTGGGCTATTGGTACAGGTAAAACGGCTACGCCTTTTGAGGCCAACGAAATGCAGTATTACATCCGAGATATTATTGGGGGGCATTTTGATCAAAAAGCGGCTGACAATATGACTATTTTGTATGGAGGCAGTATGAAACCTGCTAATGCCAAAGAATTAGTGAGTCAAATTAATGTAGATGGTGGATTAATTGGTGGAGCCTCTTTGAAGGCGGCTGATTTTTCAGACTTAGTGAAAATATTGTTTGATAATGAACAAGCCTAAAAAAATGAGCCAAACTTATCAAATAGTCGCGATAGAATTGGATCAGACGGAGCCTTGGAGGGATGTCTTAATTGCTGAGCTTTCAGCTATAGCTTATGAAGCCTTTGAAGAGACCGAGAATGGATGTAAGGCATTTATATTACAATCTGATTTTCAGGAAGCTGCTTTGAAAGAGGTAGTCAGTAAATATGAGGCTTTAGTGAATATCCAATATCGTTTGGAAATTCAGGAAGAACAAAACTGGAATGAAGTATGGGAAAGTAATTTTCAAAAGGTAGAAATTGATAATCGACTTTTGATTCATGCCCCTTTTCACGAAGTGGATAAGGAGTACCAATATCAGATATTAATGGAGCCTAAGATGGCTTTTGGCACTGGACATCACGAAACAACTTCTTTAGTAGCAGCCTGTATGCTCGATATGGAATTAAAGGATAAAGAGGTATTAGACTTTGGATGTGGAACGGGCATTTTAGCCATTTTAGCTAAAATGATGGGAGCTAAGGAAGTTTTAGCTGTTGATAATGATCGTTGGGCGTATGAAAATACAATAGAGAATGCGGAAGCCAATCAAGTAGATATAAAGGCTGCATTAGGTGATGAGCAAAGCCTGCCCACTCCTGTATTATATGACATTATTCTGGCGAATATTAACCGTAACTTCTTAACGGCTAATCTTTCAAAATTAGCTGATTCGTTAAAGGCTAATGCTTATCTACTTATTAGTGGATTCTTAAGCAGTGATATTGCTGCTATGAGTCAACTATCTTTAGACTTAGGCTTAAGCATAGAAGGAGAGTACACTAAAAACAAGTGGGTTGTATTGATACTTCGTAAATAAATATTTAACAAATATTAGATTACTACCCATAGAAAAGAGTTCGTTAAGGCATTATTTCTTAACGAACTCTTTTTATATTTATGAACTCATTTAAAGTTTTATAATGAAGCTGAAAATTAGCTGTTTTTTCGTAGTTCAAGGCATTTTTGAGGTGCATAGCAGGGCTACGGACTGAAAAAATAACGAAGAAATACGGAAAAACAGCCATTTTCTAAGCCAGTAGGAAAACTTTAAATGAGTTCTATATAAAGCTAATTTTAGCATCTAAAACTAGCCCATTTTGTTATTTACTCTTTTTCTTAGGAGCTAAGAACATAAACATTCGACGACCTTCCATTACAGGCATTTGCTCAGGCAAGCCAAATTCTTCTAATCGTTGTGCAAAACGCAATAATAATAATTGTCCTCTTTCCTTAAACACGATGGAACGTCCTTTAAACATGACGTAGGTTTTCACCTTTGCTCCTTTTTTCAAGAATTCTTCTGCATGTTTAGCTTTAAACTCAAAATCATGGTCATCGGTATTAGGACCGAATCGGATTTCTTTAATAACCGTTTTAGCTGTTTTAGCTTTGATTTCTTTTTCCTTCTTCTTCTTTTCGTAGAGGAATTTCTTATAATCAATTACTTTGCATACAGGTGGTTTAGCGCTTGGGGCTATTTCCACCAAATCTAAGTCTTGTTCTCTAGCGATTCTTAAAGCTTTCTGTACAGAGTAAATACCTTCCTCTACATTATCGCCTACTAAACGCACTTCACGAACTCGAATTGAGTCGTTTACCCTGAATTTGAATTTCGGTTCAGGCTTCCGATAATTTCTTGATGATCTTCTTTTTGCCAATAGAATTAATTTAATGACGTAATAAAAATATATGGCACCTAATTTTATAGATGCTATAAATAAAAAGTGAAGTTAGTTATTTTAATCTATTTTCAAAGTGTTACTAGACTAAAAATACCTAGTATTGACGAAATAATAGCTTTGGTTTATCAAACTTCGTCAAAACAACTCCCTTTCAATGATTCTATAAATATGTTAAAGTTTAAATAAGTTCACTTTTTTTCTAAAAAGCAGACTTATTTATTGGGGCTTCCCTTTTTTAATTTTTCATCGGACCGTAGGGGCGCTACCTATCTGTGTGCCCTCCGATGAAAAATTAAAAAAGGTCGGGCTGTCCGCTCTTATATGGCTATGTCCTTCCTACTTCGCTAAGGCATCCTTGTCTGCCTTTCAGGCCAGCCTGCGGCTACCTAAGCTATGTAAGTCAGGCCATGTACGCCATATACCGCTTCCATCCCTAAGCCATTAGCCATTCACATCCGCATTGAAGGTTTCTAGGAAGGCATCTAAGCTGACACTTCCTTTGTCTCCTTCTCGGTGCTTTCTGACCGCTACTTCCTTATTTTCAATCTCTTTTTCCCCAATAATTAGCATATAAGGTACCTTATTCACCTCTGCATCCCGAATCTTACGACCGATTTTTTCATTTCTGTAGTCAATCGCCGCACGTATTTTTAAAGCTTGTAGCTTTTTAAGTACTTCTTCTGCATAAGGTAAGAACTTATCACTAATCGTCAAGACTGATATTTGCTGTGGTGCTAACCAAGTTGGGAAGTTACCTGCACAGTTTTCAATCAAGATAGAGATGAAACGCTCCATGGAGCCAAATGGCGCACGGTGAATCATCACTGGTCGGTGTTTTTCATTATCTGCACCAACATATTCGAGATTAAAACGCTCTGGTAAGTTGTAATCTACTTGGATAGTACCTAATTGCCAAGAACGATTAAGGGCATCCTTTACCATGAAATCCAATTTCGGGCCATAAAAGGCTGCTTCACCGTATTCTGTCACGGTTTTTATACCTTTTTCTTGAGTTGCTTCGATAATTGCATTCTCTGCTTTCTCCCAATTTTCGTCTGAACCGATGTATTTAGACTTATCATCTGGGTCACGTAAAGAGATTTGAGCGGTATAATCAGCAAAGCCCAATTTGGTGAATACCATTGATACTAAGTCGATTACGTTTTGGAATTCTTCTTTTAGTTGCTCTGGCATACAGAAGATATGTGCATCATCTTGCGTAAAGCCTCTCACTCTTGATAAACCATGTAGCTCTCCACTTTGCTCATAGCGATAAACCGTTCCAAACTCTGCCAAACGAATGGGTAATTCCTTATAAGAATAAGGAGATGTTTTGTAAATCTCACAGTGGTGAGGACAGTTCATCGGCTTTAGTAAGAATTCCTCGTCTTGCTTTGGTGTTTTGATGGGTTGGAATGAATCTTCTCCATACTTCTCATAGTGGCCAGAAGTAACATATAGTTCTTTCTTACCAATATGAGGGCTCATTACCAATTGATAGCCTCTTTTTAGTTGTTCTTCTTTTAAGAACTCTTGAAGCGTATCTCTCACGATGGTGCCTTTAGGCAACCAAAGTGGGAGCCCTGCCCCTACTTTATCAGAAAAAGCAAATAATTTGAGTTGCGCACCTAATTTACGGTGATCTCTCTTTTTGGCTTCTTCTAACATTTCTAAATGTTCCTCTAACATGGAAGCTTTAGGGAATGCGACTCCGTAAATACGGGTCATTTGAGGATTACCTTCGTCTCCTCTCCAGTAAGCTCCTGCTACATTGAGTAATTTAAATGCTTTAATAGCGCCAGTATTAGGAATATGTGGCCCTTTACAAAGATCCACAAAATCGCCTTGTTGATAGAAGGTGATGTCTCCATCCTCTAACCCTTCTAGGAGTTCGAGTTTGAATGGGTCGCCTTTTTCTTGGAAGAATGCGATTGCTTCTGCTTTAGACTTATCACTTCTTACGTAATCATTCTTCTGACTGGCTAATTCTTTCATCTTTTTTTCGATTTTAGGGAAGTCTTCTACAGAGAGACTAACTTCGCCTAAATCCACATCATAATAGAATCCGCCTTCAATAGAAGGGCCTGTTCCAAACTTTACACCGGGGTAGAGTGCTTCTAAGGCTTCTGCCATTAAGTGGGCAGAAGAGTGCCAAAAGGTCGCTTTTCCATCTTTATCATCCCAGGTTAGTAATTGTAAGGTGCTATCGGTGGTCAAGGGGCGGGTGGCATCCCACACTTCACCATCAACTTTTGCTGAAATTACTTTTTTGGCCAGTCCATGACTGATAGACTTGGCGATTTCCATAGCAGTTGTTCCTGCTTCGTACTGCCTTACGTTTCCATCTGGGAATGTAATGTTAATCATTTTGTTTTGTCAATTTTAAGGAGTGATTAACTACGAATTCAATCACTCCTTCGTTTCAAAAAATGTGTTGATTTCTATCCCCCTTGCGGGCGATCACAAGGGGCGCCCCTACATTTTTTATACAAGCGATTTGTTCATGAGACGCAAGTATGCTATGGGTATATTTATAGTTGCTTTGAAATCAAGCCCAAAGATAGGCTTTTTGGGGACTTTGCACAAACGATTGTTAGGATGCGTGAGGGATAGTAGTGGTATGTGGCGTCAATGGGCTGGCTTATGGAGCTTAGGTGGACGCAGGCTGGCCTGCAAGGCAGACAAGTACGCCTTAGCGGAATAGCCAGTCCATAGCCACATAAGAACGGATAGCCCGACCATGCGCCTTCGGCGAATGCATAATATGTAATGATAAATGATTAATTTGCTTGTGCTTCGCACTCGCCTTTGCTAACGCATGGGCACGCCCAGATTTGATTAATAGTTGAGTCAAAGCATATAGAGACAAGGCATGCTTTGTCTGTACGATCACAAGCGAGACGCTTACGATAGATCAGAGGAATTACTGTAGGGATTTGATTTTTTGTAGGAGCCAGCGTTTTTCTTGTACTTGGGTGGCTTCTCGGATTTCGGTTTCTAATTTTTTTAGGTTCTCTTGATTGATCCGAGGCTCTAAGAGAATGCGTAGAAATTGCTTCATATAGCGGGTAAAATTTCGATAGTAGAGGGAGTGTTTGGGCAGATTTTTGTTATTTCTGCTTAGGAAAAGGATGAATGCGTAAAGGCGATTTTCCAACTTTTCTAAATCATCGGGATCATCGTTTTGGTGCCAAATTTCGTAGTAGGCCATGATTTGATTGCAGTAGGCTCTTAGTTTGTAGAAGATGTCTTGGTAATCTCTGGTACTGAATAGTTCGATGATTTCGGTATAGCGTTCTTGCTTGAAATAAAGTTGTGCAAGGCTCAGTGCGTACTCTTCATCGCTTACGGCATTTTGGTAGTTTTCTAAGAAGTATTTTAGCCAGTCTAATTGGTTAGCCAAGTGGGCTACGGTGGTGATATTTTTGAAGATACTGGCTCTGATTTTTCCATCTTCTAAGATAATTTCATTTTTGAGTTCGAATTGATAGGTTTCAAATAGATCATTGATGAGTGCTCGATTGCCTTTGTTGATTTGGCCGATTAAATAGTTGTGTAGGACGGCGAACATTTCTTCTAATTCTGTTTTGGCAAAATCATTGAAATGTTGGTAAATCAGGTCTCTTAATTTGATATAAGTAGCTTCTTTGGGTTCTTTGGCGATTTGGACCGCTAGTAAGTAGATGCGGACAATAATTGGGTAATTCGTGGGATCTTTTTTTTCTAAGTCATCGATGACGAGATTCCAAAAATCGAAGTCATAGCTTTGGTCGGCTATGAAGGTTTTTATATTGATGCTTTTGTAGTAGTATTTGAGTCCATTGACGATATAGTATAGATTGAGGCTGTTTAGTACTTTTTGGAGATTGGGTTCTTTGTCACGGATTCCCATATAGGTGATGGATTCATGTAGGGTAATTTGGTGTTTGAGGTCTTGATTAAAGAGGTGTATATCTTTTTTTAAGTTGCTTTGGATTAGTTTTTCGTTTTGTTCGATTTTTTGCTCCGCAAAATGGTTGAGATTGCGTTTGTGATATAATTTGGCGAGGATTAGATTTTTATCGATTTCATTATTTTTCACTGATTCTATGTACCAGAAGTGCTCCAGTGTTTTTCTTAAATCTCTTAGGAGGTCATCAATTCTTCTTGCGACAAAGGTTTTATTGGGAAAGATGCGTGCGTGTGCATTTTCTTTAGTGAATTTATTGGACTGGAAGGTGGGGGCGTATTTATAAATAAAGTCGTAAAGGAGTACTAGGTTTTTACTCCCTTCAAAGTAAGGAGAAGCTAGGAATTTTTTGAATGCCTTTATTTCTGCATCTGTACAAATTTTCATCTGTTTTAAAAAGGCATTGTCTTGCATTGATTAATTTTGATTTTTTTATAGGCTCCCCTGATTATCAAGCTCCTCTGGCCCCTCCTATAAATAAGGAAGGGGGAGTTGAGATGTAATTTATTGATTTTTTTGGGTGAAAATTTAGCGAATTTCAAGCTAAGGTGTCTGGAAATTAATGTACTATATTTCAATCACTTAGGCTGTAAAGTTATTGATTTTTGGCTCAAAATCCAATTGGTTTTTATTGTAATTTTTGTAAATAATGAAATTGTCGTATTGAGTAGGATGTATGATATTTGAAGTGTTAATTTGATGGTTAAAATAAAAGGTGTTGAGAGGCAGTTGCGTTGGTTTTGTTTCATTTTCGATTGACAAGACTTAGCAACTGTCTATACCTTTTTATCATTTGTTTTTTTCTCGGAAACTAAATGCAAGCCTAAAAATCACAAAACACTGAATTACAGTGACTTAATCAGTCTTTTTTTATTACAAAGATATAAAAACGCCTCCATTTTCTTGTAATTTACCCATTTATTGTATTTGCATATCTTTATAGTTTCTCTGATATTTGAGATAGGAGTACTAGTTTAGTATCTCTTCACAACACCACCCAACAACACCTTAAATCGAAAAAATGAATATTCGCAACACCTTAAGTATTTTAATCTTTATGATACCCATGCTAGGCGCTGCTGCTCAATGTAGTGGAGTGACAAGTAATGACTCTTTACAATTAGTTGCTTTATATGAAGCAACTAATGGAGATGAATGGGTTGATAATACTGCTTGGTTAGAAGGGCCGATTTCAGAATGGTATGGGATTAGTTTGAACGAGGAAAACTGTAGTATTCAAAAAATTAATCTGCCCAATAATAATCTTAGTGGAATCATTACTGATTTATATTTGCCGAACTTGGAGCGATTGAATTTATATGGTAATCAGTTGAGTGATTCGATTCCTGATTTTAATTTACCGAGTTTAGAGTTCTTGGATTTGAGAAGTAATCAATTGAGTGGGTCTATACCCAATTTTGATTTGCCTAATTTGGAGTATCTTTATCTTAGACAAAATGCGCTAACGGGGGAGATTCCCAATTTTGATTTACCTAGTTTGGAATATCTAGATTTAAAAGCCAATCAATTGAGTGGGTCTATACCCAATTTTGACTTGCCTAATTTGAAGCAATTATTCTTACACGATAATATGCTTACGGGTGAGATTCCCAACTTTGATTTGCCCAATTTATTGAATATTGATTTGAAGAATAATCTACTAAGTGGGGAGATTCCCAATTTTGATTTACCTAATTTGGTCAGATTGTATCTTCAGGAGAATATTTTAAGTGGAGAGATTCCCAATTTTAACTTAGCTAATTTACAAGAGCTTTATTTGAATGGGAATGAATTAATGGGTGTGATTCCCGATTTCGATTTACCCTTTTTAGAAAAACTTAATTTAAAAGAAAATCAACTAAGCGGAGAAATTCCCGATTTTGACTTGCCTGTTTTAGATTTTCTCAATTTAGGGACGAATCAACTAAGTGGTAAAATTCCCGATTTTGATTTGCCTTTATTAGAAACACTTGCTTTGAGAGAAAATCAATTGAGTGGTGTAATACCTGACTTTGAAACCACTAGTTTATTGTATCTCAGTTTAAATAATAATCAATTGATTGGAGGGATTCCTTTATTTGAAGATTTATCTTTACTGGAGCTCAATTTGGCTTATAATTTATTAGAAGACACGATACCTAATTTTGATAATTTAAGCGGTTTAAGAAAATTGCATTTAGAAGGTAATTTGATTTCAGGTAGGGTGCCAGATTTTAATTTGCCTGAATTAATAGAGTTACAGCTTTGTCCTAATTATCATTTAGAAGGTTATTTGCCTTCTTTTAGCAATTGTCCTTTACTCGATATTTACACAATAGATATGGAATGTTTTGATTTTGTATTGGTGTCGGGTTATGTATATCAAGATGATGGGGATCTAAATGATGATTGTATCATTAATGAAGATGAGGTGGGAATACCTAATGTGATGGTTTTCTTAGATGATTATTCTCGTATTACTTTTACGGATGAGAATGGTTATTTTGAATTAGAAATTGATACCACTAATCATCAGTTGGAGTTTCTTCCACCAGTAGATTTATGGGAGGAAAGTTGTCCGATTCAAGCTAGCTATGATTTAGCTAATACTACTTATGGCGAAGTAATAGAGCATCTTGACTTTGGAAGTGTCGCCAGTGAGGAGTGTCCTATTTTAACGGTTAATATTGGTACTCCCCTACTGCGCAAGGGCTATCTAAACACCTACACTGTTGACTGTTGTAATATGGGAACGATGGTGGCAGAAAACGCTTATGTGGAAGTGCGTTTTCCTGAAGAAATCATTCCGTTATCCAGCTCTATTGATTATGAGGATGATGGCAATGGGAAATTGACATTTGAGTTAGGCGATTTAGCTATTGGCAATTGTCAACGTTTTACTATTGTTGATTCTGTTTCGGTTCTGGCAGAGGCTGGCACTGGTGCCTGTGTGGAAGCGATTGCTTTACCTTATGATAATTGTGCGCAAAATGCGGATCTGCTTTGGGATGGTTCTAATTTATTGATTAATGGCGTTTGTGAAAACGACTCCATTTCATTTACTGTTGCGAATCAAGGGAATAGTATGTCTACGCCTTCTTTCGTCAAAATTTATGAGGATGATTTATTGGTAGCTGTGGAAGTGATTCAAATGGATGAATTGGAAGATCAAAAGTTTACGATAGCTGATGAAGGCTATACTTATACTGGCTTTGCTATTCAAACGCCTAATAACCCATTCTATAAATTCACCAAATCGGTAGTAGATGATTGCACAGACTTAGCTAATTTAGGCGTTTTTACCACTCAATCAGAAGGCGATGATCTTTGGTCTTTTGAGGCTGATTGCCAAGAAATAGTGAGTAGCTATGACCCTAATGACAAGCAAGTAATTCCAAGTGGAATAGGAGAAGATCATTTAATCCACTTAGAAGACTCCCTATTAAGTTATAAGATCAGGTTCCAGAATACAGGTAATGATACGGCTCTTTTTGTGAGCATATTAGACACGCTTGATATCACCCATTTAGACATCAGTAGTTTAACAATGACTGGAAGTAGTCATGATTATTATGTATCAGTAGTAGATAGCAATGTTTTGAGATGGACTTTTGAAAATATCATGTTGGTGGATAGCAGTACGAATGAAGCGGCTAGTCATGGTTTTGTGCAATATAAAATCCGCCAAAATGAAGAGAACCAAATAGGCGATATAATAAAAAATAAAGCTTACATCTACTTTGACTATAACGAGCCAATTATTACCAATGAAACCGCTCTTACAATTGGATTCTTTGATATGGATAATGATGGTATTCCTGATCATCAGGATAATTGCCCATTCTATAGAAATCCCGATCAATTGGATAGTGATGGAGATGGCATTGGGGATGAGTGTGATAATTGTTTTTTAGCCTATAATATTGATCAAACGGATAGTGATGGAGATGGCTTTGGGGATGCTTGTGATAGCTTTTACAATACTTATTTCAATTTCTGTTTTGGCTGTAAAACGAATCCTTTATTTAGTTTAAACGAAACAGATAATCTGGCTCAAGTTTATCCAAATCCTTGTAAGGATTTTGTTAATGTTCAATATAGCAATATTCACTTTATTGGTATCAAAGATATCAATGGCAGAGTCGTTTATTCACAAAACTATAATGGGGAAGAGCTTATACAAATCAATGTCCATGAACTCCCAAAAGGCTTGTACTTTTTATACGTTTATTCTAATGATACTTATCAAATGGAAAGAGTACTCAAACTTTGATTCTAACTGAATAACTGGTAAACTGATGAACTGAATAACTG
>JAHDDN010000159.1 GCA_020629335.1 Chitinophagales bacterium | reverse complement strand
GCGAATACGCAATGGATCAGATACCAGAAAAGGCCAATAACAAACAGAAAAAATTGACGGATTTAATAGCAGAAATGGATAAGTAGTAGGTTTCTTGTAGCATTTTTTGTAATTTTGTGGAGTCATTTGAGAGACTTATCCTTATGAAATTCGTAAAAAGGTAGGGTTTTTGTTTCTATATTAGACATAAACAAGTTAAACTCTATTTTTCCATTGGTTAACTGTTTGACCAATTTATCTAAAGTCATTCTTCTCTAACTTAAATCACTTCATCCCACCATTATGAAGTAGATTATAGAAAAGAATAAATTTTACCATTAAGCAACTTATTTAATTTTTTTATGGGCCTTTGTATAGGCCTTTTTGTGGCAAAATAGTGTCTCATACTTATTTTGGCTGCAAGATTATTTATATCCAGTTTTATAAAACTACAGTAAATGAAAATTCGTGGAATAGTATTGAGCTTATCATTTTTAATGCTAATGGTTACCGCTTGTCAGGAAGACAAAGAGCTAACAGAACAAGCTTATATGGATGATTTGCTAACAGATGTGTTAGTAGCAGCAGCAGATGGTGAGAGCCTTGATTATTATATAATGCCAGATAGCGATGATTATTCAGCTATCCCTCAAGATCCTAATAATGTTATTACAAAAGATAAAGTAATATTAGGTCAAATGCTCTTTCATGAGTCAGCATTTGGTGTGGATGCGAGAAATCCTTTAATGAATCAAACCTTTTCTTGTGCAAGTTGCCACCATGTTCAAGGCGGTTTTCAAGCAGGCATGGTTCAGGGAATAGGTGATGGTGGAATGGGTTTTGGCTTTAGAGGCGAGTCCAGAGTTCAAAATCCATTATGTACAGAAGATGAATTGGATGTACAACCAATTCGTACTCCTTCAGCTTTGAATGTTGCTTATCAAAAAAATATGCTTTGGAATGGGCAGTTTGGTGCGACGGGAGTGAATGCAGGCACTGATTACTTATGGACAGCAGATACGCCTATAGCAACCAATGAATTAGGTTATGAAGGCGTAGAAACGCAGGCTATAGCAGGCTTGAAAGTACACCGAATGAACTTCAATAAAGAATTGGTAGCTGAGTATCCTGAATATTTAGCTTTATTTGATAGTGTGTTTGCTGATTTTCCAGAATCAGAAAGATATAGTAGAGAAACGGCAGGTTTAGCAATAGCAGCTTATGAGCGTACTTTATTGGCTAATGAAGCACCTTTTCAAAAATGGTTAAAGGGAGATTCGGATGCTTTGACACATAATCAAAAGCGTGGAGCGGTTTTATTCTTTGGAAATGCGGGTTGTGAAAGTTGTCATACAGGACCTGGATTAAGCTCTATGGAATTTCATGCTTTAGGTATGGGGGATTTGAGCGATCATAGTGATGTATTCAAAATTACGGAGGATCAAACCGAAAACTTAGGTAGAGGAGGCTTTACGAAAGATCCAGCGGATAACTTTAAATTTAAGGTACCTCAACTATATAATTTAAAAGATTCTCCTTTTTATGGCCATGGTGCTTCTTTTACATCAGTGTATGATGTAGTAGCTTATAAAAACTTAGCGAAGGCGGAGAATAGCAATGTTCCTAGTCAGCAATTAGACCCACAATTTTCGCCGCTTCAATTGGCTGGTGAAGAAGTGGAGGCGATTACTGATTTTATTGAGAATGCATTATATGACGATCAGTTATCTCGATATGCTCCTATGACATTGCCTTCAGGTCATTGTTTTCCTAATAATGATGAAGCATCTGTTGTTGATTTAGGTTGTCAATAGAAAGATGGATTTTGGCTTAGGGATGGAAGCGGTATGTAGCGTATATGCTACGACTAATGGAGCTTAGGCTCACGTAGGCTGGCCCGAAGGGCAGACAAGAGAGCCTTAGCGAAATAGGAGAAGCATAGCTACATAAGAGCGGACAGCCCGACCCGAAGGGGAAGCCCCAAATAAAAAATAGGAAAGGCCGACTAAATTAATTAGTCGGCCTTTTTTTGTTAATTTATTCAATTACTTATTTGCTTAATTAGGAGCCTGTGTGTAATTGTGTATTTTCTTGATTGATTTGTGCTTTTAAAATTTTATGTGCTTTTAAGAGCAATTGAATATCTTTGATTGCTTGTTTTTCCAGTGGTGAATATAGCTTTTTGATGATTTCAAAATTATTTTCACTTTGGCTTAGATTATTGATATTATTGATCATGTTAAAGAGATTATTTAGGCCTGATATTCTGATAGATGATTTTAGCTTATGAGATTCATATTTTACACCTTTGATATTTTTGCTGACAATTTGGTTGCCTATATTCTTGACGGAAGTTGGAATTTGTTCGGTTAGGATATCAATCATTTCCATTGTAGATTCATCGCTGGTAAATAGTTTTTTTAGATGTTTGATGAGATGATTTGGATGGAGTTGTTTGTCTTTTATTTTTAAACGATTATTATCATAGCTATGTGGATCTATATTAATAGCAGGGCCATGATCAACTGCTGTTTTGATTTTGTTAAATAACTTTTTGGGATCAAATGGTTTATAGAGTAAATCCGTTTGAGTGATTTCCATTTCTTGTATGACGCTTTTTCTTAATTTGGTAGCGGTCATTACTATAACGGGAGTATCTTTATTAATGAAATTGGGGTCTTTTCTTTTTTCCATTAATTGTTCATATCCATTGCCATCAGGAAGTTGTAAATCAGTGAGTATACAGTCGAACTTAGCGCTTTCTAATAAGGAATGTCCCAGTAGAATATTATCAGCCATTTCGAGTTTTAAATTCCATTTTTCAAATAATTGCTTGACGAAGAATCGATTGGCTTTATTGTCTTCTATATAAATAAATTTTTTGTTTCGCCATTGAGCAGGTAATTGCCAATTGGTGTCATCTTGTTTGAGGTTAAGTAGCCATTGATTGGAAGAAACGAATTTATCGTTTTCTTTGGTATCAAGAAAATCTATTAACTGCTTATTTAGTTTGTTGAGTTGGGCTTGTAACTGGCTAAGTTGTTGATCGGGTTTGTCCTCTAAGCCTTGTTTAAATTTTTGTGATGCATCTAAAGTTTGGCTAAGTTCTTTTGCAATTTTGCTCAGTAAGGTTTCTTTATGAAGAATCGTATTGAAGCTGTGTGAGGTATTTAGGTTGAAGAAATGACTTTCATCTAGTCTCTTAATAGCATGACTAAGTAAGCGAGAAATAATTTCATTATCATTATTTGCTTGATACATTCTACTATTCACCTGGCTAAAATCATCATTGATTTTATCAAGTTGTGAAAAAATGTTCTTTTTTGACACTTTATCTAAGTCTAATGCTAGTAGTTGCTTTTTTAATCTATCAATTTCAGTGTACATGTGAAAGTAGTTTTATCAAAAGTTTATAAAACACACATCTGAAAAAACTGAAGAATTGCCTAATGGTTAGTATACATGCTATAATGAGACATAGCTCACCTGCTATGAATTTGTTATAACTGGTATCTTGCAATTCAAATATAATTTCTCCAATGAAAATATTAATATAAGTTAAATATGGTAGTAATAGAAGGTCCTTTTTCTAAGGTATTTAATTTTCTTATACGGTAATAAAATTAAAATGTTTCATTTTTTTTGGATTTTTTTTAAAAATAATTTTAAAGACTTTTTTTGCGATTCAAAAAGCCTAATGATATACGATATGAATATGGGTTTTTGTTATAAGTGGTTGATTGCCAGTTTTTTATTGCTTTACTTTTCTTTTTTAAAAAAATGATTTTTAAATACCTTAAAATAAGTTAGAAAGTGCTCAAAAACATGATTTTAACTCATCTTATATAGTTTTGTAATTGTTAAATTATAGTTATGTATTTCATGTAATGATCTGAAATAAAATAGGATGAATTACTTTATAAATGTCATAATACAAATGCGGATACGAAAAGGAAAGAACTAAATTAGAGAATTCCAAAGGCTTAGAGATTTAGTAGTTTCTTATAATAAAGAATCCCATTCAAGGTAAGGAATAGCTTGAATGGGATTTGGAGTAAGTATCTATAAGTGATTAAACTACTACCACTCTTGTAATACTCTTTCTATATTTTCGGTTTCAAAGCCTTTAGCCTTAGCCTTGCTAACTAATCTGTTGTAAAGATCAGGTGCCATATTAGGTGTTCTGCTCAATATCCAGAAGAATTTTTTGGTTGGGCTACCGACCATTGCCCATTGGTAACTTTCTTCATCTAAGTCAATGACCCAATAATCTGTTGTAAATAGACCCAAGAAGCGCACTTTTAATTTACCTGCTTCCATAAAGTCAGGTCGCCATGCAATTGCTTGAAACTCCTTCTCTTCACCAGAAGGATCATTCACATGGCCTTTATTCAATATGCTTACTCGCCCATCTTTGCGGATATTATAAGTAGCAGTGGTATTCACTAGGTTTTTCTCAAAAGAAGAAGGGAAACGAGCAATTTCGTACCATTTACCTTCATATAAACCTAAATCAAGTGTATTAACCGTCTTTAGATCACTTGCTTGTCTTTGGTAAGCTTTTATACCAGCATATGCTAATCCACCGCCGACAGCTAGCAAGAATAAACGGCCAAGCTTGCTACCTTTTGTGGCAGTGGTAGCGGCCGTACTAGCTACATTTTTAGTTGATTTGCTTAATAATGGCTTAGCCAACATCGCTAAGCTGACAATTTTATCGGCATTGCCTATTAGTTTGTTTAACATTCTTTCTTTAATTTATGGGTTACTATATTAAGTATATTTCTGACTATTGCTCACAATATAGGTAACAAATTTGACTGCAAAAATAAAATTTTTATAGAATAGAACAATATATTAAGAGCAGAAGTCCTTATATTGGGTAGTCAATCCCCTTTATATTTTAAGCTAAATATGTCAAAGACTTCTCTTTTAAATCAACTTAACAAGGCAGTAGATAGTTCACTCTTAGCCTACTTTAGGATCGCCTTTGGGATCACCATGATCGTAGAGATGACCCGCTATTTATCTTTTGGTTGGGTGCGTAAATATTGGATCACTCCAGATTTTAACTTCACCTTTGAACTTTTTGGTTTTCTTAAAGCACTCCCAGGCGATGGGATGATTTATTTGTTTGTTGCGATGGGCGTTGCGGCCTTTTTTGTGGCGATAGGCTTTATGTATCGGCTGAGTATTCTTTTCTTTTTCTTGGGTTTTAGTTATGTCTTTTTATTAGACAAAAGTTATTATCTCAATCATTTCTATATGGTGGTATTGGTCAGCGGCATATTAGTCTGTCTGCCTGCCAATCGCAAATACTCCGTAGATGCTTTGCTCTTTCCGAATATTCAATCTGATTGGGTCCCTAATTGGACGGTTTGGCTATTGCGTTTTCAGATCGGAGTGGTATATCTCTTTGGCGGCATTGCTAAGCTGAATTCAGATTGGCTGCAAGGCGAACCCATGCGCAAGTGGTTAGCTGTTAGAACAGACTTTCCTTTAATTGGACAATGGTTTACGGAAGAGTGGATGGTCAAGGTATTTACTTTTGGTGGCTTATTTTTAGACTTATTAGCATGGCCTTTATTAGTGTTTAAACGCACTCGTATATTTGCTTTTGTCATCATTGTTTGTTTTCACTTGACGAATGCTCAATTATTTTCCATCGGAATTTTTCCGTGGATGATGATATTTATCACAGCCATCTTTTTTGATGAAAAATACTTTAATCTATCTTACTGGAAAAAAGAAGCCACTTATATTCAGCCACCTGATAAGCCTTTCAAAGTTCCGACTTGGACCTATGCGCTTTTAGGAGTTTATGTGTTATTTCAAGTGCTTTTTCCTTTCCGTCATCACCTTTATCCCGGTAATGTTAATTGGACAGAAGAGGGCCACCGCTTTGCTTGGCATATGAAATTGCGCACTAAAAGCTCGAAGCTTTCCTTAAGGATACAAGACAAAAATACAGGAGAAAAATATAAATTTTCTTACAAAGGCCGCCTCAATAAGCGCCAATACCGAAAGATGAAAACCCATCCAGATATGTTGCGTCAATACGCCCACTACATAGCCGATGAAATGGCCAAAGAAGGAAAAGACGTAACCGTCAAAGCCAAAGTCAGAACAACCCTCAATACCAGAGATTACCAATTACTCATAGACAGTAATGTCGTCCTTTCAGAAATCCCCTATACTTGGCGGCATAAGGATTGGATTATTCCATTGCACACGCCATTAGTCGTTAAAAAACAAGAGGTTTTGGAGATTGATCCATAAAATAAACCTATTTTTGCCCCATGATGACGCCTATAAAAAATCAAGCCGCTATTTTAAAGAAATTGAAGATTGAAAAGCTGAATGCGATGCAGTTGGAAGCGCAATCAGCCATTCAAGGGAATGTGGCGACGATATTATTATCTCCTACAGGAACAGGAAAGACCTTAGCATTTCTATTACCGATTATTGCGAACTTAAAGACAGAGGTGGAGGGAATACAAGCATTGATTGTGGTGCCTTCTAGGGAATTAGCGATTCAGATTGAGCAAGTCGTGAGAGAAATGGGGTCTGGTTATAAGACGAATGCCTTCTATGGAGGGCGCTCCTTCTCTAAGGATAGACTGGACCTCAAGCACCCGCCAGCTATTCTGATTGGTACGCCTGGAAGAATTGCGGATCATATCAGAAGAAAAACCTTCTCGCTGGAGGAAATAAAAATGCTCGTTTTAGATGAGTTTGATAAGTCTTTGGAGATTGGCTTTGAGTCTGATATGAAGACGATTGTATTGAGCTTGCGGGGCCTTCGTAAAAAAGTGCTAACTTCAGCAACGCATGAGGTAGAAATTCCAGCCTTCATGGGAATGCGTAAACCTGTTTCTGTAAATTATCTCACCACAGAAAGTCCACAATTGACGGTTAAGACTGTAGTCTCTCCCTCTAAAGATAAGTTGAAGACACTGGTGGCTACCTTGAGTCATATTGGCAATGAGCCAGGGATTATCTTTTGCAATTTTAAAGATAGTATTAATCGAGTGAGTGAGTTTTTGAAAGATCATCGAATTAGGCATGGTTGTTTTTATGGGGGAATGGAGCAGCAGGATAGAGAAAGAGCCTTGATCAAATTTCGGAATGGCTCCCATCAATTAATCGTAGCGACGGACTTAGCGGCGAGAGGCTTGGATATTCCAGAAATCAAATTTATTATTCATTATCAATTGCCTCGTAAGAGTCGGGAGTTTACGCATAGAAATGGCCGTACAGCAAGGATGAATAAAGACGGAACGGCCTATGTGATTCACTGGGCCAATGAGTCCTTGCCTGATTTTATAGAAGGGGAGGAGTTAGCCTTGGAAGATCGCCCCGTACCCAAAGCACCTAAATGGAAAACCATTTTTATTTCTGGTGGCAGAAAGGATAAAATCTCCAAGGGCGATATTGCAGGCTGGTTTTTCAAGCAAGGCCAATTAGAAAAAGACGAATTGGGGATGATAGAACTCAAGCAAGACTGTGCTTTTGTGGCCGTACCCAGTGAGAAAGTCATTGAGCTTATCAAAACGCTGGATAATACCCGAATCAAAAAGAAAAAAGTCCGAATTAGCCTTGCATAATAAAATCCCGTAGGGACGTTTTTATAACAACCACCTCCCTTGCATAAGGGGGAAATAAATTTGATTTTATTCTTCCAAAATCATTTTTTTTTTGCAATAAAAATATCCCCCTCCTTGCATAAGGAGGGGGCAGGGGTGGTTGAAAAAAAAGGCGAATTTTTAAGTAGCTAAAGTTCATTCTTTGAGTTGATAGCTCACTACGCAATACTTTTAAAGCGTGAGGGATGGCAGCGGTATGCGGCGTCAATGGGGCAGCTTATGTAGCTTAGGCTCACGTAGGCTGGCCCGAAGGGCAGACAAGAGAGCCTTAGCGGAATAGCTGACACATAGCCGCATAAGAGCGTACAGCCCGACCTGCGCCTTCGGCGAATGCATAATGCGTAATGATGAATGATAAATTGACTCGTGCTGTGCACTTGCCTTTACGAGCGCACGGTCACGCCCAAATGAGAAGTAATTGTAGGAGGTAAAAATCCGTGCTTGTGTTTTGTGTAATTAATTTAAACCTGTTTATATGTCGATTAATTGGCCTGAATTTAATGTCAAAATAGTTTACCAAATTGGTAAGAGCGAGTACCATTATTCCTTTGAATGGAAATTGGGAAAGGAGTCGCTGAGTCAACTGCAAGTCGAAATGATAGAGGAGGAGGCGCCTTATGGCAAACGGCTTCGGATACTGCTTCATACAGAGAAAGCATTTACGCTTAAGAGTTTGAAGTTGGTGAGTTCGTATGATTATCAAGCAGTTCAAAGAATTTATTGTAATGGTTTTCAGTCTTGGACAGTCAGTCGGGAATATAAAAAAACGGATAAGATAGAAGGATTGAGAGCGGTGGCACAGCCTTTATTATCGGCTTATGGAGATTATGATTTTTATTCTTATCCCAATGAAAAAGGAAAACTGCATGGTTGGAATTATACTTATCTCAGGTATAGTGATGAGGAAATTTTATTGATGGCTTCCTTGGATGAGTCTAATGCTTATACGCTTTTTACGCAAGATACAATCAATGGAAAATTGGGAATAGCAGTAGATATTGATCGAGTGAAATTTGAAAAAGGGGAGGAGGTATTAGATTTGTATATTGCTTATGGTGCTGAAAATTCGCTCTTTGAGGAATGGCAAAAATTAGCTAAGTGGCAGCTTAAAGCTAAGGCTAAGCCAGTGACGGGTTGGACGAGTTGGTATAATTACTATACCCACATTACGCCTGAGATTTTGAATGAAAATATAGCCGCCTTAAAAACGATTGAAGCACCTATTGATATTTTTCAGATAGATGATGGTTGGCAAGAGAAGGTCGGAGATTGGGTGCCCAATGAAAAATTTAAGAATAAAATGCAGCCATTAGTGGCCGATATTCATGCCGCTAAACTCAAGGCGGGTCTTTGGTTAGCTCCTTTTATTTGTGAAGAAAAGTCGGCCATTTTTAAAGAGCAAAAAGATTGGCTACTCAAAGATAAAAATGGCAAGCCTGTTAAAGCAGGGTTTAACCCTGCTTGGAGTAATTGGTTTTATGTTCTTGATATTTATCACGAAGGATTTAGGGCTTATTTGCGCTATATTTTTGATACCGTATTGAATAGATGGGAGTTTGATTTTGTGAAGTTAGATTTCCTTTATGCCGCCGCCTTAATTGAAAGGCCAGAAAAATCCAGAGGTGCGGTCATGCATGATGCCATGAAATGGCTCCGAGAATTAGCGAAAGGCAAGCAAATATTGGGTTGTGGAGTGCCTTTAGCGTCCTCTTTCGGCTTAGTTGATTATTGTAGAATTGGGGCAGATATTCATTTAGACTGGGAGATGAATCTATTAAAAGCCGCTAATAATCGAGAGCGAGTATCGACGATTAATTCCTTATTAAGCACTATTCACAGAAGGCATTTGAATAAGGCTGTTTTTGGTAATGATCCCGATGTGTTTATCTTGCGTGACAAAAATAATAAGCTCAACAGTACGCAGCGTTATACCATTTATTTGATTAATCAAATCTTCGGACAGCTCATCTTTTGCTCAGATAATGTGAGTGCGTATGATGACAAAACCAAGGCGCTTTATCTCTCTCAATTTCCTTTCAAAGATAAGCAAATTCACTCTGTAGATCAGCGCGAAAATATTTATCAAATCCACTTCAGTATAGGCGATTTAGAATATTTAGCCTGCTGCAATTTAGGCGAAAAAAAGGCCGAATTAGACGATTTAAAAGGGGCTTACTATCAGGCTGTTAACCCTAAAATATTAGTAGATACGCCCATTAAGCTCAAGCCTTATCAATCTAAATTGCTATTGAGCATAGAAGACAACAAAGTCGCTTTGGCTGGTGGCAATGCCCACTTATTTCCAAGCAGTAATATAAAGACATGGAGCCATAAAGATCGCAGCATTCAGTTTAAGTTAGCCCCCAAAAGCACTAAAGCAGGGGAATTATGGTTCAAAGTCCCCAATGAGTGGAAAAATGTGTTGGTGAATGGCCAAGAGTTAGCCACACAGATAATCAATGGTTTAAATATAGTAAAAGTAAAATTGTCAAAATAATGTCCAATAAACTTGTAAACAAAATTTAAAAAACGTAAATTTGTTTACCATTTATTGGTCATATCTTTTGTCTTGGTTTTGCAAAAGGGGAGCTTGAATCTGACGGTTTGGCTCCCCTTTTATTTTTTCCTTTGGGCGTGCCCCTTTCGTTATTTTTCATTCGACCAGTAGGTGCGGTACCTATGTGTCCGCCCAGAGTGTGGGTTTGGTTTTTCTTATTTTCATGATATTGGGCGTGCCCTGCGCTTGTATAAGGAAGTGCGCAGCACGAGCGAAATTTATCATTCATGATTATGCATTATGCATTCGCCGAAGGCGCAGGTCGGGCTGTCCGTTCTCATGTGGCTGTTCACCTCCTACTCCGCTAAGGCCCGCTTGTCTGCCCTTCGGGCCAGCCATCGCGTACCTAAGCTCCGTAAGTCGGTTCACGACGCCCCATACCACCTACCGTCTCCTCACAAGTAGTATAATGATGAAAACAAATTCATTTATCATTGATTAACAACAAAATGCTTATTTGTATTTATTCTGTAATTTGCTTGACAAAAACAGTTTACATTATTGCAAATGTATATTATATGATAAATATCATGCGTTAAAACATGTCGTGTTTTTCTAATACTACTTGTGTATAGACGGTAGCCATACCACTCCCATCCCTCACGCATTTTTGAGTAATAGGTATGTTAGTAGTAAGTAAGTTAGTAAAGTGGTTCATCAGTTATCCAGTTTACCAGTTCATCAGTTAAAAACGTTCTTTTTGGAGC
>JAHDDN010000158.1 GCA_020629335.1 Chitinophagales bacterium | reverse complement strand
TTCTTGACAGCCCAAGTTTTGTCTTTTTACGATTCTACTTCCTTATTTTTTCGTTTCGTAGCCCTGCTATGGGCCTCAAAAATGCCTTGTATAATCGCAAAAATCCTACAACTTAACTGTCAGAAACTTATAAACTGAACCATTAGGGACTTATTTTTTCCCTCTTGCAAAATCATAACTTAAACCAAAAGATATTGTTCTACCCATATCTCTATACTGGAATAAGTATTCATTGCCCTTAAAGTTTTGTGTTTGCTTATTAACGCTTCCTAATAAGTTGTTGACGCCAAAGCTTAAGCCAATTCCATTATTAAGAGACTGCGTAATTTTGAAGTTTAATAATGGGAATGGCTGCTCGTATATATCTGGTGTACTTCCTTGAGATATTACTGTCAAACGCTCTCCTTGCATATTAAAGCCTAAACGAGCATTGGTACCAATCGTATTCTTATAGCTAAAGTAAGTATTGATCATATAAGGAGATTGACCGAACAATACTCTGGTATCAGATACATTAGGGTTTCTTGCTTGCTTAACAACGTATTCTAAGCTATCCATTTTTACAGATGACTTTACTAATGTTACATTAGCCCCCCAACTGAAGTTGCTTAATTGTGGAATGAAATCTAATTTTTTTCTCAACTCAAACTCTAAACCGTAAACCTTACCAGACTCACTATTTCTGAAAGTCCACTCACCATTTGGCTGCTCTGGATTATTAGTGATTTCGATTTGTCCATCGAAGTTTTTGTAGAAAGCACTTATTGAGGCCATTTCTCCAGGGCGGAAGAAATATTCCCATCTGAAATCTACATTATCAATACGAGAACTCTCTAAGTTTTCGTTACCGATAAATATAATATCTAAGTAGTAATCAAAGAAAGCAATAGGTGCAATCTCTTTGAAAGAAGGACGAGCTAAGGTCTTATTATAAGACGCTCTTAGGTTCATCTTATTTTGTACCAGTTCATAAATTAAAGAAATAGAAGGGAGAATATCTAAGTCATTTAACAATAATGTATTGTCTAACTCTAAGTTTGGATCTAAACTGGTAAAAGGCAGTTGAGCCCATTCTCCTCTAAATCCGACTATTGATTTGAATCGCTGTGTGATGGCTAACTCTGTCATTGCATAAAATGCTCCTATTCTTAGAGAGGCATCATACTGATTACTCAAACGCGAATCACTTGATAAGAAAATCCCGCCTGTGTTATCTAAACTCCAAGCATTTTCATCACTTAGATACTCCACAAAGTCACCACCAAAACTGTTACCATCTTGGCCAAACTCATATACTTCTTCTCTAAACTGACGCCACTTTTGAGAATAAGCCATTCCAAATTTCAAATTAGATTTTAGGCCATTCCATGATTTGAAGTGGTAAGTTGCATTAATCTTACTATCGGTTGCATTTTCTGATAAAGAACGCCAGTATCTAGTAGGGACTTTTCCAATTGATGCTAAAATGGCATAATTTGTATCTACCACTTCTCCATTGTTTCCTTGATTAAGCGTATAGACATTACTCATATATCTTAAGTCAGGTTGATTCATATTGGCTAAGCTATAAGAGCTTATCCAGTCTACTACTAATTTGGGATTTACACTATGCTTTCCTTTTAATTGGAAAGCAGCAAACGAACGTTCTTGAAAAGCCATGATACGTTCTTGTAAGAAACGATTAGGGTCATCACTTGGATTTTCACCCTCCTGAAAACGAGTTGTATTACTCGCCGACTGATTTAAAACAACATTTAAACCTACTTTATTTTTATCATTAAATTTCATTGAAGCACTCCACATTCCACCTAACATGACATCTTCTGTACTTCTGTTGTCATTTAATAAACGTTCCTTATTTAATACTTCATCTGATTCATAACTACCTGTTAATTTCCATCTACCACTTGTACCATTTTCGTACATCGAGTGAGAATTTTTGTAATATAGGCTAGCTATATATCCGAAAGACTTGCCGAATAATTTCTTCTGATTTCCTAAAGAAAAAGATACACTTTTATTCAATGGAGCCGTTTTCGTACTAGGCTCTACTACATCATTAAATGCTTGCGTTTGAGCTTGTAATTCGGTACCATCACCAGCGTATCGCTGAGAAATATCATAAGGATCAATGCCATCTGGTACATCTCTCATTCCATTATCAAAGCCTAACCAATCTGTGCTACTACCTTCATAAGTTAAAAAGTTATCATTAAAAGTAGTTTGAGTATTACAACTCACACCTATAGAAGCTTTCATAGTAAACTGATCTGGAAAATCCTTCGTCGTAATATCTACTAATCCACCTGTAAAAGAACCTGGCAAATTAGGCGTAAAGGTTTTATAAACAACAATATTATCAATCAGATTAGTTGGGAATAAATCCATTTGAACCGTATTTTTATCTGGATCTAAACCTGGAATTTCTGACCCATTCAAAAAGGTTTTGCTGTAGCGATCACCTAAACCACGTACATAAACGTACTTACCGCCCTCTACAGATACACCAGTAACGTTTTTCATGGCTGAAGCAGCATCCCCTGCCCCTGACATATTAAATGCTTGGCTAGATATGGCATCTAATGTACCAATACCTTTACGTTGTAAAGTCATCACAGCGCCTTCTGTATTTCTTAGCGCTTTTTCAGTGACAACGACTTCTTTTAAGGCTGCTGATGCCTCGTTTAGGCTAATCTCTCCTAAGGCTACTACTTCTCCATTTTCCACATTAATTCCTTCTATCTTCTTCGTTTCATAAGCGAGATAAGAAACTTCTAAAATATAGGTACCTGCTTCAATACCTTCAATAGAAAACACCCCATCTAAATCGGTTTGTGCTCCAGTAGTAGTACCCGAAATCACCACATTGGCAAAAGGCAATTCACTACCATTAGCAGCATCTACTACCTTTCCTCGGATGCTTTGGCCTTCTAAATGCAGACCTGTTATTATTAATAAAACAAAAGCAAAAATTAGTTTAGAAATTTTCATAAATTTAAATATTGTTGTGTTATTTTGTTTATTTTTTTCCGTTATTAGACACCAAAAGCAAGCTTAAAAAATCAAGCTTGCTTTCTTGTGCTTTGAGTTTCGTTCTTTAGTTCAGCAAGTCTAATTGACTTGTTAGGGTCCATCCATCGGTCCATTTAGAAGAGGCCGTTGGATCAAAACAACCTTTGTAAGTTGTGTTATCAAGTCCTTCTTGATTTGCTTGGACAGCACCTGACATTGCTTCCGCCGCTTGCGGAACCATGCTTACTAAACCTGGATTAATATCTATAGTATTAGCATCGGCTCCTAAGAAGCGAGCTTCAGCATCAGCTTGGTCGGTTTCCGAACCTCCAACAATCGAAATGTGATCGCCTGAAATATTCCAGAACATATTACTTACGATTACTAAATTGTTGTCTAAGTATTGTTGGTAAGAATCCTGAGCTGATTCTAATTTTTCGATTTCTACCCCTTCTGAGAAATTAGCGAAAATGCTATTGTAATATTTGCCACCTGCATTATCTCTAAATCGCAAAGCACGTGTATCAGAATTACCATAAAAGGTAGCATTGTAAATGACGGGAATAGCATAAGGAGTGGCATCCTCTGGCTCTGTGCCACCATCATGCTCACCACCATTATCAGCCCCATCATCACTTTGTAATACTAACCAATATTGATTGTTTCCTCTCCATCCTTCATCATAA
This sequence comes from Chitinophagales bacterium, assembly GCA_020629335.1. The sequence continues at coordinate 7,265 of JAHDDN010000158.1, read as the reverse complement.
TCAAAAGCATCATCCTCGCAGTAAGAAACAACTATGTACTTAGTGTTAACTGTACCACCGAAGAATTCGACACCATCATCCTTATTAGCAATCACTTCTACATACTCAACCGTGGTTCCATTCCCGACACCAGCCAAGGTCAGCCCGTTAATTTCATTGTTAGAACTGATATCTGTCCCACCATGACGGATAGATACATATTTGAAGATGCCTGAATCATCAGCATCATCTATACCTCCATAAATACCTCTTGTTTCTGTCGTTGGTATACCTTCAATCGCTGTTACGCCTGGTGTTGAGTTTAAACTGGCATTTCCTAATATTAGAACCCCTCCCCAAAGATTCCTTGCTGTAGAAGGAATATTATTATTGACACAGGTCAGAGCACCTGTAGTATCTCTTAAAATTTGATCTAATTCAGAAGTAAAAATAATTGGATCATCTGCTGTACCCTCAGCCATTATCTTAGCTCCTCTTGCTACTACTAATACCGCAGCTTCTACTCCTTGTCCCTCCTTACCTTTAATAATAGTACCTGCTTCAATTGTTAGTGTTTGCCCTTCATTAACAAATACAAAACCATCTAATTCGTAAATATTATTCTTTGTCCAAGTCATGGTACCCGTTCCTTCCCCATTATCTTTAACAGTGATAATATTGTACGTTTCGTCAACACCATCCCCATTACAATCCTCCGATAACTCTTCCGAAAAATAGGTTGTTACAGTTGATTTCGGTGGCTTATCTCCATCATCTTCCTCAGTACAAGCTGTTACAAATAAAATAGCCGTTCCAAATAATAAGGCTATTAGGTAAAAATTTAACTTCTTCATCATTTTTTTCTCTGCATTTAAATATTAATGGTCATTAATAGAATGAAGACGAATACACCTCATCCATTAAGTGCCCTGCAAAGAGAACAAATATCTATGAATTGTGCGTTAAGCACTTCTTAATATAAAGTTATGATTATGTCAACAATGGGTTAATGAATTGTTAAGTTAGTGTTACAACAATATTAAGCCTCTAAAAATCAACTACTTACACAATTAAAATAATAACTTTAACGCTGGTTTTGTCACCTTTCCCATAACATTACTAACTAATGCTGGTACGCATTTCACCTTGCTGGGAATCTTGTAAGGGGCTAATTTATCTTTGGCCCAAAGCTTTAATTCTTCGACTGTTATTTCTTGATCTGTACGCATAACTAAGGCGGCACATACTCTTTCTCCCCAATCTTCATCTGCTACGCCCACTATGGCGCATTCTGCAATGTCGGGATGGGTTCTTAATACTTCTTCTATTTCTAAGGCGGAGATTTTATATCCTCCCGATTTGATGATATCGACAGAATTTCGTCCTACTATTTTATAATTGCCATTAATGATTTGGACGATATCGCCTGTTTTAAACCAGCCGTCTACAAAAGCATCTTGCGTAGCTTCTGGGCGATTCCAATACTCCAGAAATACGTTAGGACCTTTGACTTGGAGTTCTCCAATTTCTCCTTCGGCTACTAATGTATTATTTTCATCCACAATTCTGGTCTCAACTCCTGGTAGAGGACGACCTACAAAACCAGGAATGCGTTCTTCTCTATAAGAATTAGATAAAGCCATCCCTATTTCGGTCATGCCATATCGTTCTAAGAGCGTATGGCCACTTATCTCTCGCCACTCTTCAAGAGTAGAAACAGGCAAGGCAGCTGAACCTGATACCATGAGTCGCATTTTTTCACAGGCTGCTTTAAGTTGTCTGTGAGAGGAACGATCCGCTTTATTTCTGGCAGTGATTAGTCGTTTGTAGATAGTGGGGACAGCCATGAATAGGCTTATTTGTTGGGTGGCTATTTGTCCCCAGACTTCAACTGCATTAAATTTTGACATAAATTGACAAGTGGCTCCTGACCACATGGCGCAACAGAGTTTATTGATAATACCATGTGTGTGGTGTAAGGGTAAGACATGTAAGATGTGATCATCAGCCGTCCATTCCCATGCTTTAATTAGACAATCTACCTGAGCGTTTATATTTTGATGAGTAGAAACAACTCCTTTAGGTTTGCCAGTTGTACCACTAGTATATAGTATCATTGCTCTCCTTTTGGGATCAATACTTGGAAAAGATGTGGTATTGGGTATGTCCAGTTTTATATCTTCCAACAATATCAGGCGGATGCCTTTTTCTTCTGCTAATTCATTAAGGATATCTTCATAAAGTGGATGTGCTACTAATATAGTGGCTTGGCTATCGTCTATTACATAAGACATTTCGCTCTTGGGATGTTGGGTGCAAAGTGGCACTGCAATTCCTCCACTTCGCCAAACGGCCCATTGAGTTGCGACATATTCAAAGGAGGGTGGGCATAAAAAAGCTACTCGGCTTTCTTTTAGGTCTTTTTCTCCATTTAGAAGTAACTGACCTATATTTGAGCTTGCTTGCTCTAATTGAGCATAAGTATAAGTCCCCCATTCGTCAATAATGGCTTTTTTTTGAGGGTTTTGTCTGCTTGTTTCTAAAAATTTCATGAATGGAACACTTTATTTGTATGTTCAAGTTCGATTGTTCTTTAAACCCTGCAAATATAGTGCAAAATAAGTTTTAATTAGCGCATAGCGATGAGCGCATCACTCATCGCTAGTTTCGTTAATGATTTATTAATGTTGGCAAGGACAGGAATGATTTAATTTAGGATATATTTACAGCTTGTTGTAAAAACCATCAAATTCAAATTTAAGCATGGATATTTCTTTATTAGTAATGTGGCTGGGATTCATTTTGGCATCTTATTCGGTGGTCGGAAATGATGTGATCCAGACATTGGGTACCTTTTTGACATCGAATGAGGACAATGTTAAATGGTATGTGCTTTGGGCTTATGCTGGTGCCATATTATCAGCCGTTTTGATATTGGGATGGGCAGACCCTTTTGGTTGGTATGATTATCAGTATGGAATTGCTTATGGTAGATTGGATAAGTTTGCCATGCCTGAAGTCTATTCATGGTATTATTTATTGCCTCCTTTGGTTTTATTGATGGTGACTCGATATGGTATTCCTGTTAGTACGACATTTATGATCTTGACCTTATTTTCCTTGGATAAGATTCCGAGTGAAGTGGGGCCTATGCTGGCCAGTATTACAGATCCCAGCGCAAAGTTGGGTAAGATGATTTATAAGTCGATTATGGGTTATATGGTAGCTTTGAGTTCGGCCCTGGTCATTTATCTGGTTATTACAAGATTGACAGAAAAATACTTTATTAACAATCCGCTGAAAAAGGATCAAAGAACAGTATGGATCGTCTTGCAATGGTTTGCGACTGGCTTCTTATGGTGGCAATGGTTAACGCAAGATTTGGCGAATATCTATATTTATTTGAAAGGCGGAGAGGGCTTATCTACAATCGGTTTCTTTGCTTCTTTAAGTGTACTCTTAGGCTTATTGGCTTATATTTTCTACAGTCGTGGGGGAGCTGTGCAAGATGTTGTTCGACAAAAAACGAATACAGCGGATATACGTTCGGCGACCTTTATTGATTTGATTTATGGGGTGGTTTTGTATATTTTCAAGTACGACTCCTTGGGCTTATGGGGCGGAAAAATTCCAATGAGTACGACTTGGGTATTTATCGGACTATTGGCTGGTCGTGAAATCGGAATACAATTCAACTTAGAACGCAAATTGAGTAGGCGAGTAACTTCTATGGCCTTTATGGATTTAGGGAAGGTATTCTTTGGCTTGGTGATTAGTGTGCTGCTTGTATTTATCATCAAATTGATTGGGGGTTAGTGACACTATAAATAAAAGTAAGGAATCAAAAAGCTGGCTAAAATCCAAATCACAAGCGTGAGCAATCCACCGACTTTTAGAAAGTCGCTAAACTTATATTTTCCTGCGCCATAAATCAACATATTGGTTTGATAACCTAATGGAGACAAAAAGCTCGTACTCGCTGCAAACATCACTGCTACTAAAAAAGGCTTGGGATCTACTCCTAATTGAGAAGCTATATTAATCGCAATTGGAGCTAATATAATGGCCGTCGCATTATTAGACATAAAACTAGTCAATATAGTCGTCAACAAGAATAATAAAGAGATAAAAGCAGGCGCTGTCATGCCAGCACCGATACTGACCATTCCATTTGCAATCCACTCACTGGTACCTGTTTTTTCAATTGCGATTCCTAAAGGCAATACGCCTGCTAACAAAAAGAAAATCCGCCAATCCAACTTGCGATAGATATAACGCATAGATACACAACGAGTCAAAAACAATAATATACAGCCTGTCAAAGCAGCTACTACTAATGGTAATAAATTCAAGGAGGCAGCAGCAATAGAACCAATCACAATCATGGTAGACAATAGCGTTTTACGCTTCCGCAAATTGGTCTTCTTCAACTTACTCATGACAATAAAATCAGGCGAATTATAAAATTTATCCATTTTATTTCGCCTCGCTTCAAAGAGCCAAACATCCCCAAATTTAATCTCAATATCCGCCACTCTTTTGGGCACCGCTACCCCACTCCTACGCACTGCTAATGGAATGGCATTAAACTCCTCTCTAAAATCAACATCCCTTACTTTTTTGCCCACCAAAAATGAGTTAAGACCAATCACCGCTTCTATCAAAATAGCATCTTCCGAAGTCATCTCCTCATCATCCAAAGTACGATCTTTATTGACCTTTAATCCCAAGCGCTCCCGAATCTGAAATAATCGCTCTACATTGGTTTTAATCAATAATAAATCTCCTTCATGCACTTTTTCTACCTCCTCTGGTAAAAAAACAATCTCATCTCCTCTAGCAATCTCAATCACCCTGATTCGATGCCGTTCAATCAATTTTGAACCAACTATTTGCTTACCAATCAAAGGCGATTTTTTAAGCACCTTTACCTGTGTCAAATATTGATCTAATTCATAATCTTTTGTCAATTCAGACTCCTTCTTATGCTTTGGCAAAATCAATCGACCAATCAATAACATAAATATCAAATAGGCAATTAATAAACAAAAGCCCAATTTAGAAAATTCATAAATACCAAAAGCTCTACCAAATTGTTCTTCATAGATAGAACTCACAATAATGTTCGTAGAAGTTCCAATAATCGTCATCGAGCCACCTATCATAGCCGAAAATGACAATGGCATTAATAATCGACTCACACTCACATTGGCAAACTTTGCTAGCTGTTGGGTGACAGGTAGCAAAATAGCCACCACCGCCGTATTACTAATAAATGCCGAAGCAAAAGCTACCACTAATGACAGCATCAAAATCATCCGAATCTCATTTCGGCCCACAATCTTCTCAATATATCTCCCAACATAAATCACGCCACCTGTACTCTGCAATCCCAAACTCAAAATCAACAAAGCCATTACACTAATCGTCCCCTCATGCGCAAAGCCTGATAATGCCTCCTCTGGTGTCAATATCCCCGTTAGCATCAATAACACCATCACCAACAAAGCTGTAGTATCCGCCGAAATCTTCTCGGTCGCAAATAGCACTATCGCCAGCACTATAATACCTAACACTATAGCTATCGAAATTGTCATGAAAGAGGTAGTTTTAACTATGAAATATGAGTGATGAACTATGAATAAAATGAACTTTATTGATCTACTTTTATATTTTGGGGCTTCCCTGATTATATTTTGGCCATCGTTATGTAGGGGCCGTACCTATGTGTCGGCCCAACGATGGCCAAAATATAATCAGGTCGGGCTGTCCGCTCTCACTCAGCTATTCAGCAGCTACTCCACTAAGGCATACTTGTCTGCCCTTCGGGCCAGCCTACGTCTGCCTAAGTTTCGTAAGCTACTTCATTACGCTGAGTACCGCTACCATCCCTAAGCCGAAACTAGCGATGAGTGCATAGTGTGTAGCGATGAGTAATACTAATCGCTACACACTATACACTCATCGCTCATATATTGTTTTTCTCAAAATAAATAAAAAAACGATGGCGTACAAACAAAAGAGAACGAACTAGTAAATTTGCTTTCCATGATCGAAAAAAGTAATTTTGTAGGAATCTAAAAAAAAACAAATATGGAAGTAATGAGCTCGCAACATTTTATGGAGTTGGAAGATCGCTATGGAGCGCATAATTATCATCCACTACCTGTCGTATTAGCTAAAGGAGAAGGAGTGAATGTTTGGGATGTAGAAGGCAAACATTATTATGATTTTTTATCTGCTTATTCAGCAGTCAATCAAGGACATTGCCACCCACATATACTTAATGCTTTAAATACACAAGCACAAACATTGACGCTCACATCAAGAGCTTTCTATAATAATGTACTTGGGGAATACGAAAAGTATATCACTGAACTTCTAGGTTATGATAAGGTATTACCAATGAATACTGGTGTCGAAGGCGGCGAAACAGCTATCAAGCTTTGTCGTAAGTGGGGTTATACCAAAAAAGGTATTCCAGAAAATCAAGCTAAAATAATCTTTGTAGAAGGTAATTTCTGGGGGCGTACTTTGGCGGCCATTTCTTCTTCTCAAGATCCGTCTAGCTTTAAAGGTTTCGGGCCTTATATGCCAGGTTATGTTATCATTCCTTATAATGACTTAGCTGCCTTAGAAGAAGCCGTTAAAGATCCAACAGTAGCGGGCTTTATGGTAGAACCTATCCAAGGAGAAGCAGGGGTAGTAGTACCTGATGATGGCTACCTATCTAAAGCATACCAAATCTGTAAAGATAATGAAGTTCTTTTCATTGCTGATGAAGTACAAACAGGCTTGGCTCGTACAGGCAAAATGCTTTGTTGCGATCACGAAGATGTCAAGCCAGATATCTTGATCTTGGGTAAAGCATTATCGGGAGGTGTTTTCCCTGTATCTGCTGTACTTGCTGATGATGAGATCATGCTTTGTATCAAACCAGGTGAACACGGTTCTACCTATGGTGGTAATCCGCTGGCTTGTAAAGTAGCAATGGCGGCTTTAGAAGTATTAGTAGATGAGAATCTAGCGGAACATGCTGAAAAGATGGGACAAATCCTAAGAGATGAGCTTCGAGCTATTCCATCTGATCTTATCAGTACAGTAAGAGGTAAAGGTTTATTAAATGCCATCGTTATCAATCACCCAGACAAAGAAGCTGCTTGGCAACTATGTCTGAACTTAAGAGATAATGGCCTTTTGGCCAAACCAACGCATGGCGATAAGATTCGTTTTGCTCCTCCATTAGTAATTACAGAAGAGCAATTACATGATTGCATCTCAATTAT
>JAHDDN010000157.1 GCA_020629335.1 Chitinophagales bacterium | reverse complement strand
TTTAGGAAGTTAAAGTTAACTCCTTTTTTGTCAACCTATTTCGGGCGTGGACAAATTTGTACTCACTACTTGATACCCTATACTCAATACTAAAAATGCCACATACCGCTGCCATCTCTAAGCCAAAGATTAAAACCAAAAAAGGCCAACACTCGCAATGAGTATTGGCCTTCTTTAGTTTGGTCAAAAGGTTTTGATATTAGTCTTCGTTTAGTTCTATTAAGAACTCTTCTAATTCGTATTCATCTCCTTCTACATAGCCAGAGTGTTCGTATACGATGTCTCCTTCAGCGTCTACTACTAAGGTGAATGGAATAGTTTGGAAGTTTAAGCTTCTTTTGAGCGCTTCGTTAGGATCGGTGAGGCAAGTGTATTCCCAACCTTTTCCGTCTACGAATGGCTTTACTTTTGCTAAATTACGTTGGTCGTCAATATTGACTGCGACGACTTCTACATTATAATCTTCTTTCCAGTCGTCGTATAATTCGGCGATGTTATTTAGCTCTTTTTTACAAGGAGCGCACCAGGTAGCCCAAAATGTAAAAACGGTAATTTTACCATCTTCGCCATAGCTGGCCATATTGACTTCGTTACCATTCATATCTTTAACAGTTAGGTCAGGAAGGCGATCCTGAGCATTGATACTAACTGCAGCGGCCATCATAAATACGAGGCAAAGTGTAAGGTTTTTGATTAACTTCATGAATTAAGTATTTGAAAGGGGCGTTAAAAACGTCCCTAGTGATCTATTTTGAAAAAACTCAACGGTATTTAAGACCCTTAAAGTTACGCTAAGTTTATTCAAACTTATCTAAAAAAACGCTAAAAAAGGAATGTCTTGCTTTGAATGTCATTTAGAGGACGCAAGAAGCCTTGTTAATGCAACATCATTGCTCTAATTTTAGAGATGTAAAATGTATCTTGCACTATTAATTTTTATTGAAATTAGATTAATTCAATAGGTATATGTCCAAATATTTTTATGCTACTTTACTGATGGTGCTTTTTAGTACCTCAGCTTGGTCTCAGGGAAACTTCTCTGGAGATGTGATGCTGAATGCTAATTACTATGTAAGAGATACTGCCATAGGCGCCGCAGATAATCCCTTTTATGATAATTTGAAGACAGGGGGAGAGAGTTGGTTCAATTTAAATTATGCCAATCCAGAATTGCAACTTCGGGCTGGAGTGCGTTTTGATGCTTTTTTAAATTCCAACATATTTAATCCACTTCAACCTGTCAATGATATTGGCTTAGGGATTTTTTTCGTGAATAAACAGATAGGAAAGCTCAACTTACATGGGGGGCATTTCTATGAACAGTTTGGTAGTGGGACTACCTTCAGGGCTTATGAGTTAAGGCCTTTGGGCATTGATCAGGCAGTATTGGGTGTAAAAGCAAGGTATGATCTCTTAGATAATTTATCGGTGACAGGATTTATGGGGCGAAGGAAGAATCGTTTGGATACTTATCCAGCGATATTAATGGGCGGAAATGTAGATGCTAACTTTGCTTTAGGTAAGGAGAAAAACTTCTATTTATATCCAGGTTTTTCGGTTTTGAATAGAACGATGGATCAGGCGGATATGAATCAGGTGGTTGCTACGATTGAGAGTTATGACTCCAAGGATAGATTCATTCCTAAGTATAATGTCTATGTCTATTCGGTTTATAATACTATGAATTATAAAAACTTTAGCTGGTATGTAGAGTATGCCGCTAAGACAGAAGAAACAATTGCCAACTTAGATGGTACCTTTATTAATTCAGATGGATTTCAGGCTTTTTCGAGTTTAGCTTATTCTCGTAAGGGCTTTGGGGTAACTTTGCAGGGAAAGGTAACGGATCATTTTAGTTTCCGTACTTCTCCGAATGAGACTTTCTTGGATGGTATTATTAATTATTTGCCTGCCTTGACGAAACAGAATTCTTTCCGTTTGCCAGCACGTTATTCTGCTACTACACAAGAAATAGATGAGATTGCTATTCAAGCAGATGTGGTTTATACTCCTAAAAAGGGTTTGACTTTTACGGCTAATTACTCTAATTTAAGAACAAGTGAAGGGGAGCGATTATATGAGGAGTATTATTTAGATGCTGATTTTAAGAAAAAGAAATCGCCTTGGCACTTTATTGTAGGTTTGCAAATGGTGGATTACAATCGATTTGTGTATGAGCAGAAGGGTGATTTTGTGCAGACCTTGACGCCATTTATAGAGGTCGATTATAAAATTACTCGTAAAAAATCTCTAAGAGCAGAACTTCAATATATGCTAACGGAGCGTAATAGAAAACTGTTTGGTAGTGATGATCCAGAAAAAAGACAAGATTTAGGGGATTGGTTATTTGGCTTGTTGGAGTATAATATTGCCCCTAAGTGGTCGTTGTCTGTAACAGATATGTACAACTTTGATGATAAGCAGCATTACTATTCTATATTAGCAGCTTATACAAAGCGAGCCAACAGATTTACCCTGAGTTACGTTAAACAAGTAGAGGGGGTTGTTTGTACTGGTGGGGTTTGTCGTTTGGAGCCTGCATTTAGTGGGGCTAAATTTACGATGACGTCTAGTTTTTAAATTTTTAAAATTAGTGATATGCGAAAGGGACTTTTGATATTTTCATGGATAGCTTTGGCTATTCTGATGACTTTTACTTCTTGTGAAGAGGTTGGGCCGACGATAGATTTATCGCCTGATGAAGAGGTGGTCTATATGGCAGATGTAGTGGAAGCAAAGCAGGATCGAGTGGTAATGGTAGAAGAATTTACTGGTGTACAGTGTGTGAATTGTCCGTTGGGACATGAGAAAACGGCGGAGATTGTGGAGGAAAATCCTGGTCGAGTAGTAGCGATGGCGATACATGCGGGTGATTTAGCTGGCTTTTTGACAGGTTATAGTGAGCAGGAATTTGTGGTGGAAGATTCTGAAGAGTTATATACTTTTTTAGGGATTATAGCGGTTCCTTGTGCGATTATTGATCGACATGTTTTTGAAAATGAGAGTGAGATTTTTTCTTATAATCGCTCTATTTGGAAGACTTATGTAGAGGAGCGATTAACGGAACCAACGAAGGCGAATTTGAAGATAGAAGCAAATTATAATGAGGCGAAGGATAGTTTAGGAGTGCTGGTAACGGTGCATTATACCGAGGATGTAACGGAGGATAATTATATTTCGGTAGGGGTGATTGAAAATAAGATTGTAGATGCGCAAAAATTACCAGATGATTCGGTGGATGATGATTATGTGCATGAGCATGTATTGCGTGATATGTTGTCTCCTTCTAATGGTAAAATTTTGATTGGTTTGGATCAGCCTAAGCCGGCTGGAACGACTATTGAAAAGGCATTTGGTTTGAGCCCAGTACCTGATAATTGGGTATTGGAGAATTCCTATATTTATGCGAAGGTGCATGGTAGGGGCGAGAGTAGTGATGTGTTGCAGGCAGCAGAAGTACATTGGCCTTAGAATGTCCATTTTCTCACATCTCTTCGTTACATAGCTTTGCTATATGCCTCAGAAATGCCTTGAACTGCGTAAAACATACTGTTTAAATAGATAAAAATAAACCCGCTCATTGGATTTTTTCTGATGGGCGGGTTTTTTGTTTAGGCTGCTTGGAGTTCCTCTAATCCTTCGGTTTCGTAAAGTTCTTTTAGGCTTTTGTTACTGATTTTATGATAAGCCCAGTAGAGTATTTCTTCCCAAGCTTGCGGAAGAAGATTGCTATCTTTTTGGAATTTTGGATATAGACTATTGTAGAGGCTTAGAAATATATCTGTTTGTTCTTTTTTGTCGATTGCCTTAATCAGTTGTGGGAAATGTTTTTTAATATGCTTTTCTAATTCTCCTTGTTTTTGGTCGAGCATTTTTCTGGTAGACTCATATTGGTTTTCTAATTTTTCTTTTTTGAAGTCATGATAAATAGCCAATTGTAAAATTCTTCCTGCATGGATCAAATCTTTCGTTTTTTCATTCGTTTCATAATTGTTTAGTAAGCGAAAGAGCCATAGGTTGGCTTCTTTTAAATTACCAAAAAACCAGTAGCTAATGAAAATATTATAGCAATATAAAATTTGCTTGTAGGTGGTTGTATTCTGTGTTAATTCTTCCCACCTTTTTTCTATTGGAGGGATGAGTTCTACAGCTTTATCTAATTGTAGTTTAGTCAAATAAAATTGAATCCCTAAAAAAGAAAGTGTATTGAAATCTTTAATATCCAACTCAATCTTATCCTCTTTATCGAGAAGGTTTTGTAATTTGTTTAGAATGCCTCTCATTTTAAATTGATTTGCTTTAGGTTTGCAAATTATTAAGCCATTGCAAAGTGCTTTTTTATAGACATTTTTATCTAATAAGTCTTGTTGTTCTAACAATTCTATAAGACGAAGTGCATGATCAAGGGCTAATTGATGCTCCTTTTCAGAACGATAAATTAGACTCTTTATATAGTGTACATCTTTTTGCGATTCGGGTATAAGTTGATCTAAAGGAAAAGCAAGTAAAGGGCTACTTTTTAATTGAGTCAATACTTCTTTACTTTTAGGCAAGCTTAGCTTAACATCTTTTTTTAGTAGCATATCTAAGCGAGTGCGAATATCTTTTAGTTCATAAAAATGATTGAGTTGCTTTAGGTAGCTTGCTCGTTCTTCCAAAAGTTTTTCAATTTTTTGATCGACATTTTTTTCTGAGCCCAGTTTAGTTAGTTTGATCTCCCAATCAATAATTTCAATTAAGGATTTTAAATCAGCATGATTCAGTGCAATTTTGCGAGCCTTTTTGAGTTGAATCGTTAACTCTTTCCGCTGTTTTTTTTCAAACAAAAAAGGCAAATAACTAAGGATTTGTTTTAGTTCAATAGCCTTGTCACCCTTCGCTTTAGTAGATTGAAAAATAGACAAGCTTTCCAATAATTTATTATTCAGCTCATGTTTATATCTCGGCAAATACTTGGCAATAGGCGTGTTTTTAATACCGTTGAGTTGGACCACTGCTTCATCGCTATAAGCCTTCATTTTAGCTATTTTTTCATATAGCACCAAATATCTTGGCTTCGTTTTACCACCTCCAATTTTTGCAATTTTAGAAAAATGCGCTTTCTCTTCTTTTGCTAAAGACTGTATTAAGTCGATTAATTTATCTGTATCCTGCATAGTTGAGTTTTTATTTGGGCGTGCCCCTTCCTTATTTTTTTACCATTATTTGTAGGGGCCGTACCTATGTGTCGGCCCAATAATGGTAAAAAAATAAGGAAGGGTCGGGCTGTCCGCTCTTATGTGGCTATGCCCTTCCTATTTCACTAAGGCCCGCTTGTCTGCCTTACAGGCCAGCCTACGCGTACCTAAGTTCCATAAGTCAGGGCATGGCCGCCACATACCGCTCCCATCCCTCACGCAATATATAGATTTAGAATGATGTAAGTGAATGTTTTACAATAAAAAAGAAGTTTGATTTGTAAAAATAAGCATATTTGTAAAATTTGATACTATATTTATAATGATTTGAATAATAGGAGATTATGGCTTTGGTATTTGTCGATTTGAGGGCTGAGAACTTCATTTTAGAAAGCTGAGAATGATTTTGATTTGTAATTCAGCGACTTAGCCTTCCTTTAAATAAGCGTCAGACTAACTTAATATTGCACTAACAGTAATGATTAAAAAATAACTTAATCATTTAGAAACTAATCTTTTACATCAATACTTCGTTGAAAAGCCTTGACGATGCGCTGCATCGCCTGCATTTTTCGCCTTGTTTTGATGTAAAATCTTTAGCTTCAAATGTTCATCTTATTTTTTAGTCATTACTCAACAAAATTAATGCATTAATTCAAAAACAATTTTATTAACACAATTTTAAAACAATTAATCATGAAAAAATTACAGCTTAAAATTCAATTATTATCATTTATGGCGATTTGTTTAAGCATGAGCCTATTTGCTCAGAATGATACGACTAATGATGCGTTTAAATTAAATGGCACTACCACATATACAAGTGCAGGAGAAAAGGTTGTTATTGGAGGCTCTGGGGTATCTAATGTCAATCCTAATGCAGAGCTTTTTGTAAAACGAAGTATGGTGGTAGGGTCAAATATGGGACAAGGTACTATAATTGCTCCTTCGTTTGTTAACAGTAGAGGTTTATTTGTTGGGAATGCGGGTTATATAGCTGATAAAGTTACAGTAGGTGCAGATAATGATTTGTACATTTTAGCAAAAGACGAGTTGCGTTTTTATGTTGATGAAGATGGTACGAATACAGAAGCTATGAGAATCGGTGCTTCTGGAAAAGTAGGAATAGGTATGACTCCACCAAGTTGGAATAGTCAATTTAGTATTTATGAGCCGTGGGGAGGAAATAATGGTACTGGATTGCAAATAGATGGCCCAATAGGTAATTCTTCTAATGTTGCATTGAGAGAGGGAGGGAGTGATCGTGTGAATTTAAGATATCATGCTGGTATAGACGAGTTTCAGATATTGGTAGATAGTTCGGGTGTTTTAGTACCTTCACTCACCTTTAACGACCAAGGCCAAGTCTCTATTGGACATAGTAGTGCAAGTACAGCTTCGTCATTCCCAACCGATGCTACTTATAACTTAGCGGTCAAGGAAAAAATGATAGCAGAAGAAGTTAAGGTTAGAACGTTGGCTAATTGGCCAGATTATGTATTTACTCCAGCGTATGAGTTGACTCCTTTAGAGGAATTAGAAATCCAGATTGAAGATTTGGGTCATTTGCCTAATATTCCTTCTGCTGAAGAAGTAGCTTCAGAAGGTATTCTTTTAGGAGAAATGAATGCGATGCTTTTAGAAAAGGTAGAGGAGTTAACCCTTCACTTGATTGATATGAATAAAGAGATTCAGACATTAAAGAAAGAGCTGGATAAGTAGGCTTGAATGTTTGTTCCTATTGTTAATTTTTTAAATCAATTAAGATGAAAAACTTTTTAATTAAGGCTAATGTGTTGTGGCTATTATTGCTGTCATTATCCTTTGTTTCCATGGAGGCCCAAGATTATTGGCCAGATCAAATTTGGGTCAAGCTCAACTCCAATGTGCCTGTTTTTCAAGCAGCCGCACCACTCAATCCAACCGTATTACCGAGTTATCCAAGTAACGGTGGATTAACTCCTATATCGCCAAATCATGGCTTTAATGTTAGTCGTGGCCCATTATTGTGGTTGATGAAGTATTTACAGAACTCTCCTATTTTACAGAGTGAATTAGTTGATGCAAGGCTTTCTTTTCCTTCTGCTGATTCAGATATTTTGAATCGCATTTTTAGAGTAACGATCGCAGACTCTACGAATATGAATATTGTCATCAATGAGTTGAATGCAAATCCTAATATCGATTATGCAGAACGAATTCCTATTGATAGAACTGATTTTACACCTGATGATTTAGGATCTAATGCCTTATGTGATCAATGGGGGTTGTATAAAATACAGGCAGAGAATGCTTGGAATGTAGAAACAGGAGATCCCACAGTAGTAGTAGCAGTTGTAGATGATGCTGTACAGCGTAGTCATCCAGATCTAATTAATAATTGCTTAGCAGGGTGGGATATAGCTGATAATGATAATAATCCTAACCCTTCTACAACTTGTCATTCTCATGGTACACATGTAGCAGGAATTGTAGGAGCCGGAACGAATAATAGTACTGGTGTTGCTTCTATAGGTTTTAACATTAGCATATTACCAGTAAAAGCTACAACGAGTAGTAATACATCTTGCAATGCCATTACACATGGCTATTCGGGGATCGTTTGGGCTGCGGATAATGGAGCGGATGTGATTAATATGTCATGGGGAGGTTATGGTTCTTCGTCAACTGCTGCTGCTGTGATTAATTATGCTTGGAATAAGGGGGTCATTTTAGTGGCAGCCGCAGGTAACAACAATAATGCAATTCCATTTTACCCAGCTAGTTATTCTAATGTGATTAGTGTAGCATCTACTAATCAATCAGATCAAAAATCAAGTTTTTCCAGCTATGGTTCTACAGTAGATGTTTCAGCTCCAGGGGAAGGGATATTGAGTACGGTACCCTTTAATACTTATGCTTGCTATAGCGGTACTTCGATGGCTTCTCCAATGGTTGCTGGATTATGCGGCTTAGTGTGGTCGGTAGATACCAGTCAATCAAGCGCTGATGTTATTAATTGCATCTTAACGACGGCTGATAATATTGATAGCGTTAATCCGAGTTATGTAGGCTTATTAGGTTCGGGGCGGATTAATGCTTTTCAGGCGGTGTCTTGTGCGGCAAGTGCTGCTTGTTTGCCAGGAGAGTTTATTAGTAGTAATATTTATAATCCCAATTATGAGAAGCATGAGGTTTCCAATTGGATAGTAGCTAATAATGATATTTATGCAGGTGCTTCAGGGCTTTATGATGCAGGTTATCAGATTACTTTATTGCCTGGATTTACGGCTTATTATGGTAGTGACTTTACAGCCTTGATTGAGGGATGTGGAGGTATTTATAAGGATGGCGAGTCTGAAGAAGTTATTGCTGAGCAAGCCATATTTATTGACGCTTATCCGAACCCAATGGGTGATTATGCTCGAATGATTTATCGATTGGAAGAGGCTGCGGATGTGAGTTTAAGTGTGCGAGATTTGTCTGGAAGAGTTGTAGCTCAATTACTTGATCGTGCTTGGACGGAAGCGGGCAATTATGAAATTGATTTTGATGCTTCTGTTTTAGAAAGCGGAATGTATCTCTATACTTTAGAATCGAATGGATTGGTGCAGTCCAAGAAATTGATGATTGCAAGATAGAGAGAAGTTTAGTAGTAAACACCTTGTTTTTTCTGAGGTGTTTACTATTAGTCTTTTCTTTTTGGCTTAGGGATGGAAGTGGTATGCGGCGTCCGTGAGGTGGCTTACGGAACTTAGCTGGACGCAGGCTGGCCTGAAAGGCAGACAAGTACAGCTTAGTGGAGTAGCCACCGAACAGCCGCATAAGAACGGACAGCCCGACCCAATTATTTTTTTGGCCAGCGGGCGGACACATAGGTCCGCCCCTACAAGGCTGGCCAAAAAATAATTGGGGAAGCCCCTATTTATTATTGAAAAGAAAATTACCTCATATTATTTAATTTTAAAACCATCTAAAATGAAAATTATAAATTTTTTAATACTCGTAAGTTTGATTTTTTTTAGTGCTAATGTAATGGCACAATTAAAGGATGTGACAATTCATTCTGACAAGGGTTTGCGATTTACAAAAGATAGTGATGAAACACGGATTGATTATTATAAAAATGCAGGAAATGATAGTCTTAGTCATTTGTTGATTAAGGTAGATTATGATGGTCAAGATTACCCTAATGATAATATTGTGATAACGACTTTTGGACAAATGGTGATTGGTTCTGAGGGGCTTTGTGATGATTTTGTATTGCCATCTGTAGAAGGAGGTCCAGAATCAGATCATATTAGGTTATTTATTGAAGATGGTATGGCTGGACAAGCAGGATCTGCTACTTGGACAATTTTTTCAGATCAGCGATTAAAGACTAATATTGAGCCTTTACGTAATAGTTTGGATATTTTGAAGGAGGTGAATTTGTATTCTTATGAGTATAATGGTAAGGCAAATACGCCTAAGGGAAAGTTGTTTTATGGGGTGATGGCGCAAGAGATGCAGGAGGTTTTGCCAAATACAGTGAAGCCTGTTGGAGCTAATTTAGACGGTAGAGTGCAAGATGTACTGACATTTAATGCCAATGATTTGTTTTTTGTGGGATTGAATGCGACTAAGGAATTGGCGCTTGAGTTAGAGGAAAAGGATCGAGCGTTGGCAACGGCAGAAATGAAAATTGATGGCTTAGAAGAGCGTTTGGCTGAGGTGGAGGAGCAGCTTACTATTTTGATCCAAATGCAATCGAGTGTTGATGCAAAATCGGATGTTAAGCCTTCATCAGCCAGTTCATCGAGATTGATGCAGAGTATTCCTAATCCGACTAAGGGTAATACGATTATACCCTATTATGTGCCAGATTCGGCTTTGAGTGCTGACTTGATTATTAATGATTTGTCTGGGCGAGTTTTGGCTTCTTATGATATTGAGAATAGAGGAAATGGTCAGTTGTTAGTGGATTTTTCTGATTGGAGTTTAGAGGTGGAACCGCTTACTTATTCTTTAATAGTAGATGGGATAAAAGTAGAAACTAAAAAGATGGTTTTTACGAAGTAATTTTTGAAACCGTAGAGATTTAGGTCTCTACGGTTTTTTGTTTTTTAATTTACTTTTAGTGAAGGTTGGTTTTCTAATATTCGGACTAGTTCTCGGCTTTTGCTTGGGTAGTGGTTTTGTTGTTTGAGAAGTTGGAGTGCTTTTTCTTTATTGCCTTGTCCTAGATAGGAGAGGGCGAGGTACCAGATGGCTTTATCTTTAGCTCCCATTTGGGTATTGGAGATTATTTTTTCAAATGTTTTTTGGGCGCTTGTATACGCTTGGGATTTTAGTTCAGCATATCCTTTCATTAGAAGGGTACTTTCATTGTGTTCTGTTTCTGGAAGATTTTGTAAAGCGACAAGGGTGCTGGCATAATCTTCTTTTTGATAAGCTTGAATAGCTTTTTGGATGGTTGGGCTGGCATTGCTTAAATTATCAGCGGCTTTAGGAGCTGTTGTATTGACAGATTGAACAGTTAATTCCTGTGGATTTTGTGGAGCCTTAGCTGCATCGGGGATGAAGTAGTAAAGTGCGAATGCGAGCGCAAAGATGACTAAGGGAATTAGGAATTTGTAGCTTTTCTTTTTTTTACGAACTCTGATAGCTGGATCTGACATGGCTTAAAGTTTTGGTTATTGAGCTATTAATATAGGGATAAATTTTTTAACGCCCATTAGTATTGTTATTTCTTTCTTCCTTCAACATCATAATTAAGTAGCTAACATTAATTATTTCGGCAATTCTGCTGGCTTCTTTTTTGCTTAT
>JAHDDN010000156.1:5215-10986 GCA_020629335.1 Chitinophagales bacterium | reverse complement strand
ATTAGGTGCCTTAGGCTTACGTAGACCAAGTAGCAGAAGAAGACGTTGGTAATAAATACTTAAATTGAATAAAACAAAAAAGGCTCAGGAATAATCCTGAGCCTTTTTTTGTTTTTTGTACTCATTACCCAATACCCAATACCCAATACCCAATACCCAATACCCAATACCAAGTACCCAAAGAAAACGCGCAAGGGATAGCAGCGGTATGTGGCGTCCATGAAGCCGCTTACGGAACTTAGTGATGCGACGGCTGGCCCGAAGGGCAGACAAGCAGCACTTAGTGGAGTAGCGGCTGAATAGCCACATAAGAGCGGATAGCCCGACCCATTATTTTTTTGGCCATTGTAGGGGCCGTACCTGCGTGTCGGCCCAATGGCCAAAAAAATAATGGGATGCGCCCCAATAAAAAATGTACGGGCGGACTTATGTGTCCGCCCTCCCGATTTATGCATAAATTTTATAATTTATACGGCCATCCCAATTACCTAAAATAAGACAAATCCTTTTTGGGTTCTTCGTCATCCTCATCATCATTGGGGTCATCCTCTTGAGATTCGTCAGGCATGTTTTTGAGTTGGGCATAAGTGAGCCAATAGCCGCAAAGTCCGCCAGCTAATGCGAGCGGCATAATAGCAAATATATTATCGTTCCCAAAAATGAGGGTGGCGACGCCGATCATAAAAAACTCAAATAATAACCAATTGAGTATCAGCATGAGAATCCAGCGAGTACTTGGTTGCGCTTTAGCCTCAGCTGTGCGCTTGATATTGCGCCCTAAGATAAAAAGTAAGATAATTTCAAACATGCTTGGGTAATTAAAGATTAGAAAGTTCTTCTTTCACTTTCTTAGTTAACTTTGAGACGACTAGATCATATGAATGGTCAACTAATTCCAATAAAAAAGTGTCACTTAAGCTGCCATCCTCAAAATTAATGGTATTCCAATGCTTTTTGTTCATGTGATAACCTGGCTGAACTGCTGGATGATGCTCTCTTAATTCAAGCGATCGTTCAGGATCACATTTGAGATTGACGGTAAATGGAATGCGGACTAAAGATGTCAAGGCGAACATCTTACCCATTACTTTGAAGACCAAGGTATTTTCATCAAAAGGCAATTCTTCGGTTGTGCCCTTCTTGGAAAGGCAATATTCTCTTAATTCTTCGATATTCATGGCAAACAAAATAGGGATTTCCTTTATAGTAAACAACTTCTTTTTATTTTTGGGGCGATGAATTCAGTAAAACAGATATATGAAGGTCGCCATCAGCAATTTGAAGCCGATTATAAGCAGTCTAAACGACAATTAAACATCATTGTTTTTACTCGTTTGGGTTTATTCTTGCTGGCTGCTGGCCTATTAATAGTCATGCTGACTTATGGTTATACCACTACTCTATGGTGGGGTATTTTATTGGCTATTGTGGTCTTGTTTTTATTATTGGTGAAAAAGCATCAGGCTTTAAAGTATCAAACCTCCTTTTTAGAACAGTTAATGAAAATTAATGAGGAGGAAATCAGGGTTCTTTCTGGTGATTTTAGGCATTTTAGTTCAGGTAAAGCACATTTGGATATAGAATTGGCTTACTTATATGATTTAGACATTTTGGGAGATGGCTCTATCTTTCAATATCTGAATCGGACTTGTACTTGGAATGGAGAAATAGAATTAGCTTCTTACTTTAAGAATCCGCTGATGGATAAGGCACAAATATTGGAGCGCCAAGTTGCTATTCATGAGCTGAAAGACTTAGTTGATTGGCGGCAAGATTTTCAAGCTTCAGGGCGAATTAGTGAGTTAAATGCTGATGGTTGGAAAGAAGTAAATTATTGGTTGAAGCTACCGACTTACTTACTAAAACATCGTTTTTTAAGCATAGCAGTTATTCTGTTACCGCTTATTTTAGTGGCCTTATTTGTTGCTTATATGTTAGGCTTTGTGCCTTCCATTTTCCCGATTTTGGCAGGCATTATAAACCTCCTTTTAACAGGGGTGTTTTTAAAGACAATCAATGCTTTACATGGACAAGTCAGTAAGAAGTATCCTATTATTAGAAAGTATGGAGATCTGATTGAATTCATCGAAAAGCAAAGCTTTCAGAGTCCACTATTGATACGACTAAAAGATCAATTGAAGCAAGATGGCAAAACGGCAAGTCATCATATTCGTCGTTTGTCTCAAATGATTAGTGCTTTGGATAATCGTCAGAATCCGCTATTGGGAATACTTTTAAATGCTTGTTTATTATGGGACATCCGTTATACGCTTCAATTAGAAAATTGGAAAGAGCAATTTAAAGACGAGATTCCTAAATGGCTCAATAGTATGCAGCAGTTTGATGCCCTTTCTAGTTTGGCCAATATGCATTTTAATCGACCAGACTTCATTTTTCCAGAGATTGAAATGGAAGGCTATTGTTTTGACGCGCAAAAAATTGGTCATCCGTTATTAGATGAAAATAAGCGGGTTGATAATGATTTTGAACTGAATAATTGGGGAAGTTTAGCCTTGATTACAGGCGCTAATATGGCGGGTAAAAGTACTTTCCTAAGAGCAGTGGGAGTCAATTATTTATTAGGGATGATTGGTTCGGTGGTTTGTGCAAAGCAATTTAAAATCACGCCAGCTCCGATTGAAAGCAGTATGCGAACCACTGATTCCCTCTTGCAAGATGAGTCCTACTTTTATGCTGAATTGAAGCGTCTACAAGGCATTATTCAGCACTTAGAAGCAGGTCGGCCAGCTTTTGTCATACTGGATGAAATGTTGAAGGGAACCAACTCAAAAGATAAGCATAGTGGTTCGGAGTCATTGCTAAGAAAACTGACTAAGCTTCCTTGTGCAGGTATGGTCGCTACTCATGATTTAGCCATCAGTAATTTAGAAAATGAATATCCTGAAAATATCAAAAATTACAGCTTTGAAGTAGAAATACAAAACGATGAGCTGAAGTTTGATTATAAAATAAGAAGAGGCGTCTGCCAAACTCTAAATGCTACTTTCTTAATGAAGAAAATGGGAATCATAGAATAGGCTTTAACGCTTTTTAACATCCTAATTATCAATAAAGTAGTAGCTTGCATGGCCCCATTTTTGTACCTTCTTTTAATAGTCAAATGAAGCTTAAGCTGGTTCAGGAATACTATATATGAACTCATTAAACTAGGAGCGTATATTGATTAGTAATAAAAATGTAGGGGCGATCCCTTGTGGTCGCCCAATCGGAGCAATTATCTTATTATAAACCTAATTAAGGTATGACTTTACTTTAACGAGTTTTCTATAAACACAACCCATAAAAATAAACCCATGAGTAAGACTCTACTCACACTAATAGCATCATTTTTGATTTCATCAATCATTCTTTCTGCCCAAGAGGAAGCAGCTAAGCATTCAATACCTCAAAAGTCCATTGAGGCATTGAGAGTTGATGAATCCATTAATATTGATGGTCGTTTAGATGAAGCGATTTGGCAAATTGCTCCAATTGCCACTGATTTTGTAGAGAATTACCCAGAAGAAAATGCCCCACCTTCCCAAAAAACAGAAGTTCGATTCCTTTATGATAATACGGCTCTTTATGTAGGCGCTATGTGCTATGATACCGCTGCCGATAGTATTCTCAGCCAATTAGGAGATAGGGATGCCGGTAATTTGAATGCAGATGATTTCATGATACTATTGGATACTTACAATAGCCAATTAGATGCTTATCGTTTTGGGGTATATGCTTCAGGAGTTCAAAAAGATAGTCGAATATCAGATGGAAGCTATAATGCGGTTTGGTATAGTAAAGTGCAAAAACTCGATAATGGTTGGTCGCTTGAATTTAAAATTCCATACTCTGCGATCAGGTTTGCTAATGAGAAAGAACAAGAATGGGGGCTACAAATTAGTAGAGGCATTCGTAGGTTTAGAGAGTTTGATATCTGGTCTTATATCCCTAAAGGAGAAGAAAACTATATGAATTATTGGGGTAAGCTGAAAGGCATCAGAGACGTAGAAGCACCGATCCGCCTTCAATTTACTCCTTATCTTGTTTTAAGTACAGAGCATTTCCCTTATGATGAAATAGATCAAAGTAATTGGAATTCCGCATTTTCTGGTGGAATGGATGTTAAATACGGCATTAATGAAAGCTTTACGCTGGATATGACGCTATTACCCGATTTTAGCCAAGTACAATCAGATAACCAAATTAAAAATTTGGGGGCTTTTGAAGTCGTTTTTGACGAACAAAGACCTTTCTTCCAAGAAGGAACAGAGTTGTTTTCCAGAGGTGATCTGTTTTATTCAAGGCGTATTGGAGGTAGACCAGTGAACTATTTTGATGCTGAAAATCAAGTAGGAGAGGGAGAAACATTGGTCAATAACCCTAACCGATCTAGATTATTAAATGCGACTAAAATATCAGGTCGTAATTCTGATGGACTAGCGCTTGGCGTATTTAATGCGATTGCAGGCCGAACTTATGCTGAAATTGAAAATGTTAATGGTAAAACAAGAGATTATTTGACCAACCCAATTACCAATTACAATATATTAGTCTTAGACAAAAACCTACAGAATAATAGCTCCGTTTATCTGATCAACACAAATGTTAGAAGAGGCAAAGATTTCCGAAATGCCAATGTCACTGGCTTAGGCTTCTCTGTCGCTAATAATAAAGGTTCTTATCAAGTGAGTGGAGACGTAGCTTATAGTGATATTAATGATCCGACAAATGATGATTTTACTAAAGGCTTTCAATATGAATTAGGATTATCCAAAACAAGTGGCAAATTCAAATTTGATATCTATTCAGAAGCCGTATCCAGAGATTTTAATAGCAATGACCTAGGAGTTAACTTCTATACTAACACGCTTGAAAATGGATTAACCCTATACTATAATGAATACAATCCTTTCTGGAAAGTCAATAATCTAAATAATAATATTAGTTTCAACTTCCGCCAAAATTATGAAACCAAAGAGTTAGCGGATATTTCTATTAACACTTTCACTTTCACTACTTGGAGTAAATATTTCCTTGCTCAATGGTTGGGTATCGAAGCCAAACCAATGGACAGAATCGATTATTGGGAGGCCAGACAAGATGGGCAAATCTTTAGAGCACCAGGCTTTGTTTATGCTTTTACAGGTATTTCTTCCGATTATCGGAAGAAATTTGCCCTTGATGCAAGTATAGGACATGGCCGTAGCAGAAAATATGGTGGAGGCTCTTATACTAACTTCAGTATCAAACCTATCTACAGAGTGAATGATAAGCTAGCCCTCAATTATCAAATTAGAAAAGAAATCGATCGAAATAATATTGGTTTTTCAACTTTTGATGAGGACGATAATAGTATTTTTGGTGGTAGAGACATTAATAACTGGACCAATATTTTGGAAGCCAAATACTTATTCCAAAACAATATGTCCCTTTCTTTTAGAGCCAGACACTACTGGAGCCAAGGCCAATACCAACAGTTTTATAATCTAAAAGAAGATGGTTATCTAGAGAAAACCACCTGGAACGAAAACCAAGACTTTAACTTCAATGCTTTCAATATTGATCTCGTCTATTTCTGGCAATTTGCCCCAGGAAGTAGCCTGAATATAGTCTATAAAAACGCTATCCTTAATGATAGCGACCAATTGGAACCTGTGTTTTTCAATAATTTCCGCCAAACCTTCGAATATGACCAATTAAACAGCTTCTCTATCAAATTACTATACTTTTTCGATTACCTATACCTTAAAGATCGCTTCCGCAAATAATCT
>JAHDDN010000156.1:0-5115 GCA_020629335.1 Chitinophagales bacterium | reverse complement strand
ATTACTATACTTTTTCGATTACCTATACCTTAAAGATCGCTTCCGCAAATAATCTCTCCTATGTACCCATTTCTTTTAGGTAGAATTATTTCCCATCCCTTAAAAAAGGAGAGGCTAGGGGGGCTTGTATTTCATCATTTGTAATCCAAAAGACACAAACTTTCCTCAAAAAGCAGCTAATTGCATAGTAAATGATAAATAAAAGTGTATGTTTAAGTTTCTAACTTTAATAAATTGAACTATCTTAGTATTACTTACTGACTTATACATACCATTAGCAACCTAAATAATCTATATATGCAGTGTCATACTATGACCAATCACATTTTTGGTAATATTCAATCCTATCTAAACCAGCTGACTATAGAAGAATTTCAACGCCCTTTAGAAGTGTTCTCTAATTCATCAGTAGGCCAACATACGCGCCATATAATTGAGTTTTATCTCTGCTTATTACAACAAAGCAAAGAAGGAACCATCAATTACGACCTCCGTAAGCGAGATAAAAAGATTGAAACAGATCTTAATTACGCACTTCTAATAATGGAAGAAATAAAAAAAGCATTCAATCAAAAAAATGCTAAACAACATCTCAAACTCGTAGTTGGATTTGATCCTTATAGTGATAATTGCGATCTCATTGAATCTACCTTTGAAAGAGAATGGGTCTACACCATCGAACACGCAATTCATCATCTCGCTTTGATCAAAATAGGCTTGAAAGTACTCAAACCGAATATCCAGCTTCCAGAAGACTTCGGAGTCGCTCCTTCAACAATCAAATTCAAAAATACACTATGTGCACGGTAACTTACTTACCGATCAGTGATGACGCTTTCTTATTAAGCTCGAATAGAGATGAAAGTAAACTGAGATCAGCCTATCAACCCAGAATAGAAGAAAAAAAGGACTATCAACTGCTTTATCCTCAAGATCCAAAAGCAGGTGGTACTTGGATTTGTGTGTCCTCCAATGGAAAATTAGTTTGCCTACTAAACGGTGCATTCGAAAATCATTCCCGAAAACCACCCTACAGAAGAAGTAGAGGTCTAGTCGTTAAAGATTATTTTGAATACCGCAACTTCTCACACTTCATTAACGACTATAATTTTAAAGGAATAGAACCCTTTACAATGGTCATTTATGATAATGGCCAACTTTTCGAACTAAGATGGAACGCCTCAGTCAAATTTGTGCGCTACTTAGATAAGCAACAACCTTATATATGGTCATCATCGACACTCTATACCAAAGAATGGCGGACACAAAGAGCCAATTGGTTCAAGGAATGGCTCAAAGAAAAAAAAGAGTACCAACAAAATGAAATAATAGAGTTTCACAAACATGGCGGAAAAAGCGATGCCCATAATGGTTTTATAATGAATAGAAACAATATCGTACAAACCATTAGCATCAGCTCCATCAATATGAATAAACAAAAAGCCGAACTCAAACACATTGACCTCCTAAATCCCAATAATACCACCCAAACAACATTAAAAATCAAAACCCGTAGGGGCGCACCTATGTGTGCGCCCTTCCAATCGAGAACACAAAACCCGTAGGGGCGCACCTATGTGTGCGCCCAACAATATTTTATAATGAAAAACCCATTCAAATCCATACCATTTCTAATAAAATTATCCAATTGGGAATATTGGCCCATGCAAATCATCTATGCCCCAACAATAGTACAATACCTATACCTATCCCTCAAATCAAAATCCCTGTTTTTCTTCACAGCCACTAACCCTGCAATAGATACTGGTGGCCTAATGGGAGAGTCTAAAATGGATATTATGGACGAAATACCAGCCGAATTTCGCCCTGTCAGCATATTAATACCAGCCCATACCCCAATAGAAAAAATTCGAAAAAAATTAGAACAAAACGGACTAAAATATCCAATAATCATCAAGCCCAATGTAGGTGAAAGAGGATTCCTTGTAGAAAAAGCCGAAAACGAACAACAATTAATAGAATTCTTAGGTACTGGAAAAATAGACACTATCCTACAAGAATTTATTGACTATACAGAAGAAGTAAGTGTCCTACACTATCGTATTCCAGGAGAAAAAAAAGGCAATGTAAGCTCACTAACATTCAAAGAATTTCTAACCGTCACAGGCGATGGGACATCTACCATCAAAGAACTTATCGAAAACTATCCAAGAGCACTACTGCAATTAAAAAAGCTAAAAAAATCTCATGCCTATCTAATGGATAAAATATTACCTAATAATGAACCACTTCAACTCGTCGCTATTGGAAATCACTCAAGAGGTACCACTTTTATAAACGGAAATAATCAAATAGACCAAGACCTGATAAATGTTTTCGACAAAATTAGTCACCAAATGAACGGTATATACTTCGGTAGATACGACATAAAATGCAAAAGTTTAGCCGATCTAAAAAAAGCTAAGGCATTTAAAATATTGGAAATCAATGGAGTAAAAGCAGAACCAACACATATCTATGACCCCTCTTACTCATTACTACAAGCTTGGAAAGATATTTACCACCAATGGAACATCATCTACAAAATAAGTCAAGCCAATAAAAAAAATGGCGTCCCATTCATGAGCTTTCAAGAAGGAAAACAAAAATTAATTAACTATTTCAAATACAAAAAATTCGCTAACACCAACTAAAAATATAACTATACTAATCTCTAATTCTTTCCGCCAAATTTATACTTTATTATGAACTTCCTCTTATTTCGATTTATATATTTTCTTTACCATCTGCCTCCTTATAATTTATCAAAGATCACCTAATCGAAATATATCATTTCAGATTAAATCCTATGCATTAGTAATTGATTAGGGGCTGCCCATCCTTATTTTTCATTCGATCTGTAGGGGTGCTACCTATGTGTGCGCCCTCGAATGAAAAATAAGGATGGGGCGGGCTGTCCGCTCTTATGTGGCTATGCCATTCCTACTCTGCTAAGGCATACTTGTCTGCCACTTCGTGGCCAGCCTGCGTCTGCCTAAGCGCCGTAAGTCATGGCATATACGCCCCATACCGCTACCATCCCTAAGCCAATAAACGCCTTTATTCTAACCAATATATTTGCACTCCCAACACATTGATTTCCTCACTTTGGCATCGAATTTGTCTTTATTTTGGCAAGATGATTTCCAATTATTACTTTGAACCACCATTCATGGAAATTATTTTTAAACACTCTTACCATTAAGCCTAAATTTATGATTGATAATCGTATTGATAGAATTTTTTAGACTCCATTTTTAGTTACATATTGGTAATTATTTAAAATAAAATGTATTGAACTTAAAATACATTAAAGGGGAGTTGTATGCAACAAGCCACCTTAATGAGAAAGGTTTAAACGAGTCCAATACAATAAAACATAAAAAATAGTATTTCGAGATGAAAATTACCACCTTTACCCTATTTGTAACCACTACATTATTAATGTTAGTTGGTTGCGCACAAAAAAGTGAAACAGCTACTAGTAACAGTAATGTACAAGTAGAAACATCACTATCGCATTCTAATGCTATAAGCAATAATAGTAATGCTGCCAAAACAAGCAATAATATCAATGCTGCCCAAAGGAGTACTAATGTTAATGCTACTCAGAATAATGACAGAAACACAAATGCCACCATTGATAAAATGTTCTCCAAAAAAGAAACGAAAGGAGGAACTCAACAAGCAGGATTTATTCCAACTTCGGGATATGGACGCACTTGGTCTACTAACGAAATAAATGATTTTGATGCCAAGTGCAATCCCACAAATAAAAATGATGCATCTAAGAGAGTAAGCTTAGTAAATTACTGCGGCTGTCTAAAAGCAATCATGCAAAATCAAGGTTATAAACCTAAAGATATTAACAAAGCAGTAAAAAATCATCAAAAAGAGGTGTCGACCTGCATCAAAAACGCAGTCCAATAATAACATTCCATAGCAGCCTATAACCAGGCTGAAAAATCACATATATATAATACTATTGGTATAGAAGCACCTATACCTTCGCTTCCTATGTCCTTAATAGTACATTTTTTAAATGTATCCCAGACGTAAATGGAGGAGGTATACCTATACCTTATCAATATTTAACCCATTAATACACGGGATATTAATTGTAATTAAATTTATATAACAGTTAATTGTTAATTAACTAAATATTTCAAAATATGATAAAGACAAACAGTGTGCGGGAGTCTTTGCTAAAAAAGATTCCTATTAGCATACCATCTTGTATGGTGATGCTAATTATTTTACTGGGCGTGTGCGTGACCCATACCACACAAGCCCAATGCCCTGATGGTGTCGAGATAGAAATGCTCGATCTTCGGGGCATCCCTGGTTTCGCCCAGACAGATGAACTAGTCATCTGTAGTGAGCCAGATACGCTGGCATTACTGCTTTACTCTAATGATGTAGGAGAGTTTGGTGACATCCAATTAGACGTAAGCTTAATGTCAGGGATGGTTTATGCTGGATTTGTAGATACCCATTATGCTGGGGCTACTATTACTCCAGTTAGTACTGCCGACCCACTAAACCCTTCTTTTAATGTTTCAGGGGTTGGTAATGATAGTACAGCAGTTGTTTATATAGGTGTCCAAGCTACTTGTGAAGCAACACCTGAAGTATTCGATATGTTTGTAGATTATACTGCAACCTATCTATATACTGATGAAGCTGGTGGACGATACAAATGTCAAAACACTTATCGCCCAATTGCAGAGTTTAACTCGGCCTTTAAGGTACCAGTACTCAACGTACTGAGTGTTACGCCAGAAGTGTTAAATATTACTGCAGCAGAGACAGAGTTTTGTCAACAAATAAAAATATCTCAAGATGGTTTACAAGCATATTTGCAGGACTTCACATTCACAATAGATAATGTGAATCCCGCTAACTTTTCGGTGGTGAATATGTTTGCCAATGGAATTGCGCTTCCCTATACCTATGATTTAGCGAACTCACAAGCAGTCGCATTCTTAGATGGAGATACCTACTTTCCAGGCAATGCCATTCTTAATCCTGCTAATGGGGTAGTGGATGATCTAATGCAAACGGATGAGCAGGTGATCATAGATGTATGCTATGCCTTAACAGGTTGTCCAGATG
>JAHDDN010000155.1 GCA_020629335.1 Chitinophagales bacterium | reverse complement strand
AATACTCCTCCGAAACCTCCTATGACCCCTGGCTCCTACTCACCGACTCTTTAGGTAATCTCATCTGGGAAAAAACTTATGGGACGGATGAGAGTGATGGAGCATGTTTCATCGCAGAATATACTGAAAATAAGTTTATTGTAGCTGGTTCAAAAAACTACAATATAGATAGTAACAATGAACTTTATCTTAATTTAATAGATAATGAGGGAGAGATTATATGGAGTCAAGAGTTTGAGTTATATGAAGAAAACACTGGTTGTGCAGCAAGCCCTATTGTAATTAATAATGAAATAGTATTAGTCGCTCGCTATTCTAATGACTTTTCATCCTTAGCCCCTCCACGAGTCCGTTTATTAAAGTTAGACAGTTTAGGCAATACCTTATTAGATCAACCCATCAATGCGAATATATATGGTAGTCAGTACATCCGAGATTTAGATGCTTGTTCAGATGGCGGCTACTTGCTTACTGGCTTTATAGATAACGCTCAAGGGGGCAGTTGGGTAGTCAAGACAGATAGCTTGGGTCAGACTTGCTATCAGGTGAGTTGTGATAGTATTGCTTATGCTACCTCTATTCCTAATCTTGTTGTAAGAAATCGAAGTATTACTTTATCGCCTAATCCAGCAATAGATCAGGCTATCATCAGCTACGATTTAGGAAATTTTGAGAGTGCCGCACTGCATCTTTATGATACGCAAGGGCGCTTGGTGGAAGTGCAGCCTTTGGCGGTTGGAGCCGCTTCTGCCAACATTAATCTAAGCCGTTTAGATGCAGGTTTATATGTTTATGAGGTGGTGGTAGATGGGGAGCGTGTTGGTGGCGGTAGCCTTGTTGTTAGTCGATAGTCAATGGGTTTTTAGACGACAGATTTTTATGCCCCAAAACTTGTAGGGGCGGACCTATGTGTCCGCCCTCTCGAATCAAGCGAGATTCTTGTGAAAGAGCAATTCGGCCCTCTGGAAGAAAGCGATTACATTCTATAATCACAAACAAGACGCTTGCGATAGTTGTCATTCTGAGCGAAGCGAAAGAATCACTTGATACGACTTCTCTAAAGATTAAGCAAGCAGTAGGCAAGCACGGCTCATACCACCGACCATAACAAAAGGAATACAAGCAAACCCCGACTGCTTTAGCAGGAGGGCGGTGGGCCAGCATTTTCACCCAGCCCCTTTCGGCTAAAGCCTCAAGCTAGTACAGCAGTCCTCAAGTTGTGGTCGGTGCTTTTATCCCGACTTGCAAAGAAGATTGCATTTTACGAACCATTCCCTGTCAAGTGATTCTTTCACTTCGTTCAGAAAGACAATCCCGTGGACGTTGCGGTGCAACGTCCCTACTGCCCAATACCCAAAAATGCGCAAGGGATGGGAGCGGTATGCACCGTACATGATGCGACTTACGGAACTTAGGCAGACGCAGGCTTGCCCCGAAGGGGAAGACAAGTATGCCTTAGTGAAGTAGGAGCAGCATAGGTGCATAAGAGTGGACAGCCCGACCATGCGCCTTCGGCGAATGCATAATGCGTAATGATGAATGATTAGTTTGGACAGGTAGAGGTCGCATTTATAAAAGCGCATGGTTGCGCCCTAATCATTAAAATATTTTTTGTTTTGATCAATTAATTAGCGTTGATTGCTATACCAGGCTTTGATCTCTTCTTCTACTAATTTGCGTTGTGGGGTATAGCGATTATTAGCACTCCCGCCAGCTGTATTGTGCTCTGTGTACCACTTCCATATGAATCCGCCTGCAAACCATGATTCTTGCCAAAACTCTTCAAAAATGGCTACATAGCCATTGAACTGCGCCTCCATATTGGGGGTTTGATCTTGATATGGCTCATCTAACTCCCACTGTCGCCACATGGCTCGATTGATGCTCCGATAACCAAATTCTGTAAATAAAATTGGCCGACCATGAAATTGTGAAAACTCAAATAATTTATCTTTATAGCGCTTCCATGCGCCTCTTAATAACTCAACTGAAGGCGTATCTTCAGGGGTTAGTGGGAAATAAGCATCTACTCCGATATAATCTAAGTCTCGCCAAAAATAGACGTGCTCAAAGTTGTCCCAATTAGCGGCATAAGTTAACTCGCCACTATATACGGCTCTTACTTTATCAATCAAACGGCCCCAAAAGATAGAGCGTAACTTAACCGCTTGATGATATTCTGTTCCTATACAAAATAACTCTACCCCTAACTCCTCCGACAGTTTAGCCAAAGGCAAAATATAAGTTTCGTAATTTTTTTCCCAAGTTTGCCAGTCTTCCTCTGTCTCTAAAGCGAAATCACCCACCCAGCCATAGTCTGGTACGACCACCATTGGCTTCATCATGATCTTCATTCCTTTCTTTTTGGCCCGCTTGACCGCAAAACGTATTCCCTCCTCAGAGCCTATCCACGGTTGTTCCTTTACTGGATATTCTATCTTGGGTGAATCATTACTTCCGTAAGCAAAGGGAATTAAGGAAATCCAATTGGCATTCACTTCTTCAATAGGCTTGATAAATTGCCTATCAGAACGATTGGTAGAGGAGTCTAAATTAAGACCATTGATCTTTATGTCTAAAGCATTTTCCACAGAAAGTTCAAGCTGTGAGAAGCTCCAACAGTTAATCAATAGAAAAATAATCAGTATGTAGCATTTTTTTTGCATCGTGAACCCACTAATTGAAGGATTAATTCGTCTATAAGGTTAGGTGGATAACTTACAATTATATCAAGACGCTTCTACGCTCATTATTGATGACTTTGAGCTCAATGCACAAGCATTGACTAAAGCATTTAGCTATGAAGATCTCATTCAACAGTTAATACCAATAGTAGAGCACTTCATCAATTATGAAATAGAACGTTTTTTATTCATTCTCTACAAAATAGATGTGGATGAGCAGCAAACAATGTTAGCCTTAATCAACCAAGAAAAGAAGCCCTCTTTAATCCTATCAGAACTTATATTGAACCGAATTTTAAGTAAAGCTAAAACTCGTTTAGAGTATAGAAACAAATTTCAAAACATTCCTGAAGAAGATCGATATTAGGAATTCTTTCTTAATACGACTTCTATTCGATAGTATTTTACCTTTTTTAGAGATTTTGAGCGATCTCCTAAAGGCCATCCGAGTTCCAGACGGATGGCTTTTTTTATTGCAAATAATCGCCAACTCTTATAGCGCAAGTGTTTTTCACTTGTGCCTGCTCAGTCTCGTCTCTGACTACACATCTTTGGTTGAAGATTTTTTATTGCTTTAAAAGCTCTGTCAAACGCTCTTTATCATTCAAAGCATAGTTAATAATTCCTTCTTTCAAGGCATAATCTGTCTGGTATAAGCTCGTGATCCCCAGACGATCAATTACATAATCTACCAGTACAGAAGAGACGACTATCATCTTAGCTCGCTTAGGCGGCATCCCATTGATCTTTAGTCTTTCCTCATAAGTCTTAGACAATAGCTCTTCATGCAGTTGACGATAAATGATTAAATCAATTTCATTGAATGGTGTGTTCATCGGCTCTCGATTCATGGCGCTGATAGTAGAGGCTATCGTATCAAAAGCACCCGAAGCACCTATCATCCTGCTTACTTGATGCTCCTTGGCAGCCTTAAAAAGTGGCTGTAAAACCTCCTCAATATGAACCTGATAAGTAGCGACCTCTAAATCATCTATCGGTTCTGCCTGATGAAACTCTTGTCGGCTAATAGATGCGCCTAAAGGATAACTCTCTTTCCAAAAGATCGTATGGGAATCCGCAATGATAAATTCTACACTCCCTCCACCAATATCCATAATCAACTGCTTCTGATCTCCGAAATCATAAGCCTTACGCACACCAGCACAAATCAATTCTGCCTCTGTATCACCAGAAATCAAATAAATATCCAAACCCAATTTTTCCTTCACCTCTGCTATAAATTCCTTTCCATTAGAGGCATTTCTTAGGGCTGCCGTACCAATAGCATATACATCGCTTACCCCACAACGCCCTATCACCTCTTTAAATAGTTTTAAGGTACTTAAACCTCTTCTCCAAGCCATATCACTAATATAGTCGATGCCTCCCTCCCCTAAGTGAACAAACACTCGTTCCTTGGCTATTATTTGATACTTACCTGGCATCACATCTTCTCCTTGTACAATTAAGATATGAAAGGTGTTTGTTCCTAAATCAATTACTGCAACTCTTTTCATCATATAGTTTTTTTAACTCCCCCGAATCATCCACTTGGCGATCTCTTTAATAGAAATTTTCTTACCATGCATTAAAATACCTGTTCTATAAATTCTGGCGGCTATCCATACAGCTACGATCACCCCTAATACCAGCAATACCATAGACAAAGCAATCTGCCACCAAGGTGGCGAAAAAGGAATCATCGCTGGCATAATAATTGGAGAAAAGAAAGGGATCAAAGTAGACCAAAAGGTTAAGGAACTATTAGGCTGATTAACGGCGACTAATAGGATAAATATAGCTATCATAATCGGTATGGTTACAATAAATACTAAGGCATTCGATTCATTGCTATCTTCTCCTATAGCAGATCCTACCGCAGCATATAAGGCTGCATACAATACATAGCCTCCCAAAAAGTAGAATAAAAACATTCCCAATAATAAAGGAATATTATATTCATTAATTTTTTCGCTGACCATTTGCATCATGGCTTCTACCTCTTCCATATCAAAATTATCTACTGAACCACTTGGCATATCTACAGGGCTCGCAATGCTGTCTATCGGGATATAGCCAGCCACCAATAAGCCCATACCAGTATAAATAATCGTCACTAAAAATATCCATATTACAAACTGTGTCAGTCCTACTCCACCGATTCCAATAATCTTACCCAACATCAACTGAAAGGGTTTTACACTGGAAAGTATGACTTCTACTATTCTATTCGTTTTTTCTTCTAATACGCCCTTCATCACCATATTTCCATAAATGATGATAACCATATACATGATCATTCCTATCACCATTCCAAAACCAAAGGCCAAACCGCTATTCACACTCTCTCCATCATCACTTTTTTCATCTAAGACCACCTTTAGACCATCCAACTTCTTTAGAAATTTTTGATCAATATTCCCTGCGGTCAAACGCATATTACGTATTTCGTTTTGGAGTTTTCGCTCTACTGCGTCCCTTGCCATTAGTCCAATGGGTTGATCTGAAGTGTACTCTATTGGATAACGAAACCGCCCTTCATTGGTATAGTCTGCTTTGGGGATATGAAGTACTCCATTATATCCGTCTGCTTTATAATTGCTTTTCAGTACTTCTAAGGATTTATCGGAGGACTTAAAATAAATTCCTTGCCCATCTTTCATATCCACACGTCCTTCTTTTACGATCAAACCACTTTCATCCTTAATCACAATCGTTTTGCTCTCGCTCCCCAAAAGCATCACCATAATCTGAATAGCGAAAATAAATACAATCCCCAGTGGCGCTAAGATAGTCGTTATAATAAACGACTTCTTCTTGACCCTTGAAAGATACTCTCGCTTGATGATTAACCAAATTTTAAACATAAGACTGATTTCTTTTTATTGCTTAGTAATGATGAAAGAATAAATTCCAGATTTGATGGGCCGCTATTATGGACAAATACAAGGCGAAAAATGAAGGCGATGCAGCGCATCGACGAGGCTTTTCAACACAGTAGTTGTTCATAGTAGCAAGTATCAAACGTAGTAGTTATTTTTTTATCATTGCTTATTCACTTGTTCAATAAAGATCTCATTAATACTTGGCAGTAATTCATTGAATGCATGAATTTCTGTACCCGCATTAATCATATATACCAATAACTCATTAGGTGAAGTCTCTCCATCTAATTGTACTACTAATTCTTTACCCTCATTGGAAAGAATGGAAAATGGAGCTGACTCAAAATTGGGCAAGTGTCCCTCAAAGTTGATTGCAAACTGATTCTTCTTGAATTGATTTTTCAAGTCTGAGACTCTCCCTTCTAATATCTTCTTACCTTGATTAATCAGCGACATCTCCTCGCATATCTCCTCCACTTGCTCCATTCGGTGGGTAGAAAAGATAATCGTTGCGCCCTCCGTCTTTAGGCGATATATTTCTTCTCTAATCAGATTTGTATTAATCGGATCTAAACCTGAAAAAGGTTCATCTAAGATGATCAACTTAGGTTGATGTACTACTGTTGAAATAAACTGTATCTTTTGCTGCATTCCTTTAGAAAGCTCCTCTACCTTCTTATTCCACCAATCAGTAATCTCAAAACGATCCATCCAAATATTGATTTTTTCTTTCGCCTCCTTATAGTTAATACCTTTTAGTTGTGTCAAATATAGCAGTTGCTCTCCTACCTTCATTTTCTTATATAGTCCTCTTTCCTCTGGCATATAGCCAATAAATCGAGTTTGATTGAGATTCATTGTATTTCCATCGAGTATGACTCGACCACTATCTGGCATTAAAATATTAGTGATAATACGAATAAGCGTCGTTTTTCCAGCTCCATTAGGTCCTAGTAAGCCGTAAATACGCCCCGTCTCTATCTGCAAACTAACATCGTCTACTGCCTTAGTAGCTTCAAAAGACTTGACTATATTTTCTAATTGTAATAAAGGCATAGTATATGTAGTGTTTAGCTTGACAAAATACAATAAATATTTACTATTTTGTCCTATTATTTTTTATAATCAAAATCACAGATCATGGGAGTCATCAATAAATTAAGAAAACGCAAAGGATTAATGTTTACAGTTTTACTGATAGCCTTACTGGCTTTTGTCTTGGGTGGACTGCTTTCGAGCTGTTAGATCCTTTGTGATGCACAATGGATAGGATAGGATAGGATAGGATAGGATAGGATAGGATAGGATAGGATAGGATAGGTATAGGGTAGTGAGTACAAATTATCTCAATACTCATTACCTAATACTAAAACTATTTTAGCCGCATAATAATGGATAGCCTAAGCCGAAGGCTTACGCCACAGTTAAACAAAATAAAAATTCATAATACACTTATATTCATCAGATATTTTCACTCGCATACACTTTGTTTATTGGCATTTACAAGCTTAAAAGGCCTGTAAATTAAAAAAATCGGAAAAAAAAGTATTTATATTGTTATTCAGTTTGTTTATGGCGTCTTTTTTATTACATTTATAATTATAATATTTGAATATTAACTTTTCGAACCAATTTACTCTGTATTAATTCCCATATCAACATGGTATAATACCCCTATTTACATATATATTTTTACACTAAACACTTTATTGTATGTCTATTAATTTTCAAGAAATGAAAGAGGTGAATTATATACCTCATTTTCTACTCAACAGGGTGGATAAAAATCAAGTGCTTCTTTTAAATGATCCGAGCCAAGGCACTGTATTAGGAACTCATTGCTGGGAAGATGAAGCTTTGAAACCTATAGTGGGCTGGGAAGCACAAGCTATTCAAGAAATGAGTGCTGAGTTAAATTTACCCCAATTAGCTCTATCTATTATGAAATTAGACCTGAAGTCAATAGAACAAAGTATTCAGGATCTGAATGAGGATAATGCAATCAAGAACGAATTGCGTATGCTAAGAACCTTTTACGATCAATTGTATATGGTTTTTGTGTACAGTGGTGACGAGACTAAGGAGGATCAAGCTTTGATGCTTCATTTAGGAGCGCATAGAGAAGAGGAGAATAATCAATCCGAATTTGTTCGTACTTATGATTTTAATAAGGCGATGATTGCGCATAGTGCAACTATGAGTACACCTAATTATGCTTCTAAGCATGGTGAGTGGACGATCGTCAATGAGGCAGGTAAAGGACTTAATTTATCTGAAGCAATGGCTGTTTATTTGGGTACCCAAATTATCGAGCCAAGCTTAACTTACTTAAATAAAATTGAGTTGATTGAAGATCCAACAACACAGATTGTTCCTGGAATTATTTCTAAGGAAGGCTGGTGGATGTTTAGCCAGTTATGGAAATCAACCAATATCATGATTAATCGAGGTGAACTAGCTGTCTCTTATTCTTAGACAGTACTGAGACAAAAAAGGCCCAAATCTATTGTAGACTTGGGCCTTTTTGTTTTTAATATGCTTCTTTACGATGACGAATTTTTTGTATTTCTACTTTTTAGGAATCTTTGCTAAATCACTATCTGAAACTTCGCCCTTAGCTAAAAGTATTTTTCTAACCTCTTCAATAGATATAGATTCCTCATCTTTAACTGCTTTAACAGCCTCTATATCTCTTAAGTCTTCTAATTTAATACCCACCATTATATTTTCTGATAAACCACTCTATAGATAGTAGGCTTAATATCCCGAAGAAAAGCCACTTCAAATTAATCACCGACTCATTCTTGTAACTACTATAAAGCACTGGCTTGATACTTTCTTTATTTTCAAACTTTGCGGACAAAGTACCTACATCTGAAGGATTAATCATCTCCCCTCCAAACTTCTCTGTCAAGGCATAAAGCAATTGATGATCTGCCGTTGTTTTTAAGCCTTCTAATTGTAAAGGCGCAATACTGAATTTGCCGCTTGCTTTTTGCTCCTTACCATTATAGACTGTTCTTCCGAAATAAGTATAATTACCTACATTGAGGAAGCCAGCATCTAAGGTATAAGCATTAGTTGTTTTGCTAAAGGTGAATGGGTATTCCTTGCCATCTTCATCCATCACCGTGATATAGGCCTCAGGTGTGTTAATTAACTCATAAGCATCATTATATAACTCTCCTGTGAAAGTGATGCTCTCATTTTCGTAATACAAATTCTTAGGGCTATTGATTCTAAACTGACGTTTATCATTCTTTACCACTAAATATTGAATCGTCTTTGAGACAATCTTATCCACTGTTTCGTGATTTTGATCACTTACAAAATCGTAAATACGCCATCTCCAAAGACCTTCCCCACAAAGTACGCCCATCTTATAGCCTGTTGATTGTTGTAAGGCGAATAATGGGTATTGAGTTGCGACTGTTCCTATCTGCTGTTTCATCAACGCTTGAGCAGTAGGCGATACTGCAAACTCACCAAAAGGAGCTTGCAAAGGAGGAAAACCCTCCACAATCTGCGTCATACCACTATCAAAGGTGAATAGGTTAAAATTAGCATTCATCTTAGGCTTAGCCTGATTCACGGAAGAATTGGAATTAGCCACCTGAACAATATCTTGTACTTCATTGAAAGTACGCACGGAGCTTTGGTTAGACAGAATAAACCAAATAGGCACCTTCGCATCTTTCAGCTTCTGAATAACCGTAGTGGCTTTCTTAGACTTACTGGGTACCCCATGTAAGATGGCTAAGTTATAATCGCCTATATTGCCATCAAAACCATCAACATAAGCTGTCTTGGTTTCGTAATTTTTATTAGATTCTATGGACTGCTTAATCGCTGAAATATCTGGATGTGGGCTAGCCCCTAAAATCAGTATTTTCTGACGACTATCGAGCACATCAATAAAGATAGACTGAGAATTATTGGCGACACTCTCCTCCCCTTCTACTTGGGTCAAACTAATGCTATATTGCTGAATACCTGCTTTATCTGCCGCTACGATCACATCTTCTGAATAGACAAAATTATCATCTTTAACATTGATCGTTTTAGTGAATACTTTTGCCCCATCTGCCTTGCCTTTACGTACCGTCAATACAGAACTACTTCCTTTACAATTCTTAGCCAATGCCTCCACACGAATCGTAGTTTTATCTCCTAAGTAAGCAATTTCATTATGCAATACCTTATCCAAGACCATATCCTTATTAGGCGTCGTATCTCCTAATGCTACCGTATAAATCGGCACATCTAATTTCAAATTGCTGTACAAAGGATTACTCCCTTGATTAAAAATACCATCCGAAGCCAGCACAATAGCACCCACATTCTGATTATCAAAACGATCGGCTATCTTATTTAAGCTACTGGAAATATCCGTTACCTTTTCATCAAAACTCATGTCCAATCCTTCCTTCAATTCATTGCCGAAAGTGTAAGTCTGCACATTATAGTTCTCACCCAATTGATCCACTAAATTATTAACACTTTGCACATAAGCAGTAGAATCCCCATCTGTCCAATCTTTAGTGACCGACTGAGAATTATCTTGCAAATAAACAATATAAGGCTTTTGTACATCCGTGAAACGAGTACGCAGAAAGGGTGCCATCAACAAAAAGGAGATTGCACTAACGCTTAGAAATCGCAAGATGGATAAAAATGGTAATATTCGTCTTTGATTAGAAGAAGCATCCTTAAAGGTGCTGTCCTTATAATATAAGGCAACCGCATAGATCAATCCTAATAATAGGCAAAAACCAATGAACCAAATAGGATATTGAAAAGTAAGGCTTGAGTTCAATTTTATCGTTTTAATGGGTAATTAGCTCATCGCTCCACATACATGGAGGACTTGCCCAGAGACATAAGTAGATAGATCAGAGGCCAAAAATAGTGCCACATTAGCCACTTCCTCCACACTACCAAAGCGTTTTAAAGGTATCTTTTTTTGATATTCGGTTTTGACGTCTTCACTTAATTGCTCCGTCATATCTGTTTCAATAAAACCTGGCGCAATCACATTACAACGAATACTACGTGAGCCAATTTCTTGAGCTACAGATTTACTAAAACCAATAATACCTGCTTTAGAGGCCGCATAATTCGCCTGCCCCGCATTACCACCAACACCAACTACCGAGCTAAGGTTGATAATACTACCACTTCTTTTTCGAAGCATAGGGCGCAAAGCATGTTTCGTCAAGTTAAAAACAGAATTTAGGTTCGTATGGATCACTTGTTGCCACTGTTCCTCAGTCATTCTCAACAACAAATTATCCTTAGTCACCCCCGCATTATTCACCAAGACATCAATTTGTCCAAATTCTGCGATCACCTGCTTGATTAATTCCTCCGCATCTGCATAAGAAGCCGCATCAGACTGAAACCCCTTCGCATAAACGCCCATTTCGCTTAATTGTTGCTCCAAAGCATT
>JAHDDN010000154.1:9788-11054 GCA_020629335.1 Chitinophagales bacterium | reverse complement strand
AAACTTGAAATTGAACATCCATATCATCAAAGTCCTCATCACAATAGCTTCTCATAAACTGCCAAATATTATTCGTGTGATAATAAGCTGAAATCTGCTTATCATTAGCATCTCCATCAAAAGAGATCACATTTTCTCCTGGCTCTAAAGTAATATCAAAAGAAGGCGTTGAGTTTCCTGTTGGTACATTACGTACTCTACAGTAAGGCCCTTGTAGATAAACCGTTGCATCTATTGGCTCATCGCCATCCCAAGTAAACATACCATCTACATCTGCTTCAAATGTTTGACCATCTACTTCTATTTCTACAAAAGGTAAACCTCTAACTTCCGCAGGCAAATTAGCATTATCTATTACACTCGCCTCAACTGTTACACTTACATCAACTGCCGCTTCTTCAGCCGCTGCATTAGCTTCCGCTCTCGCTGTACAGTGATCACCACAGTTGTGTACTTTATTATATCGATAGTAAATAGTACCATCATGCGCATCAATCAAAGTAAAATAATTACCTCTCAAATTCCCATGTCTATAGCCTTTCACATGGCCTTCATGTACTAATTTATACTCATAATGATCATTATGTGGAATCGCCAAAATCTTCAATTCTGGCAAGAACTCATAAGTCATCTCTTCAAAATTTAATCCCTGACCAGCATAATCTTCTATCGTAGACATGTCCAAAGATGGAATCGTATTCACAATCACATCCTTATGCAATTCCGTATTGAACTTAACAACCTTGTTGTCCTTTGTCAAACGCACATGCAAACTACTATTGTAAATCTCCACTCCTTGGAAAGTTTGCTTATAATCTACATAGAAGAATTTACTTCCTTCTCTCGATCTATCCAGCTTCAAAGATTCCAGTGGAAGATCAAAACCCGATAATTCCGTTTCCACGAAATGCATCGCTTTTTCTTCAGCACTTCCTTCGTGATTTACCACTATCCCTTTACCGATAGCCATACGAGGAAATTGTGTCAATTCATCAAATTCCGCTTGCCACTTGCCATTACGCTGAAGGAATCCTTGCCAATTATTAGTATTGCGTAATTCCTTCTGAATAG
Organism: Chitinophagales bacterium; assembly: GCA_020629335.1. Next base: position 9,983 of record JAHDDN010000154.1, on the reverse strand, counting down.
CCTTATGCACAGGCGATTGATAAGTTCTAAATACAGAAATGCTTTCTGCTAGTTGCCCTTGATCTTGTGTTTTTTCAGCCAAAAGTGTCGCTGTAAACAAAAACACAAAGCAAGCAACAAATGATAGGTACTTGTTTAGTCTCATAAATAAATATAGTTTGTTTTAGATGTTTGTTATTCTTTGGGGCCATCGTA
>JAHDDN010000154.1:0-9688 GCA_020629335.1 Chitinophagales bacterium | reverse complement strand
TGTAGGGGCCGTACCTATGTGTCGGCCCAACGATGGACAAATTTGTTTTAGATGTTTGTTATTCTTTGGGGCCATCGTATGTAGGGGCCGTACCTATGTGTCGGCCCAACGATGGACAAATTTGTTTTAGATGTCTTTAATTCTTTGGGGCTTACCATGCGCTCATAAAAACGAATTAAACAGCACGAAACAATTAATCATTCATCATTATGCATTTATCATTCGCCGAAGGCGCATGGTCGGGCTGTCCGCTATTATGTGGCTATGTCGCTCCCACTCTGCTAAGTGCTGCTTGTCTGCTAAAGCCAGCCATCGCATCACTAAGCGCCGTAGGTCGCTACATAAACGCCACATACCGCTACCATCCCTAAGCCAATGTTTGTAAACGATAATATATCAGCAAACGAGTAATTTGACCAATAAGATAATGCTAAAAAATCTAATTTGTTTATAGATAAGCCACTATAAATAACTTTTGTCTTAGCCCTACCTTTTTTATGATAGGATAATGATAGGAAAAAGACAATTACAAGACAATTTCTATTTGATTTGAATCACTAAACCATCATAAGCCAAATGAACCCCCTCTGGCAAGCTGGGTTCTACAATATCATATTTCCCTAACCAATGGCTAATATGAGTCAAATAAGTGGTTTCTGCTCCCACTTCTTTAGCAATAGCAATCGCCTCATCCACCGTAAAATGAGAATGATGAGGAGTATGTCGCAAAGCATTCAATACCAAATACCGACTCCCCTCTATCTTTTTCTTTTCTTTTTTGTCGATATGATTGGCATCCGTAATATAAGTAAAATCCCCAAATCGAAAACCCAACACAGGCATTTTTCCATGTTTTACACGGATCGGTATCACAGGAATACCACCTACCTTAAATGGCCGATTCTGAATTTTTCTTAAATTGATCTGAGGAACCCCTGGATAATCACTATTACCAAAAATATAATTAAAGCTTTGCTTCAAGTCCTGAATCACCTTCTCTTCCGCATAAATGTCCATTGGCTTCGACTGCATAAAATTAAATGGGCGAACATCATCTAAGCCCGCCACATGATCTCTATGCTCATGGGTAATCAATATAGCATCCAATTGCTTAACAGCTGCACTTAGCATCTGCTGCCGAAAATCGGGACCGATATCCACCACCATCACCTTATCCGCCACTTCTACTAAAATAGAACAACGCAATCGCTGGTCTTTCGGATTCTCCGACCGACAAACCTCGCATTGGCAAGCGACCATAGGTATGCCAACGGAAGTACCAGTGCCAAGGAAAGTAATTCTCATCCTACGGCTACTTTCTCCCGTTCTTTCAACATTTCCTGATAAGTAGCTTGAGCAGAATCACTCAATATAGAAGGATCAATATCTAAAGTCCACAAAATATCCATCAAATGGCCTATTTTCGCCTCCTCATCAAACAAGCGGTTCACCACCACAATATTACGACTTTCTAAAATACAATGACCTGACTGGAAATTGCCACGGCCATATCTTACCTTAAAACCAAAGTCTTTATACAAGCTTTCTATCCTTTTCAACGTTTTTGCGTTATACTTCATTCCACCATTATATTAATTAAGGACTAGTGCCCCAATCCAAAATCTCCAAAAAAATTGCAATATTACGGTCAAAATAAGCGATTTTTTTGCAAAAGTAAAAGAGGAATGGCATTTTAAAATCGTATTATTACTTTTGTAAGTAGTTGAAGGTAATTATTCGTGCATTCTTGATGAGCTTATTTTTAGCTTAGCCAAGGCGGTTTTCGCCAGTAATAGCAGGGCTATTGCTAAGAAAAGCAACGAAGGATAAGCTAAAAAGAGGCCATCAGAACTGCCGAAATAATTAACTTTAGCTACTTAATTGATAAAATCGTGTTTAACCATGAAAAAGAACTCATCTAAAAGAATTGGGATGACTTCTAAATTTAAAGCAAGAAGATGAAAAAGTTTATGTTATTAATCGGCCTACTCATTACAGTGGCTGCTGAAGCGCAACTATTTAGAGCTGGAATTGTAGCTGGTGCCAATTTCACCCAAATTGATGGGGATGATTATGCTGGTTACCATAAAGTTGGCATCAATGCAGGCTTTTTAACAGATATTGAGATTGGTAGAAATTTTTCTACCAGCTTAGAAATACTTTATAGCCCCAAAGGCAGCGCTAGTACCCTTAAACCAAACAGTTATAGCGGTAGCTTTAAATTGCAATTTGACTATGTATCCATCCCTATACTCCTTAACTATAACGATAGAAACAAAATGATCTTCGGTGCAGGATTCACCTTTAATCGTTTAGTCAATAGTAAGTATATCGTTGATGGAGAAGAGTTTCCACAGATACTGGAACAACATCCAGCCCGAAACTGGGACTACGGATTTGTAGGAAGCTTAACCCTTATGCTCAATCCTTCTTTTGGCATCAACTTACGCTCTTCTTATTCCCTATACTACTTCCGACAAGCACCAGAGAGTAACTTACACAACTTCGCTCAATACCACAATACCGTCACCCTTCGACTATTGTTCTTTTTCAGAGCATTAGGCGAAAGAGGAGAAACCCTTTAGGTTCTCCCCTCATTTATATGCGCTTTCAAGACATAGCACTATTAAAAAATGCTAAATTCCCATATTCAGCTACAAAATCACTTATTTTTGCAAGGAATGCTGAAATAATAAATTTAGCCCTTTTATACACAGGAAAAATGAACAATCACAAGGCGCAAAAACGAAGCATAGCAGCGCTACGCAAGGCTTTTGCAACGCAGTGCTTGTTTATTTTTACCAGTAGAAAACGTAAATTTATTGTTTTAGTATTCCTAGACAGAAAACAAAATATATAATATAATGACTAAAATTTGGCTAATAGCCCTAAGTATAGGAGTTATGACTCTTTCAGCTTGTTCTTCTACAAAAAATGCTCAAAAAGACGCAGATGCAGCAGCAGAACAGGCCCTACAAGAAGCTCTAAAACAAATCGAAACAATCGATTTAGACACCATGAGTGTAGAAGCTTCTACTCCTCTTCCTTACTACAATACTAGTGAACGAAGAGTACATGATCTAATAGACACTAAATTAGAACTGTCTTTTGACTTTGCCAAAAGACACGCAATAGGTAAAGCTACTTTAAAGCTAAAACCTTATTTCTACCCATCTTCTCAATTACAATTAGATGCTAAAGGCTTCATCATAAATGAAGTGGCTCTAATGAAAAATGCGAGTAAAACACCTCTAAAGTATGAATACAACGACCTTATCATTGATATTCAATTAGACAAAGAGTATAAATCTACTGAAGAATACACCATCTTCATCGATTATGTAGCACGCCCTGATGAACTAGAACCAGGTGGTAGCCTCGCTATTACTTCTGATAAAGGACTCTACTTCATCGACCCAGATGAATCAGACAAAAATAAACCAACACAAATATGGACACAAGGAGAAACAGAAGCCTCTTCTTGCTGGTTCCCAACTATCGACTCTCCTAATGAGCGTACCTCTCAAGAAATGTTCATTACTGTCCCTGACAAATACGTTTCTCTTTCTAATGGTAAGTTCATGAAATCTACACCTAATGCAGACGGCACTCGTACTGACCACTGGAAACAAGAAAAACCACACGCTCCTTACCTATTCGCAATGGCTATTGGAGAATATGCCGTCATCAAAGACAAATGGCGCACAATGGACGTACACTACTATGTAGAACCAGATTATGCACCATTCGCAAGAGGTATCTTCGGTGATACTCCCGAAATGCTCGAATTCTTCTCTAATACTTTAGGTTATGATTATCCTTGGGATAAATACCATCAGGTAATCGTGAGAGACTTTGTATCGGGTGCCATGGAAAATACAAGTTGTTCCATTTATATGGAAGCATTAAACCAAACAGACAGAGAGTTAATTGATGGAAATTATGAAGATATTGTAGCACATGAACTATTCCACCACTGGTTTGGTGATTTAGTAACTTGCGAATCTTGGGCAAACTTGCCACTTAATGAGTCTTTCGCTACTTATGGCGAATATCTCTGGTTAGAACATAAAAGAGGACGAGACGAAGGAGATTACCACATCCACCAAGATATGGAACAATACAAAATGGAATCTCGCCAAAAACAAGAGCCTTTAATCAGATACTATCACGAAGATAAAGAGGATATGTTTGATGCACACTCTTACCAAAAAGGTGGAAGAGTACTCCATATGCTAAGAAAATATGTAGGGGATGATGCCTTCTTCAAAGCCTTAAACTTATACCTAAAAGATAACGAATTCCAATCAGTAGAAATTCATGATCTACGTCTAGCATTTGAAGAAATTACTGGGGAAGACCTCAACTGGTTCTTTACTCAATGGTTCCTCTCTGCAGGCCACCCTGATCTTAAAGTGAAGTCTAAATACGATGAAGCTAATAAATCAGTAGATATCACCCTAAAGCAAAAACAAGATCACGATGTCATCTACAAACTTCCTGTTGCAGTAGATATTTATAAAGGAAGTGAAGCTACAAGAACCAACTTGGTATTTACAGAAAAAGAACAAACGATCAGTATCCCTTATGAAAGTAAGCCTGATCTAATCAACTTTGATGCTGAAAAAATGCTATTAGGAGTGATCAAGGAGAAAAAACCTTTAGACCAATCCATTCATCAATTTAATCACGCTCCTCTTTTCATGGATAGATTCGAAGCGCTACAAGAGTGCGATAAAGAGCAGTTATTTGAAGAAGAAGCACAAATGGTAATGATGAAAGCCTTAGATGATCCTTACTGGAAAATCAAAGCAGAAGCGATCGACAGAATCAAAATTGAAAGCAATATCAAAGAAGAACTAAAAACGAAATTATTAACGCTGGTAAAAAACGATGACGATACTGCTGTCAAGTCAAAAGCTCTTAACAAACTAAGTGAATTTGAAGGGGAAGATTTCACTGATCTATACAAAGCAGCAATCAAGGACTCTTCTTATAGAATGGCTGCGGCTGGATTGACCAATATCGCTAACACAGATGAAGCAGCAGCACTTTCTTATGCAAAAGAATTTGAAGATGAAAAAAATAGCTCTATCTCAAATGCTGTGGCAAGCATCTATGCAGATAATGGTGGTGAAGTGTACCAACCTTACTTCGAAAACAAATTAGCCACTGCTGATGGATTCGGCACCTACTCTTTACTACAACACTATAATACCTACCTCAATAATGCTAATAGCCATGGTATAGTAGAAAAAGGAGTAGCCACTATCAAAAATATTGCGACCGATCATGATGCATGGTGGGTGAGATACCAAGCAACTAACACCATCTTGCAAGTCAAAAACAACTATAAAGATCAATTGAATGAGTTTGATGGCAGCGCCGGTTCTGATCAAGCTGAAAGAGATCAATTACAGCTAAAAATTGATAAATTCAATGAAATCATTCAAGGCATCAAAGACCAAGAAACAAATGAACAACTTCAAATGTATTACTCTATGATGAATTAATAATCATCCCTTAATACATTTTTTAAAACGGCCAGATTTCCAAAATATGGAAATCTGGCCGTTTTTGTTTTCACCCCATTATCATTAATTTTGTGTCAAAATAAATGTCTTAAATACACATACCAAATGAAACACCTAATATTACTAATCCTATTTTCTTTCTTAACTCTATCCCTTTTAGCCCAAGATTGTGGTGATGTGAGCTTTGAAATATTAAACTCTTCTAATATACCTGTTTATGGTAATTGTGTAAATAGTACCATCAACAACTCATTATCCCTTATTGGAACACCTGAGGGAGGCTTTTTTTCTGGAGAAGGAATCACTGATAATATTTTAGATGCCTCAGTATTGACTCCAGGAATATATGAGATTAGCTATATGGTAGAAATCAATGGGACAGAATGTTCATTCAGTCAGCCTTTTAACATTTTACCTGAAACATCATTTAGTGTTTTAGCCAGTAATGGAATGCCTACTGAAACAGTATGCTCAAGCAATGTTGATACTTTGAATTTAGAGGGTTCTGAAATTATTGGCGTCTTTTATGGAGATGGAGTAGATGAAGCAAATGGCACTTTTATTCCATCTTTAGCTGAATGTGGAGAAAATGAAATTAGCTATTTTACAATCATTGATGGGATAGATTGTGAAACAACAACTAGCATTTATACCAGTTGTGTTTATCTAACTGATGATACTATTCCTAATAATAACATTATACTATTTCCTTGTTGGAATAATACTGATAATATCAATTCCGATAATGTCAATCATCTATTTATTAATCATAATGTTTCCGATGGGGAAATTACTTTTGAACCTGATGGTATTAGCTTTGACGAAGAAAATGGCCAAATTCTTTCAATTGAAAATGAAGGATCGTATACTTTATATTTTAGCACAGATATTAATGGAGAGGAATGTATCAATTCCTTTGATTTTGAAGTGACATTTATACCAGAATTATATTTCACTATGGATACCGTTTTTTGTTTAAATGATGAAGCAGTAGAAATTACAGGGAATCAAATGATTAATGGAATAAATACTTTAGCTTACCTCAAACCAATTAATGAAACCGATCAAATCTCAGTTGAATACTTAAATCCAGCTTTCTGGGGAATTGGAGAATATGAATTAACTTATTATCATGTTGATCTTGAGAATGCTTGTTCTAATACCTTTACTCAAAATATATATATCATTGATGATCCTGCTTTTAACCTAACTGCCACTACTATCAACACCTCAGATGAACCCATATTACTGGAAGCCACTCCTAATTATGGCACCTTCTCAGGAAATGGCGTAGTAGTAATTGATGGAGATTATTACTTTGATCCTGCTCTATCCAGCGGAGGTAACTTTGACATCACTTATACACTAAGCGAATTTGACCCCTGTGGTCCCATGACACTTACCCAGAACATAGCAGTCATTCCTGGTGTTAATACACAAGATTGGGACAACAATTTTCAAGTAAACGTCTACCCAAATCACATCCAAATTAATAGCGATCAATTAATAAACGAGCCGCTACAAATCGAACTATACAACATACAAGGCCAAAAAGTATATCAAGCACAATACAAGGACCTCCAACAAATTCAAATCCCATTGCCTGAACAAAAAAACCAATTGTACGTATTAAGCATAACTTCTAATAATGAACGCTTCATCAGAACCATAAGCCTAATAAAATAATATCTATGAAATTTGGAAAGCTAAGTAAAGAAGAGATCGATCAATTAGAATTCAACTTACCAGCAGATCATCCTGACACCGCTGTATTTCTAAGCAAGCAAGAACCGGCCCCACTAAAAGTATACATGGGCGCACCATCATGGGCTAACAAAAGCTGGGTAGGCAAAATCTATCCTAAGCGTACCAAATCTCACTCTATGCTATCTGCCTATGCCAGACATTATAACTCCATCGAACTAAACACCACTTTCTACCGAACACCACAAACACATAATATAGAAAGATGGATCTCTATGACCGCAGCCGATTTTAAATTTTGTCCTAAAGTCTCACAAGTCATCAGCCACAGAAAACACCTTAATGATTGCGCCTACGAAATGGGCCAATTCACCAAGGTTATGAATAAATTTACTGACCAATTAGGGCCAAGTTTTATGACCCTGCCACCGCAGTTTTCACCCAGCAAATTAGCGATTCTTACCAACTTCTTAAAACTCGTACCCAAAGACTTTCTATTCGCTATTGAATTTCGCCATCCAGGCTGGTTCAGCGACCCAGTACTGTCCAAAGAAGTTTTCGACCTCTTAGAAGAACGCCAAATCATCAATATCATCACTGATACTGCTGGACGTCAAGATGTACTGCACCAAAGACTCACCCATACCACCGCCATCATACGCTTCGTAGGTAATGAATTACACCCAAGCGATTACAGTCGAATGGATCAATGGGTCGATAAAATCATAGAATGGAATCAAAAAGGATTAAAAGAAGTATACCTATTCTTCCACCAACCAGAAGAAGAACTCGTACCCGAACTAACCAACTACTTCATCGAACAAATGAATAAAAAAGGGAATTTCAATATCCCCTTACTCGAATTTCTTCCCAAAGAAGGAATACAAGGAACCCTCTTCTAAATCTGTTTAATACGAAAATCTATCTACTACCAAATATCAAACTTCCAACCCTAACCATCGTACTGCCCTCTGCAACTGCCAACTCATAATCTCCCGACATTCCCATTGAGATGTCCTTAAAGTAGCGTCTATTAGCAAAATAAGCTGACTTTGTACGATCAAAAATCCCCTTCAAATGCTTGAACTCCGAACGCAGCTGTTCTTCATCATCTGTAAAAGTCGCCATACCCATTAAGCCCACAATACGCACATTAGACATCAATCGAAAAGCCTCACTCTCCAATAATTCCTTCAACTCCGCCTCATTCAAACCAAACTTACTACTCTCCTCCGCAATATGCATCTGCAACAAACAATCAATCACTCGCCCATGCTTAATCGCCTGCTTATTCACCTCCTCCAATAACTTCAAACTATCAACCGAATGCACCAAAGCCACAAAAGAAGCCATATACTTCACCTTATTCGTCTGCAAATGACCAATCAAATGCCACTCAATATCATTCGGCAATTCTCCCTGTTTCTCTACCATCTCCTGTACCCGGTTCTCACCAAATACTCGCTGGCCAGCATCGTATACTTCTCGTATATCTTTGACCGTTTTTGTTTTAGACACTGCAATCAATTGCGCATTTTTTTCGTCTAAATATTGTTTAAGAGCTTTTAATTGATCTATATTAGGCATAACTTCGTTTTTAAATCGAACTCATTTAAAGTTTTATGATTGAAATCACAAAGAAAATGAATCTTTCCACCAACTTAAAATACCTATCTCATTTAATCATCATTATCTTATGTATGTTCACCCTCGCCTGCCACGAACAAGCCCCCCTACCAGAATTCCCAGGCCAACTAATTGAGCGAGAACAATTCAAACAAGTCTTGACTGATATCCACCAAGCCGAATCCCTTGCAGCAGATCTAATGCTCAAAAAAGACACCGCCTATCATCTACTCACCAAAGATCAATACTATCAAGAAGTTTTCAAAAAACACCAAATCAACAAAGAAGATTTCCGAAAAACCTACTACCACTACGCCAGAAATACCAAAGAATTCGAAAAACTCTACGAAGAACTCATCAAAGCCATGAAACTCGAAGAAAAAAAGCTTCAAAAAAAAGCCAAAGAAACCAACAAAGAGGAAAAAGTTGAAAAGGTAGATAAAAAGAAAGAAAAGAAAAAATAACATACTTGACTGTTTCATTCATTTAAACTATATTCCCTAAAAAACAAACTATGAAACTACTAGTTGAAGTAAGAGATGATAAGGCACGGTTTATTCTTGAGCTACTCGAAAACTTTGAATTCGTTAAAACACAAACTATTCAAACTGATAAAAATAATTTACTAAAAGGTATCAAAGAAGCAGTAGATCAGGTTAATTTAGCCAAAGAAGGAAAAATTAAGTTAAAATCAGCTCAACAACTTCTCGATGAGCTATGAAATTCAATACACAGATAATTTCGAAAGAGAAATAAAAAGATTGGCCAAAAAGCATCATTCAATAAAAAATGATCTAATAAACCTAATCACAGAACTAAAAGAA
>JAHDDN010000153.1 GCA_020629335.1 Chitinophagales bacterium | reverse complement strand
CCGAACGCTCTCCCAGACGCCTCACCAAACTCATCAAAAAGCCCATTACGCACATGATGGTACCAATCCAAAGCAAGTTAATACCTGGAAATATAATGGCTTTCATAATGATAGATTTAAGCGGCTTTTGGGTTTCTATTACCGAAAGTTTGATTTTGCCTTCTGTCGGCATGATCTTTTCAAATCTCAAACGCATCCCCAAATCCTCTATTAAGGCATCAATCCCATTCTCTACATTATCTCTAATGAAATAAATCGGCTCTACTTCATAGTTTTTTTGAGTATCATTAACGACTATTTGGGCACCTGCTGCAATATCTCCTTCTGCTGCTACATAGCGCATATTGGATGGGTTAGGCGTAATGCCTTTTAAGATAACCGCTACATTAGAAGTAAACATAGTATCACCAATGGCCATTTCAAAATCACTCAATTTTTCGGACTCATTGCTATCGTCTTCTTCAAAGACCATAGAGACGTGAGTAAAAATATCTTTTGACCAATAGTGATGAGTCGAAGGATTAGAAACTAAGCCCATTGTAGGATTCACCTGCGCATTAGGTTCTAATATAAAGGTCTCTTTGGCTGGATCATTAATTTTTTCTTTGCGCTCGTATTTTACTTTATAAACAGTATTAGGTGGGACTACAGAATCGCCTAAATAAGTTACCCAATAATCACCCATCTTAATTGGCATATCTTTATTGAGTAAGATATTTTCTACATTTTCTTCAGGTTTGATATTTTGATCAAACATAATACCCGTTCGATTGATAGAGATGACTTCTTTATTCACATTGGGAATCAACATACCTAATAGCATCATACCAAAACCAATGTGAGCCACCGAAGCTCCTGCTACCTTAATCTTACCTGATAACACATTCAGCACATAGCCAATATTAGCCGTAATAGTGAATAAACCTGCAAACATCAATAAGGTATAAGGCACTGTCCAAATATCTAAGAAATAAGCCATCCAAATCGTCGCAATCAATGCCACTCCTACTGATGGCCATATTTTAAGACCTAAGTATTTAAGCGTTGTTTTTTTGTATTTAAAATATTGAATAGTCGCTGAAAGAAAGGCAGTTAATACGCCAAACCAAAGAGCATAACGATTATAATGACTCACCGCATCTACAATGACCCAATCAGTACCGAAAAGCTTATTAAAGGCTGGTAAGGAAGTGTCTATACTGATCCAAATACCAAAGATCACTAAGAATAAAGATCCTACAAATAACCAAAACTCCTTAGAATAGGCACTTTCTTCCTCTTTCTTAGTAGGAACATATTTCCAATTTACCGCCATTACGATGATAGAGAATAACACAAAGAAAATTAAGAAGATCAATAACTGCCCAGACATACCCATATCGGTAAAGGAGTGAACAGAGGTATCTCCCAATACTCCACTCTTGGTCAAGAAGGTAGAGTACACAATGAACCAAAAAGACATGATGAGCAATAGCAAGGTCGCTTTCAATGCATGGCCTGTATGTTTATAAGCCAATAAGGTATGTAAACCTGCTATCATAACTAATAAGGGGACTAAGGAAGCATTTTCTACTGGGTCCCAAGCCCAAAAGCCGCCAAAAGATAGAGATTCATACGCCCAAGCACTTCCCATCATAATACCTGTACCTAAGAGCGCTCCAGAGAATAGTGTCCAAGCAATGGTTGGTTTGACCCAATCGCTGTAATCTCGCTTCCATAAGGCAGCTATAGCATAAACAAAAGGCATGGATACTGAAGCAAATCCCAAGAAGAGAATAGGTGGATGTATGACCATCCAATAGTTTTGTAGTAGTGGATTAAGCCCACTTCCATCTTTGATAAGGCTGACATAATTGGCTCTTAAGAAAATGGGATTTTCGGGTGAGAAATCTCGCATAAGAATAAAGGGATTACTCCCCCACTTATAGCCTAAAATAAAGATTCCCAATATCATGGTCGTTAGGAAAAATTGGATCAATGCTAAGATGGAGAGCGTTGGTCCCTCCCATTTACCAGCAGTCCGCATCAAGACGCCTCCTAATACTACATGCCAAAACATCCAGAGAAGAGTACTCCCCTCCTGTCCTTCCCAAAAACAGGAAAAGCGATAATACCAGGGTAGGTCTTCGCTAGAATGTTGCCAGACATATTGGTATTCCCAATAATGATTGGAGATGATATAAAAAAGGAGTAAAACGATACTGATTACAGAAATGCCGTGGAGGGCAAAACTTCCTCTTCCAAATCTTTTCCAGGAAAGTTTTGCAGTTTCGTCTTTTGATTGTTCAGAGAAATAAAAAGATAGGGCAGAGAACAAGGCTGCCATCATGCTAATTATTATTAAGGCATAGCCCAGATTATTGGGTAGCAGTCGTTCGCCTATATATTCAATATTCATACTTTAGATCGTATTAGTCGCTTCATATTCTTTCATTTCATACTCGCCTTCTTTAATAGTACCATCATTGTATTTTGATGGGCATTTGAGTAGAATTTTAGAGGCTAAAAATTCCTCGCCTTCCCAGCTACCTTGCAAGACCACTTCTTCTGATCTTTCAAAATCCTGAGGTTTCATCCCTTTATATACTACCGTTCTTTCAGAACCGCTTTTATCTTTCATACAAAAGCTAAAGTAATTAGGGTCTTTTTGAGGTTCGTAATACAATTGCTTATCTTCGCATAAATAACCGTTTACTTGGTAAAATTTACCCGCATTAGCGGCGGCTTTGGCGAAGGTTGCGTAAGTTGAATAACTCCCCGAAGCCATAATGATTCCCATTATTGCAACGCCTATGATTAATAGGGCTATGATGTGTAGCGTCTTCATAAGATTGATTTTATCATTACTAAGTAGTTGATATTATTTATTTCAGTCTTATTGATGAGATTATTTTTAGCTTAGACAAGGCGCTTTTCGCTAGTAATAGCAGAGCTATTGCTAAGAAAAGCAATGCAGTATAAGCTAAAAATAAGCCATCAGAATTGCCGAAATAAATAATTTTAGCTACTTCAATGCCTTTGAGTCATTAATAAAACGCAAATTTACAATATTTAGTTGGGTAATGAAGGGTTTTTAATGATGAATGATGAACTATGAACTGAATAACTGATAAACTGGCTAACCGATGAACTGAATAACGGTTGAGCCAGAAACCAGATCACTGTTAAGTTGAAAAAATCGGTTAATCAGTTTTTCAGTTAAAACGTTATTACCCCTCTGCCCTGCGGGCATCTCCCCTTGAAGGGGAGAAGGCTTAGGGATGGAAGCGGTATGTGGCGTCAATGACCTGACTTATGGAGCTTAGGTAGACGCAGGCTGGCCCGAAGGGCAGACAAGTATGCCTTAGCGGAATAGGAAGGGCATAGCCGCATGAGAGCGGACAGCCCGACCATGCGCCTTCGGCGAATGATAAATGCGTAATGATGGGCGTTGGGCAAGAGGGCCGACACATAGGTCGGCCCCTACGAGCGCATGGGAAGCCCCAATAAATAACTGGTAAACGGATTAACTAATACACTAATTGACTAATAAACCAATTTACTAATATACTAATTACTAAAATGATGGAGGAATTTGACCCTAATGGAGTAGGCAATGTGAATGGAGGAATATTTGGATTGCCTTATGAGGAGGAGGAAGCGCAGATTATATTGATGCCAGTGCCTTGGGAGGTGACGGTGTCTTATAATGCTGGAACATTGGAGGGGCCTAATGCGATACGTAAGGCTTCGCCTCAGTTGGATTTGTATGATTTTGATGTGGCGGATGCTTGGAAAAAGGGCTATCATATGCTGGAAGAGGATTCGTTTTGGCGAGCAAAGAATAATTATATGCGGGCGGAGGCCAAGAAGTATATTGAGTTTTTGGAAGAAGGCGGAGATATAGAAACTTATGAGCCGATGCAGCATATCTTAAAACAGATCAATGAAAGTTGTAATGATTTGAGGGTTTGGATTAAGACTCGTGCGACGGAGTATTTGGAGAAAGGAAAGATTGTGGGGATTGTTGGTGGAGATCATAGTACACCGCTTGGTTTGATAGAGGCTTTGGCGGCTCGTCATGAGGAAATGGGTATTTTGCAAATTGATGCACATGCCGATTTACGAGTAGCTTATGAAGGCTTTACTTATTCTCATGCTTCTATCATGTATAATGCGATGCAGCAGGAAAGTATTACCAAATTAGTATCTGTGGGAGTGCGTGATATTTGTGAAGCGGAAATGAATTATAGTTTGCAATCTAATGGTCGAATTGTTCCTTTTTATGGGCCTGCTATTAGAAGGCGAATTTTGAGTGAAAATAGTTCTTGGATTTTACAATGTAGAGAAATCATCAATCAACTGCCTGAAATGGTATATGTCAGTTTTGATATTGATGGTTTAGATCCGAAGCTTTGTCCGCATACGGGTACACCAGTTCCTGATGGAATGGAGATGGGAGAAATTTTTATGTTGCTGAGTGAGTTAATAGATTCTGGGCGTAAAATTATAGGATTTGATTTGTGTGAGGTTGCTCCAGGAGATGGACCTAATGAGTGGGATGCGAATGTGGGGGCAAGGGTATTATACAAGCTTTGTAATTTGACAGCTAAGTCAAATGCTTTGGAAAATTTATAAGAGAAATAGTCCTAAATGAAGCACGAATTATATATGCGGCGTTGTTTGGAGTTGGCTCGTAGAGGCATGAGAGCTGCAGCGCCCAATCCATCTGTAGGAGCAGTAATCGTACATCAAGATAGAATCATTGGTGAAGGACATACGGCTGCCTATGGCGGCTCACATGCAGAAGTGAATGCAATTGCATCTGTGGAAGAAAAGGATATTCCTTTATTGAAAGAGAGTCGGCTGTATGTTAGTTTAGAACCTTGTGCACATCATGGGAAAACCCCTCCTTGTGCGGACTTGATTATTGCCAAACAGATTCCTCATGTAATCATTGCTTGTCGTGATCCTTTTGATCAAGTAGATGGATTGGGAATCAAAAAATTAAAAGAGGCGGGCTGTCAAGTGGAGATTGGTGTGTTAGAAAAGGAAGCGCAATATGTGCATAGACGTTTTTTTACGAATGTGCTTGATAAGCGGCCTTATATTATTTTGAAGTGGGCTCAGACAGCTAATGGATATTTTGCACCCTTGGAGGCTGAACAAAAATGGATAACCAATAAAGTGGCTAAGCGAATAGTTCACCAATGGCGAAGAGAAGAAGCGAGCATATTAGTAGGCACTCAAACGGCTTTGACAGATAATCCTCGGTTGACGAATCGCTTAGGTGGAGGCGAATATCAGCCTAGTCGTTTAGTAATAGACAAGCAATTGAAATTATCTCCTAACTTACATTTATTTGATAATGCAGCTCCAACGATTATTTTTAATGAATTAAAAAGTGCTAAGCAAGGGCATTTATCTTGGGTACAAATAGATTCAAGTCAAGATTTGATCCCTCAAATTTTGACACACTTGTATGAGCAAAAGCTCCACTCTATTATAGTAGAGGGTGGTTTGCATACTTTACAGACATTTATTGCTGGAGATTATTGGGATGAGGCGAGAATATTAATAGGCGGTACTCAATGGGAAACAGGCAAGCAAGCTCCTATAATTAATGGAATGATTTTTTCTGATGAAATAATACAAAAGGATGAATTGCGTTTGAAAGTCATCCATTTAAAGGACTTTTTTGTTAGTTAAAATGAAGGAGCTTTGACTTAAACAAAAAAGGAGCAAGACAAACTTTCCCCTTATTTGCCTGCTCCTGTGTATAAAGTAATTAGTGTCCCCTATTACTTAATTTCTATTACGTTATAAAATTAAGCAATATTTATTGCCAAAATTGACAATTATACATTTAAAAAAGTCGTAAAGCCGCTATTTAGAAAACATATGTCAAGTTTTGTATAAGTACAACACTAACAAAGTCCAAAAATTAGACAAAAAATAGGCAAAACTTAATTATATCTTATATGAATATCCTTAATTCACAATCAATTAGCCCAAACCTTTTAGCATTCATACCACTTTTCTATGTTGCGTGGGCAGATTCTGTATTGAGTCCAAGCGAAGTTGCGTTGATCCAACAAAAAATTGAGGAGATGCCGTGGCTCAACCCAGAAGAGAAAGCTATGTTATATGAGTGGTGTGATCCTGCTAATCCACCATTAGAGGAACAATTTCAGGAATGGGTCAATTTGATTCAAACAGCTTCTAAAGAGATGGAGGCGAGTAATCGTCAATCTTTAGCTGATTTGGGATTACAAATGGCCAATACTGGTATTAGTAAAGAGGATCAGCTATGGTCTACACCACAAGCTAGACAAGCCCTAGAAGATATAGAGGAGGTTTTGGGTATAGTGAGTTTAAAGGAATATCGCAATATACTCAGTGAGCAACAAAGGGAGCAAGAAAGTCTTTTTCAAGACCAGCCAAGCTTTGATCATCAAGCGATGAATGCCTTGATTGATGGAGAACAAGCTCCTTTGATTCAAAAAATAAAAGTGCTCTTGTCTGATCCCGCTTTTGAGTTGGTCAATTATCGCTATAAAGATGAGTATAGAGAAAAAGTGTTAGAGTGGTGCCATATTTTGGCGAGTCATGGTTATGGTTCGGCGGCTTATCCTGAAGCTTATGGTGGCAAGGGAGACATGAATCAATACATTGCTCTTTTTAAAACCTTGGGCTATCACGATTTGAGCCTATTGATAAAGTTTGGAGTACACTTTGGTTTATTTGGTGGTAGTGTATTTTGGTTAGGAACCGAAAGGCATCACAAACGCCATTTAGAAGCTATTGGCAAATTAGAACTGCCAGGTTGTTTTGCGATGACAGAAACTGGACACGGTTCTAATGTCCGTCAATTAGAAACAACGGCTACTTATGATGTAGCTACAGATGAGTTTGTGATTCATTCGCCTAGTGAAGCTGCTGGTAAGGAATATATAGGTAATGCGATGCATTCTAAAATTGCTACGGTATTTGCGCAATTATATACACAAGATAAGTGTTATGGTGTCCATGCTTTCCTGGTGCCCTTAAGAGATGATGATCACGAAACCTTATCAGGTATTACGATTAAAGATTGTGGTTATAAGTTAGGATTGAATGGAGTAGATAATGGCCGAATCTGGTTTAATGAAGTACGTATTCCAAGAGAGAATTTACTCAATAAATTTGGGGATGTAGATGAGTCAGGAAATTATACTAGCCCGATAGAAAGTGATTCCAGACGATTCTTTACGATGTTGGGTACTTTAGTGGGTGGTAGAGTTTGTGTGCCACAGGCTGGTATTAGTGCCACTAAGGTCGGCTTAACCATTGCGATTAAGCATGGCTTAAAGCGTAGACAGTTTGGGCCTGCTAATGAAGCCGAGACTTTATTATTAGATTATCCTTCTCATCAAAGAAGGCTCATGCCTTTATTAGCTAAGACTTATGCCTTGGATTTTGCGCTGCAATATCTGAGTCAACGATATGTGAGTGAGGAGGAGGAAGATGGTAGAGAAGTGGAAACTTTAGCGGCGGCTTTAAAGTCTTATGCGACTTGGCATACCACAGCGAGCTTGCAAGAGTGTAGAGAGGCTTGTGGAGGAAAAGGTTATTTGCACGAAAATCGCATTGCTGATCTAAAAGCAGACACAGATATATTCACGACTTTTGAGGGAGATAATACTGTTTTATTGCAGTTGGTCGCCAAAGGGCTTTTAACGAAAATGAAAGAGGAGTTTGAAGATTTGAATTGGTTGGGAATGGCTAAGTTTGTGCTAGGAGAAGTGAGTTTTTCTTTGGTCGAAAAAAGAGAATCGGCCATGACCAGTGAAGCGCATTTATTGGATAGTCAATTTCATGTGAAAATATTCCAAAATAGAGAGAAACATCTCTTGAAGGCGGTCGCAAAAAAATTGCGTAACCTCTTAGGGATGAAACTCAATTCTTATGATGCTTTCTTGCGTTGTCAGAATGAATTAATTGCTTTAGGCTTGGCGTATGCGGAGCGTATTACGATAGAGCAATTTGTAAAAAAGATTGAAGGTACTAAAGAAGATTCCTTGAAAGTGGTACTGAAGGATTTATGCGATTTATATGCGCTGCATACTATAGAGGAGCATAGTGCTTGGTATTTGGAGAAGGGTTATTTATCGGCCAATAAGACGCAGGCGATTAGAAAGGAAGTGGATCGACTTTGCTTAAAGGTTCGCCAGAGTGCGAATTGCTTCGTGGATTCTTTTGGGATACCAGATCAGTCTTTGGCGGCGCCGATTGCTTTTGGGTAATTGTCAATTGTTTTTGGATAATTAATGTATTATCTTTATAAAATGGAAAAACCAATGTATTTACCCATTTCTTTTGACCAAGTGTTAGTTTTAGTTAAACAACTTTCTAAGCAAGATCAAGCCAAACTAATAACTTTGATTGAGGAAGAACAAACAGATCCAATATTGACACATTTTGCGAGTGAGCAAGTTTTGGCAAAAGATTGGTTAAGTGAAGAAGAAGACGAGGCATGGAAAGATTTATAGAAGGTAATCTAGTAGTTATACCATTTCCATTTTCGGATTTAACCAATGCAAAAAAACGTCCGGCTTTGGTCCTTGCTACCTTAGAAGGAGATGACCTTATTTTATGTCAAATTACTCGATATGCTAATGATAGTTATGCCATTCCTATTGATAAGGAGCATTTCAAAAAGGGGTATATATTCCAGCGTTCTTATGTACGGCCAAATAGAATTTTTACTGCGGATAAAAAAATCATTATTAAAAAAGTTAGAACTGTAACCAGTTCATTTCTTAGTTCCAATATTGAAATGATTAAAAGTATATTAGATAAAGACCATTAAGCCACTCTTAACTTATTTAAATTTGGGCGTGCCCATGCGCTCGTAAAGCCAAAGTATAGTGGCCATAAAATTTATCATTTATCATTATGAATTTATCGTTCGCCGAAGGCGCATGGTCGGGCTGTACGTTCTTATGTGGCTATTCAGTGGCTATTTCGCTAAGTGCTGCTTGTCTCTGCGAGCCATCGCATCACTAAGCTACATTAGCCCCTTCATGGACGCCACATACCACTGCCATCCCTCACGCTTTTTGGGGTATTGGGTAGGAGGTAATGGGTATTGAGTAAAACGATGAAATGACATGTCTTTTTTCTGTTAGTTTTAATTTATTGAAAATAGGAAGTCGTTGATAAGGCGGTATATCATTTCTCTCGGTGGATATCAATAATAATATAGAGAGGAATTCTCACCCAATATGAAATTTGAATCAAGTCTTGAGTCCTTACTAAAATAACAAAAACGCCATAGCTATTTCACTAGCTATGGACGTTTTAACATTTGTTATTGGCTATTTTCTAAATGCATCCCAACTACTTTCTAAATTTTCATAATCATAATTAGTTGTTTAATTTTCAAACATTATTTATTGCTTTTACTTTATATTCAAACTATAAATAACAAGAATTCATATCTGGATCACACATTCTTGCAATACATTAAAATATAACTCATATTATTAGATAAATTCCACAACTATTTTACAATAATTTTAAATAAGCAATTAGATTCTTTAGAAAAGACTAAATCAAATTCTGAAGAAATACTTACGATAAAAAAATCACAATTACTAGTCTTTTCAATTAAATTGCTATTTGACCTTATTAGCATATCAAATGTATAGCAATTGTTATTTTTACTAATATGATATGAGTATGATATTAATTGATTTTGAACAAAGGTTAACTCAATATTGTCATATTTAATTAATTTGACTTTGTGTGTTTTTTGTTCAAATATGCCATCTGGGACTCCAAGAATTTTTATAATATCATCATAGTTTTCTCCAATAGCTATTTTAAGTGACGAAAACTTAAAATAGCTTAAAATTTCTTCTATATCCATTTATTTTTCTGTTGCTTTTAGTAAAAAATTTAATTCTGCAGCTCGTCCATTTGCTAACTTAGAAAGGCTTCCATCTACCCCATGCATATAATCTCTAGCTCCTTTTACTGAATGCCTAAACTTCTTTAACCATTTTTCATTTTTGAATGCCTCTTCAGCAAGCTTAACTGCTGCTTTGAAATCTTCATCTGATGTACTACTAAAAACTTTTTGAAATACAACTCCCCCTTTATCATCAGGTCTAACAGCTAATTCTATCTTACCAAAATGTATGTGAGCTCCCTTAGTAACCCAATCATCTGTAACTACTGAAATTTTAGGTAAGCAATTATTATGCACCAAAATCTTATCAGTAGAAACTAAGAAATTGTGGTCTTTATAAACTTCAAGGTTATAAACCTTTTGCTTATTTCCTAGCTTCTCTTTAGATTTAAGAACTACTTCACTATCATAAGTTTTAACGGTTTCTCCGATGTTTAGATCACCAGCAGCAATCCAATCATTTCTATCAGTAGACCAAATTGGGTGTGTTGCGGTTACTCCTAATAAGTTTTCTGCCTCTCCAAACTGTAAGTAGTAAACCTCACTGCTTTCATGTTCAAATTTACCCGTTATTGGTCGGTATATATAATCTCCGTGACGATTTTCATTCCAAAATCTCGTATCTAATTGGTTAATTCGAATATCTGTAACTGTAGACCAGCCTTCTAATCCTAATTCTTCAATGTTCAGATAAGTCTTTTTACCTATGCTATCAGCCCCTGCCTCTCTTAGCCACCAATTAGGTCTTAATAGATGAATATGACTAATACTGCTATCAGATTTAGTTAATTGTAAATCTACCCACTTCCAAGTAAAAGGTGTAATTTCTTCGTGATCAATTCGAGTCCATTCTTTTTCCTTATCCAAAGGTGAGTAAGTAACAATTGCATCAATTGCTTGCTCATTTATTTGAGTTTGAATGGCAGCCTCTTCTTTAGAATAGGATTCTATAGGAATAATATCTTCTCCCCATGAATTTGATAAAATTTGAGGGTTACTCAAAAAGTCCATTGCTTGTAAAGAAAGTACATTTCCACTCTCTATCAATTCCGTATTTGAAATACTAGCCACTTCGCCATAAGTAGCATTAATAGAATGCTCAGATAAATGAGCTAGTTCTAAAGTATCCG
>JAHDDN010000152.1:4735-11107 GCA_020629335.1 Chitinophagales bacterium | reverse complement strand
TTAGTGATGCGATGGCTGGCTTTAGCAGACAAGCAGCACTTAGCAAAGTGGGAGCAGCATAGCCACATAAGAACGGACAGCCCGACCCTTGATTTTTTTGGCCCAGGGCGCACACATAGGTAGCGCCCCTACAATTGGGCCAAAAAATCAAGGGGCACGCCCAAATAACTTAAGAACGTTGGAAAATTTCTCTTTTAAAACACTAATCAACCAATTCACCAATTCACTAATCAACCAATTCACCAGTCAACTAAATTCACTAAAAGTGAAAGCATTGGTATAAATAGACCAAAACACTTCTTGAGTCAAAAACTCTAATCAACAATTATTCGCATAATAAATAACTGAAAATCAAGGAAAATTTGGAATTATTCTACTAATTACCTAATTTGGTCGAAAAATTTAACGTATGTCTACTAAAATTGACGAAAAAAAGGCTTTGATCCAAAAAGCAGCCTCGGTTTGCTTTGCGAAATACGGCTATTCAAAAACTACCTTGGAGGATATAGCTCATAGCATTGGGATGAAAAAATCCTCTCTTTACTACTATTTTCCGAATAAAGAAACCTTGTTTATTTCTACTTTCTCTAAGGAGTGGCAGAGTAAATTATTGCAGATTCAAGCTAAAGTGGATAATAAAGTACATGGCTTGGAACGAATTAAACAGTACTCTTTAGAGTCAGCTAATTTCTTCAACAATGTCGTGGAGGCTAGTAAGATTTCGGTGCAATTGATCTTAGAGACTCGGAAGTCATTTCCAGAATTTTTCGGAGAGATATTGAAGATTGATAGTCGCTTTTATACTAAGATTATTGAAGAGGCAATTGATAAAGGAGAGGTCAAGAAATGTAATCCTGCCAAAATTGCACAAATCATTATCACAGTAAGCGAGGCCATCAAAAATAATGCTTTTGAGCAGTCTGAAAAAATAGATGGCAAGAAAGTTGAGTTTAATGAATTAGGTAAAGATGTGGTGTACACGCTGGATCTTATCCTTGATGGATTAAAGAATAAATAATCAAAAATATAATAATCAAAATAGAACAACAATCATGAAAAATTTACTTTTACTACTTTTATTAATTTCGGTAGTTATCTTTGCTTGTAAGCAAGCCGGTACTAAACTTTCTTTTGAAGCTGAAGCAGGTTCTCAATTAGAGAAAGACTCTAATGCTATATTAGACTATTTAACTAAAAATAATCTAACTGCTGAAACGACAGAATCTGGCCTATTTTATATAGTGGAAAAAGAAGGCAGCGGTGAGAGTCCTAATGCTAGTTCTTATGTAACAGTACACTATACTGGAACCTTATTAAATGGAAACAAATTTGATTCTTCTGTTGATAGAGGCCAGCCATCTTCTTTTCCTTTAGGGGGCGTGATTAAAGGTTGGACAGAGGGAGTTCAATTAATGAAGCCTGGAGCTAAATATAAGTTTTTAATTCCTTCTGAATTGGCTTACGGAAAACAAGCAAAAGGAAGCAGAATTCCACCTAACTCTCCACTAGTTTTTGATATTGAGTTGATTAGTTTTAAATAAATGTAACAAAATAGGGCGACTACAAGGGTCGCCCTTTATTTTTATACTTTTACCACCACTTTTCCAATTGTATTTCCTGTCTGAAATAATCTAATCGCTTCTTTCAAATCTTCAAATTCAAAGCTGTGTCCGATGTGAGGTTTCCCTATATCTAACAAAGCAATCTCCTTTAATAAACGATGCATCACTTCTACCCTATCATATAAATGAATTAAATTAAAACCCATAATAGCCTTATTAGCTTCTATCATAGATTGAGGATCAATCTTAGGTCGTGTCAAATAGTGATAAATCATTTTGGGATAATTAGGCCTATCTCCAGGAGAAGCATAACGGGCGGATCCATAAACGATGATTCTTCCTTGTGGAGCGAGTGTATCATAACTCACAGAAAAATACTTTCCTCCTATGCATTCCATCACAATATCTAAAGGGCGCCCTTCTAAGCATTGATCCAGTTGTTTTTTGAAATTCCCCTCCCCTCTTATGATGTAATGATTATAACCTTCCTTACGTAAAGTCTCCACCTTATTAGCTCTTCCTATAGTGCCTATAGTAAAGGCGTTAAATTCTTTGGCTACCCGATTTGCAAGGATACCAACTCCCCCAGCAGCACTATGAATGAGTACTGTAGCATCCTGTTGTATATTCCCCAATTCCTTTAATCCATAATAAGCAGTCAAAATCTGCACCAAATAAGCAGCGCCTTCCTCAAAATTCCATTTTTTTGGCAAAGCTAATAAGTAGTCTTTTTCAATATTCAAATGATCGGTATAAGCTCCAAATCGAGTAACTCCCATTACAGAATCTCCGACTCTAAAGTCCTTAACCTCGCCTCCAACTTTCGTAATAATACCGGCATATTCCAATCCTGGAATAAATACTCCTTCTGGCGTAGCACTATACAATCCCCATATAGCAAAAATGTCCGCAAAATTAAGACCGATCGCTTTAATAGCTACTTGAACCTGATTAGACTTAGGGTCTTCTAATCGCTCGCTTTTTAAGTTCAAATTTTTAAGAGTTCCCGCCTTTAACTGATAGCATCTTCTTTCCATAAAAGGTATATTTGATCAATTTGTTTTAACAGGAGCAATTGTAATTTAATAGTAATGGCATGTTAATTAGTTACAAATGAATAAACACCAGATATATTGATTTTTTATTAAAATTAACATTTGACAGTATGCGACAATTGATTTTTCTTTTATTTTAACTATTTTTAGCCTACCATTTTTAATTACTTAGCCTGCCTATTTTTAATCTTTTAAAATAGCGTTTTAAATTTGAAATTTCTAGAATAAACTCACTTTATTACAAACAAACAACTATGAGAAAAACCATTACAACCCTCATTGGCTTTACCCTATTATTATTTTTTACTCAACAATCTTTATACTCACAGAGTAAGACAACTGATTCAGCATATTGGATCGATGATATTCCATCCAATATGCATGAGTTTTCTTGCCCTCATGACCATATCAATACCCAACGTTTAGAAAACGACATTGACTATGCTCGAGAAAAAGCAGATTACGAACGTAAATACCAAGATGCCATGAAAGGCATTGAAGATGGTTCCAGAGCCTTATCTGATGACTGTCCTTCTTTTGATGGTGTTTATCATATTCCAGTTGTATGGCATATTGTTCATGAAGGAGCTGCTTTAGGATCAGAAGAAAATCCTACAGATGCTGACCTAATCAACATGATCGGCTTTACAAACAACCGTTTTAGACATACTAGTGGAGCAACCTTTACCAATCCCTTTAGTGGTGTCGATACTCAAATAGAACTCTGCTTAGCAGAAAGAGATGAAAATGGCAATCCTACAACAGGAGTCACAAGACATGTTGTAGGTGCTGGCGAATCCTATATTGATGTAAATAATGGTACCGTTGATCCTTCAGCTCACCCTTACAGTTGGAATATATCAGACTACTTAAATATATACATCATAACTGATTTAGAAGGGGCCGCTGGTGTATATTATAGTGGCTATGATGCGGTCTATATTGACGCAAATATTTTAAACTCTGGCTTAATGGCCCATGAGGTAGGACACTATTTCTCATTAGCTCATCCCTTTGCACCTGATGGTGGTACTACTTGCCCAACTAACAATGACTGTTTAGCTGATGGCGATTTTGTTTGTGATACACCACCGAAAGATGTATCTGGATTTGGTGGTGCCTCGGCTTGTAACAGCCCTAATAACTCTTGTACGACTGATACAAATGATACAAGTACCAATAATCCTTACCGTCCTACTGGAATGGGAGGATTAGGGGATGTACCTGATATCTTAGAAAATTATATGGACTATACAGGTTCTTGTTGGGCAGCATTTACGCAAGGACAAAAAGATCGTATGCGTTTCAATATCGAAAATAATAGAGCTTCTATGCTAAGCTCTGATAAGTGTACCCCATTCACGAATAATGATGCTTCTATTGCTGCGGTTGTCGCTCCAAATGATATCGCTTGTAGTGGCAGTGAATCAGTTATTGTAACTTTATCCAATAATGGCTCTAATACATTAACTTCTGCCACTATCAATGTTGAACTGGATGGTGGTAATATTATTACCTTCAACTGGACAGGCTCATTGGCTCCTGGAGCTACTGTAGACGTAACAGTGGGTACTGCTACATTTGGATTAGGTACACACAATATTTATGCTTATACAACTTTGCCTAATGGCGTAGCAGATGAATATGATACCAACGACCCAACTTGTGTAGATTTCCTTTATGCTGCTCCTGTTACTACTTTGCAATCTTGTGAAGATTTTGAAAGTGGAACATTAGGTTCTACTTGGTCAAGCACCAACCCTAATGCAGTTCCTCCTTTTGAAGTTACTTCTACTATTAGCGGTTGTGGAGACAATGGTAATGACGCATTACTTTTCGATGCTTGGAATAACTTCACTTTCAATAATGGCCAATCATACAACTTAGTTAGTGTTACATTTGATTTAAGCAACTATACTAATGCTTCTTTAGCTTTTGATGTAGCCTACCAACGCTCTTTTTCTAATGTCGCTAATAACTTAGATATTAGTGTATCTTCGGATTGTGGTTTAACTTCCTCTTCAGTATTTAGCAAGGGAGAAAATAGTGGATTAGCAACCGTTAGTGGCTTCGAAACGGCTCAAACTTTCGTACCTGACGCTTGTGGTGATTGGAGAACAGAAACGGTTGATTTGAGCGCTTATGATGGCATGAGTATTACACTCACATTTGCCATCACTTCTGATACTGATTTCTTTGGTCAAGCACTTTATTTGGATAATATATGTGTGGATGGAGATCAAACGACAAACGTTTGTGCTGGTATTGGTGATGCCGATGGAGATGGTATTTGTACGGATGTGGATTGTGACGATAATGATGCTTCTATTACTGATACCGATTTAGATGGCGATGGCGTTTGTACGGCGGATGATTGTAATGATAATGATGCAAGCTTATACCCTGGTGCGCCTTGTACTGATGGAGATAATACAACCACTAATGATATGATCAATACCAACTGCGAATGTATAGGTACTCCAACTACTTGTACTGGTATTGGGGATGCGGATGGCGATGGCGTTTGTGCAGATATCGATTGTGATGATAATGATGCAACAAATACAGCGGTAGATATTGATGGCGATGGTGTTTGTAATGATGTAGATTGTGTTGATAATAATCCTAGCATTTATCCAGGTGCCACTTGTAATGATGGAGACGACACCACTTTAGATGATATTTACGATAGCACTTGTACTTGTGCTGGTACTCCAACTACTTGTACTGGTATTGGGGATGCCGATGGTGATGGTGTTTGTGCCGACATAGATTGTGATGATAATGATGCAACAAATACAGCGGTAGATATTGATGGTGATGGCGTTTGTAGTGATGTAGATTGTGTTGATAATAATCCTAGCATTTATCCTGGTGCTTCTTGTAATGATGGCGATGGTACCACCATAAATGATATGTACGATAGCACTTGTACTTGTACTGGTACTCCTACTTCTTGTACTGGTATTGGGGATGCGGATAGTGATGGCGTTTGTACAGATATCGATTGTGATGATAACAATCCTCTTGTAACAACAGTAGACATCGATGGTGATGGCGTTTGTAATGATGAAGATTGTAATGACAATGATGCTACTATCTATCCAGGTGCCTCTTGTGATGATGGTGACAATACGACTATTAATGATGTGTATGATGGTGCTTGTGATTGTGCAGGCACGCCAACTTCTTGTACTGGTATTGGAGATGCAGATGGGGATGGCGTTTGTGCAGATATCGATTGTGATGATAATAATGCAACGGTTACAACAGTAGATGCCGATGGCGATGGACTTTGTAATGATGAAGATTGTAATGACAATGATGCTACTATCTATCCTGGCGCCACTTGTGATGATGGGAATGCAGCAACAACAGCTGATGTTTATAATGACCAATGTCTTTGTGTAGGCGAGTTAGTAGACTGTTTAGGCATGGCAGGTGGTACTGCCTTACCAGGCACTGCTTGTGATGATGGAGATGATTCTACTGGTGACGACACTTGGAACAATAACTGTGAATGTGTGGGTGTAAGCATCGATTGTGATGGAGTTGTTGGTGGATCTGCTCTTCCTGGAACTAGTTGTGATGATGGAGATGCTACTACAGGAGATGACACTTGGGATGCTGACTGTAACTGCGTCGGACTACCGTTAGATTGTGAAGGGGTAATAGGTGGACCTGCTCAGACTGGTACTGCTTGTGATGATGGAGATGCTACTACAGGAGATGACACTTGGGATGCTGACTGTAAC
>JAHDDN010000152.1:0-4635 GCA_020629335.1 Chitinophagales bacterium | reverse complement strand
TGTGTTGGACTTCCATTAGATTGTGAAGGAGTCGCTGGTGGCCCAGCTATTGATGGTGCTCCATGTGATGATGGCGATGCAACAACTGGTGATGATGTCTATGATGCCAACTGTAATTGTGCGGGACTTCCGTTAGATTGTGAAGGAACTCCTGGTGGTACAGCTATTCCTGATGCAACTTGTGATGATGGAGATGCGACAACTGGTGGCGATACTTGGGATGCTAATTGTAATTGTGTAGGTCTTCCGTTAGATTGCGCAGGAACTCCTGGTGGTACTGCAACTGCTGGTACTGCTTGTGATGATGGCGATGATACTACAGGAGATGATACCTATGATGCCAACTGTAACTGTATTGGACTTCCGTTAGATTGTGAAGGAACTCCTGGTGGTACAGCTCTTCCAAATACAGCTTGTGATGACGGTAATCCAAATTCACAAAACGATATGTGGAACAACGATTGTGCATGTATAGGCGAACTAGAAGGTTGTACAAATGCTTTAGCCACTAACTTCGATCCTTTAGCAACTATTGATGATGGTAGCTGTATCGTTGAAGGATGTACAGACCCAACAGCTTCTAATTATAATGCCAACGCAACAGCAGATGATGGTAGTTGTAATTTTGATTGTACCTTAGATGGCGAAGTAAGCCAAATGAACGCAATGAATGGTGGCGCTTTCGGCTTCTATTACGATAACTTCACCGTAGAATTGAGTAACTTTAATGGGCCTTTAACTTATGATATAGATCGTACAGGTTATGTAAGAGTAGAATTAGGTCAAGATGGAATACTCTCTATCATCGCAGCGGACAATGCAACATTCACGATCACTGTTACAGACGCAGATGGTTGTGTCTATATCATAGATGAAGATGGCTTTGGGGTTTCTAATAATGCTGGTGATGGTCTAGGTGGCTCTACAAGCACTACTTTAGATATTAGCGATTTCGATATTAGCAATGATGAAGTTGGCCCAGATAATACGGGTTCCATAGATATCACTGTTGGCGGTGGATCTGGAGGATATACTTACGATTGGACAGGACCCAATGGATTCACAGCAACGACTCAGGACATATACAACGCAGGCTCAGGATGGTATACAGTAACAGTGACAGATTCTGATGGACAACAAACTACGGGATGGTACTGGGTGCCAATGGATAGATCAGGTGGACGTTTAAAGACCGCTGATAATAATGTCAGCTATATGAACGCTTATCCAAATCCATTCAGCCAACAAACGACCATCGAAGTGGCAGTTGCTCAAGATACTAAGGCACAATTAGTGCTCTACGATATGAGTGGAAGAAACCTCAGCACTTTATTCAATGGTCAATTAAGTCAAGGAGCCTTAAATACTTTCCAATTGGACGCTAATCAATTAATGGCTGGGACTTATTTCTGTCAATTAATCACAGAGAATGGTACTGCTCAAACCTACAAATTAGTAATTATAGAATAGTTGTTTGACTGTTGATTTCTTTTCAATAGTTTTTGAAATATAATTGAGTATTAGGGCCTAGTGATGATCACTAGGCCCTTTTTTGTATTTGGGCGCATCCCCATTCTTATTTTTCATCGGAGGGCGGACACATAGGTCCGCCCCTACTGGCCGATGAAAAATAAGAATGGGGTCGGGCTATCCGCTCTTATGTGGCTATGCTGCTCCTACTCTGCTAAGTGCTGCTTGTCTGCCCTTCGGGCCAGCCATCGCATCACTAAGCGCCGTAAGTCGCATCATGGACGCCACATACCGCTGCTATCCCTTGCGCATTTTTTTTGGTATTGAGTATAAGATAATGGGTATTGAGATGGCCAAAAATCGACTCTTATAGCGCAAGTGTTTTTCATTGGTGCCTGCTGAGGCTTGCATTTGCTTTTTTATATATGGATACAATATGAACTCATTTAAAGTTTTATAGTGAAGCTGAAAAGGAGCTATTTTTTCGTAATTCAAGGCATTTTTGAGGCTCATAGCAGCGATACGGGCCGATAAAATAACGCAGAAATACGGAAAAATAGCCATTTTCTAAGCCAGTAGAAAAACTTTAAATGAGTTCTATAAATCCCCTAGGGATAATTGATAGTTTAGCGCAGCATTTTAATGCTGGGAAAATGTGCGCCCGCATTTTAAAGTGCCGTAGGCACTACATATTTAATATCTTGAAGGAACAACTCTTATAATCGCTCAAAAACACCTTTTGGAATTCGCATTCTATTTATATATCTTACTCATCAGTTATTAATCAATTTACACCAATGATAACATTTACTTCAATTGTCACTAAGATATTAGGCCAAACAATATTAACTCGCTCTATAGAAAATGCAGAACAAAAAGCCATTTTTGAATCCGATGCCGCAAAATTCTTTGCTAAACAATACGCTAATACCCAATTACCCTTATTTGGATTTGCGGAAGATGAAAATATAAAAGATGATGGAAATTATATGGACTTACAAGCCATCTATGTGCCTTTGAGAGCCAAAGTGACTAACTTCCACCCTGAAGAGCTGACGCAAACAGCTCAACTGTTATCAAGAAGGATGAAAAATTCACAGGAAGGTAAAAAGGAAGTGAGTCTTAAAGAACTATTCTTTGAATTAGATAAACCCAGCAAATCCGAAAAAATATTGATAACAGGAGAAGGAGGTACAGGCAAGTCTACCTTTTTGATGTATTTATCAAGGATTTATAGCTGCGAAAAGCCTCAATTCAAGCATTTAAGTTTAGAAAATGATAAGGCAATACCAACTTTTACTGATATAGTCTTTCACTATTTTCCCGTCTTTTTGCGATTAAGAGATTTACCTTCCTTATTAGAAAAACATGATGATCCCAACTGGCAAAGCAACTTTTCTCTCCTTCATTTTTGTGAATATCTATATGGACAAGTAGAGTTTGAAACCCCAGACTTTTATAGGTATTTATTGGATTATATGCCTTGTCTGTTACTAATTGATGGGTTAGATGAAATTGCGATAGAACAAACCCTTAAAAATGGTATGGTGATTAGAAGAAGTGAAGTCGTCAATTGGTTACTAAAGGAAATAAAGGTACATCAGAAAAACCAACACAATCGCTTTATTTTAACGGGCCGACCTGAAGTCATTACTGAAAAGGTGACCGATAATTTCAATATTTACCATATCCAAGATTTTAATGAGGAGGAAAAACTCATTTTTACCGATCTTTGGTATCAAACTTATAAAAGAAAGTTAGAAAAAAATTTGAAAAGACAATCTAATTATTTCCAAAAGGCCGAAGACAAACTAGCAAATATAGAGGAGAGCCAAAAGAACTTTATAGCAACTGTTTTAGCTAATGAAGAAATCAAAGAACTGCTCCAAAAGCCGCTTTTGCTTTCTATTATTTTAATGAGTTACTCCATTGAACCTAAAATAGCTTTAAAGTTAAGAGAAGATATTTATGATTACTTCATCAATATTTTACTACATAAGTGGGATGATATTCGAGATATAAAGGTCTTTTTAAAACGTTTTGATTTGGATTTAAAGCATATTAGAAAAATGGTTGCTTCTATTGCTTATGAAGCGAATAGTCAACAAAAATATAACTTTCAATATGAGGATTTTGAAGAAAGATTGCTTAAAACATTGGGGGATATTAAAAGAAAAATGAGCAGGGAGAAGAGGCAAGCAATGGCCAAGGATTTCTTTAAGGTCATTGAACATAGAACAGGGCTAATTGCTACGGTAGCTGGAAAGGGAGAAAGCAATGTCTATCATTTTCCTCATCGTTTATTTCAAGACTATTTAGCCGCAGAGTTTGTCATGTTAAAACGTGATAGTTTGTTTAAAAAGGATTTCCCCTTTATTAAGTATTTAGGCAAAAGTGAATGGCGTAACTTTTTTGAGTTTTTATTTGCTATTCAAGGTGATAGCTTTCGATTTTGTAAACAATATATATCAGCCTTGTCAACTTATCATAAAGCTTTAGTACAAGGAAAAATATCAACAGACAAAGAAATTTATGTGGATAATATAGCTTCTTTTATCCATTACTTTGAGTTAGAGCATAATAATATTGGAGACTACCATGAGTTGAAAGCTGAATTATTAGCCATTTGCGAAGCTTTATTTTATACCTCTGAGGATGCTTTTCAAATTTTGAATTTATCTTTTTCTTTAAAAAAGTTAAAAAACTTTGATGAAACAAAAATGTTGACTTATATCAAACCAGAATCAAATGATTCACATGCTGATGCATTTAGAAGAGGAAGAGCCACTTTATTACTCATTGAAACAGGGTATTATCAAGAAATAAGAAATATAATCGTTAAAAAAATAGCCACATTTAGTACCAATAATCATTTATTATACTTTTGGGAAATTTATCATTTGGTAAGTATAGCAATTTGGCAAAAAGACAGGAATCTGTTGATCTATCTTTTTGAACAAACGAAAGAACCCAAAAATAACTTATTAGTACTTTTATATCATTTAAGTTTGCGAGACTTGCGATACTTGCTAGACTTGCGAGACTTGCTAGACTTGCGATACTTGCGAGACTTGCTAGACTTGCGAGACTTGCGAGACTTGCTAGACTTGCGAGACTTGCGAGACTTGCGAGACTTGCGAGACTTGCGAGACTTGCGAGACTTGC
>JAHDDN010000151.1 GCA_020629335.1 Chitinophagales bacterium | reverse complement strand
TTTAAGTGGCACAACATCACCGAAATAGGTGGCACAACTTAACCGAAATGTCCAGTCATTTCCTTATTTTACCCCACTAACCAATAAAGGAGGGAAAATAGTTTCATTAGGGTGGGATTTATTTTTAGGGCGCATCCCTGCGTAGCTTATGCAAGTACACAGCACGGGCCAATTAAACATTAGTCATTACGCATTAATCATTCGCCGAAGGCGCAGGGTCGGGCTATCCGCTATTATGTGGCTGTTCGGCAGCTACTACGCTAAGTGCTGCTTGTCTGCCCTTCGGGCCAGCCATCGCATCACTAAGCTTCGTAAGCTACCTCTCGACGCCACATACCGCTGCTATCCCTTGCGCATTTTCTTTGGTATTGGGTATAATGTAATGAGTATTGAGACAAAAAATAAAAGCTTAAAAGTGTGCTGAAGGCACAGCAAAATTTTAGAATATAGGTTAACTCTAATTCATCTATTTTCTATAAAAAACATCTATTCATTAAATATTTCAACTGGATTTTTTATTCTAAGCATCTCTTCAATTAAAAATCCTTTTTTCTTTTGGCTTTCAAGATGTAAGCTTTGCAAAATAAAAAAATCGTCAATTTTAATTAGTCCATCTGAATTCATATCTATTGGTGAAGCTGCAAGATACTCAATTATACTAACAGTTATGAATGTCAAATAATATCTAATGTGGGAGCTTATTCGAGCTATATTGGGTTTGAGAGCAGCTTCATGAATAATTTCATTTCGAATTCTGTAAATTCTTGACAAATTCCACTCTAAGTTCTTCCTGTGCGTTTTTAGTTTTTCTTTCCTTCTATCTCCACTAAATAATATTCTTTTAAATTGATACGCTCTGAAAGATAAAATTGGTCTTGAATCGAAGTATGTTTCTTTGATAAAGTCATAGCTCTCTTCTTTACTTAAATAATTAGAATAATTTTCATCAAAAAATGGTAGTAAATTATCTACTCTTAAGCGCTTTATATCTTCATGAAATTCTCTCACATTTCGTTTGTAATAAATTAATTGATGGCTATTGGGAAGATTCTCAATTAGCCTTGAAAAAGAGGATATATCTTTTAAAGAAGTAGCAAATATAAATTCTAAGCCTATCCAATAATTCAAAAACTTTTGTTCTAATTCTGTTGATTCATTGCCAAGTCTTAAATATCTTATTGACGACTTTACTTTTTGTTTTGTATCATTTGAGATCATGGAATTATCGAAAATCCTACTTATTTTTTGTTGTAATGTTTCATAAAGGGTCTGATTACTTATATATGAACCAAAAGCCATATAGTTTACTGGATTAGATTTTGCATTTTCTGGCCTATTCGCTCCTATAACTAAGGCTTCTTTATATATTCTAATATTCGGTTGATTATACCCTAAAAAAACTCTATCTAGTATATCAGATAGCTTCTCTTTTGCCTTTTGAATTACAGTATAATAGTCTTTGCTTTTTACTTTAATTAATAAGTGCTTAGAAAACCTTTCTGATATTCTCATAAATTTCTTTCCATGACTATTTGTTAACTCTATCAAATCAGAAATTGTTGTTTGATTATAATCAATATTTTCTTTCTCTATAATTACTAGTTGATCTCTAAGATCATCCTTTGGAATAATAAGCTTAAATATCACCTTAAATTCTTCCTCTTCTTTATTCTTCAAATTTTCCAGTTTATTAAAGCATTCACCAAACGTATTTCCATGAACGTTTTTGACAAAAACATAGAATAGAGAATTATTTAGATATGTCTTAGAATAGCCAATATTCAATAGTTCCGTAATAAGAATACTTGTTAATCTTTCTAATTCTAATAATTCGTGAATTTGTAGTTTTGCATTTTGATTACAAGATTCTATTTCGGCTTTAGTTTTATTATAAATAGTCGAGATATAATCCTCATTTACACTAATAATCAATTGATTAGCAGCAATTAAATTCAAATATTGGTTATCAGATGCTGTTTGTAAAAGCTCTTTAAAATAATCTTTATCAATGAAACTAAATACAAGTTCATTTTCGTTATTAAGTAAAAGGATTGTCTCATCAATTACATGCTTTGCTGTTTCGAATCGTTTCAACTTGTTTTTGTCCCAATCAATTAAAACTTGATGCAATTCTTGAAGTATAGTCTTTGGGTTATGTAACCTCGCTCTATATGTATCACTGGTTTTGAAATTAACAAGTTCTAGTGCTCTTTCAATAAAATATTTTTCAGCTATTGTAAGCGTATTGGGGAGTTCTCTTATTGGAATCATTGATTAATTTGTAACTTTATAGTATATTCGTAGTCTTATAAACCATAAACAACACACTTCAGTGTAAGTGTAAAGAAAATGAAAGGGAAGACAATATGTTATGTTAGAGGATTTTATCCCGCATAATGTAAGTTCTTCCCTAAGAAACAGGGGCCTAAATCATTGATTTAGGCCTTTTTTAGTTTTTGACCTCAAACCTACACATATGTTTTTCCATACTACAATGTCAAATATAAGAATAATCATTTTATTATGTAGTGAAATTAGAGGAATTGTTTGGGGTTATCTCTCTTACATCAACTGCATTTCCAATTCTTCTAAGTGATTGCTCAACCTTTCTTTTAGCTCAGCAAAGTAATCATCCCATTCCTCAATGTCTAAGATAGGTTGATAGATCTCACTTTCTTTCATAGCAATGATATCTTAAAATGGATCACTACACATGCAAGGACTTTCGTGGCATGCAGGGCAATGGGAATCATTATGTGGCTCTATTTCATTATAATGCTCAGGATTAAAAGAACCTTTCCAATCCTTATAATCTTTCTGGATTGCATCCCATAAACAATAAACGATATACTCTAATTCAATTCTAAAATTCAGATTAAGCTCTAAGTCAAAATTTTCTTTTCTATTTTCATTAATCGATTTAATAAAGCGAGGCATATGATATTTATTTACAGTTATACTTCCACTTAAATATTTATCCTTTGGCATACCATAATCAAAGTAGTTGAATCCGTAATGATTTTCAGTAAAAGCAAAGTTAAAGGCCCTTTCATCAAATAATTTTTCTGGGTCCTTTATCGTTACATAAGTATCAATCAACAAAGTGATTTTTTTATAAAAGTCCCTAAAATATTCGTATATAAAATCCAAATAAGAACCGTA
This sequence comes from Chitinophagales bacterium, assembly GCA_020629335.1. Next base: position 7,946 of record JAHDDN010000151.1, on the reverse strand, counting down.
ATTGCTCACATTTTCTGTAAAAAGTTCTTTCATTAATGTATAAGTTGGTTCTGTTATAATCAAATTGCACTTATAAAATAGGTAAAGTAAGTCGGATAAATCACCATTAATTGAATGATGTTTTCTTATGAATACATTTATATTTTCTTGTGTATAGCAAAATTTAATTTCGACTCCTTTGTTTTTTTGAAGTCTATCAATGACCTTATAATAATAGTGAGGATATCTCATAATACTGAATGATGGAAACTTATACATTTCTATGATTATGGTAGTGTTTTCAAGACTTCTTTCAATTTTTTTTCTTCTTTTTTTCTCTCGATTTATGTAAAAATAAACATTGGGATAGCTTATATTAATTTCAATACGTGAGACTATTTCATTTTCATCAAACCAACAAAGACTAATATTTTTGTATTGGAATGTTTTTGTTATTTGAGAATATCCATCAGATGTAAAATTACGGCGTTTTCGTGTTATTTTTTCTTCAAGATTGAAAGTTAAATTATCTTCTATGAAAAAATCTTCTAACTTTTTTGATAGGAAGTCTCTAAGAGATTGAGCTATAGAAATAAAGCTTTCATCAGTTGTATCAATCGTAACTTTCATAAATGTTTATATTAGAATAAATCTTAGGTACCTTTAATTACCCGTTAATTAACATTTAGTTTTTGGTCTCAAAGGCTTTAAGATAAGGAAATTGGGGTGGTTTTCAAAGTGGTGGTGAAGAGTTTTCGTTATTATATAGGGGTTTGCTTAGGTCGCATTGGTTTCGGTGAGGGGAGTTTAGGTGATAGATCACTGTGCGCCTGCGGCGCTCGTGATGACAGGGGTTTTTAACTTTTAAACTGAATAAAGTTGGAACGTTTTAACTGGTATAGAAATGACATATCTTGTTTAGAAAATTGGTAGCAACTTACCAGAAGATATGTCATTTCAGAAATTCAATATAGTGGCCTGAAGGGTCACAAGCGAGACGCTTGCGACAGAGCGGACTTGACTAAGAGATATGTCATTTCAGAAGTTTTAAATAGTAGCCTGAAGAATCACAAGCGAGACGCTTGCGACAGAGCAGTATTCGGTTCAAAAGTTTCAACCTTCCAACCTTAAGCATCAGGTTTTATGATAACTCTAAGTCCAAACCCAAGGCTTTTACTAATTCTTCAAATTCTTGTTCAAGGGTATATCTATTGGTTGACATTTCATATCGTCTTCCTTGGTGAGCGGATTCGTGCATTTCTCCTAAGATCCAGACGACATCTTCTAGGGAACAGTACTTATCTTTATAGGCTTGATAGATGTATGGCAATAGTTCTTCTTGGGCGGGATAATTGTGATTATGCCCGATGATGATGGGGAATGCATTGATGGCTAATTCGTGATAGGCTGCTTTGTTTTTTGGGTAGCCATGAATTTCGAGGTAAGTTTTTAGTTTCAAAAACACTTCATTGTCATTGCTTTTGAATTTTTTGATGAATGCTTTATGCTCATCAGAATACTGGCCGTATTGCTGTACTATTTTTCCTTCTTTTCCTCCTCTGTAGTTTTGATCTTCCTGCCAGAGATTGTATAAAAAATCGTTTTTTTGTTCGTCTGTTTTTAGGTTTTCTATTTCTTGTTTGTAATTTTTCTTGTTTGCTTGTGTCGATTTATTCTGACAAGCAATTAATAAGAAAAGACTTAAAATAATTAAATAGTTTTTCATCTTATAGCTTTTCACAAAAAGGGTGATTGTTGTTATTCTTTATGTAAAGATAAATTTATAAAACCACTTTCTTTAAGTCTTGATCTTTCTTAACAATTGAGAGATACTTAGCTCATCCAATTTATCAGTTTGATAATTAGAAAAGCTCTTTTTTATTTTTCTTTCAAAAACTGACTACAAACATTAGAAATCATGCGAAAAGTTCCTGCCTTACGATTTTGTTAAAATTTGTTAATAGAGGGAAACTTTTAGCTTATGAAAGTATGTTCATATGGTACTACACGGAATGTAGTGAAATTTTTAAAACCCTCTATAAATATTATTTTATAAGAAGATTTTAACCCAGTTTTTTAACCCTAAAATTTACCATTATGATAATCGTAGGAAGTGTGTTTTTAATAGCAGCAGTAGTATTGATGGTATTAATTGGCAGTAGTAAAGCCTTAAATTTACCTTTTCTCTCAGATATGAAAAGAAGTACTGTCGGAATACTAATTGTTCTTGGATTGTTTATTATGAGCTTTTCTTACATCAATCCATTTGTCTATAATAATTCTGGTTATAGAACTTTTGCTGAAACCATTACGGGAAAACAGAAAGTAGTCTTTAAGCCTGGCCTTTCTTTTATTGGGCCGATTATTACGGATACGGAAGTTTATCCTAATGTGATTACAACTTCTTTTTCTAAAGAGGAAGTAGAGCAAATTACTTTTAAAGGAAGTCCTTTTGAAATTCGATTTAATGATGCGACTAAAGCCATGGCGGAAGCTACTGTAAGGTGGGAACTACCTGATGATGATCCACAAATGATTAATATTCATAGAAAGTATGGTAGTGCTACGAAATTAGCGCAAACGACATTGAGTGAGTATTCTAAAGCTTGCTTGAGATATGCGGCTCAATTGATGGAAAGTGAGACGCATTATAGTGGTGGTCAATCAAGATTGCAGGAAGACTTTAGAAGTCAATTGCAGGAAGGACAATATGTCTTGGAAATGAAGACAGAATATGTCATAGATACCCTCACTAATGAAAGTCAAAAATTGACGACAGCCTTTTTGAGAACAGATGATAATGGTGTACCGATTAGAATTAAGTCGGATATTCATCAGTATAATATCAATGTAGATTATGCACAGGTTGGTGAAGTAGATTATGAGAAGCAAGTGGATGAAAAATTAGCTCAAAAGATTGAGTCTTCTACCAGAGAATCCATTTCTAAGCAGAAATTAATCACTGCTCAACAAGAGGCATTAACAGCTAAAGAGGAAGGTAAGAAATTGATAGAAGAGACGAGAGCCAGAGAATTAGCTAGTAAGGAAGAAGCAGTCATTCAGGCACAGAAAGATATGGAAGTTGCTAAGGAAAGAGCAACAGAAGCTAAGTATGTAGCTGAAAGAATTGAGCAGGAAGGTAGAGCCAATGCCGCTGCGAATGAGGCCTTAGTTAAAGCGGGTTTGACGCCATTAGAAAGAGCTAATATTGATAAAGATATTGCGATTGGTGTTGCTCAAGCATTAGCTGGACCACAGGGAATTAAATTCCCAGAATTGTTAATCATCGGAGGAGAAAATGGCAATACTTTAGACCCTTTTGATGCAGTTGGTTTAGAGAGCTTTATGCAAATCTCTAAACAAATCAAAAATAATGCAACGACTCGATAAGTATATCTGTGTTCCTTAAATTTGGGGGAGCTACTCGAAAGAAAGGGTAGCTCCCTTTTTTGATTTTGTCCTCTTACATTTATAAAACAATCTTTATCTCTTATTGACTTTTATTAATAATCAAAATCAGGAAGAGGAAACCCAAAAAATTAAAAGCCAAATTTCACAAATATACTTGGCGTAAATGGCATAGCTGGGGCGTAAAGGGTTTTATTATCGGGAAAATTGGAAAAATTATTATAACGGACATTCTTGGTGTTGAATAGGTTGACGATGGATGCGCCCATTTCGACATGCCATTTGACTTTCGTGATTCGATATAAAAGGGCAATATCCATACGGCTGTAGTCAATTATTTTTTCGTTGGACACCGCTTTAATAGCATTGGGAAAGCCTGAACCATAGACGTAGTTGAGGGAAAAATAGAAAGGATAAAAATTCAAGATTCCTACGCCTTTCAATTCATGTCTTTGATCTTGTGGTGCGCGTTGGTAAGTTTTAGTAGAAAAATAATCAAACAATTCTTCGGTTTTACTCAAGGTATAAGAGAGGCCTAAGTGATGTTTTTGAATGTTCGTTTTCAGAGCGACATCTAAGCCATAAGTTCGGCTTTTTCCATTGAATAATTTTAGATTATTGGCATCTCCAAAGGCTAACCAACGACTCAGGCCATCGGTATTTTTAAAGTAGGTTTCTATTTTAAATTCGGTACTTTTATAGATCATTCTTTGACTCCACACCCAATGCTGTCCGCTTAATAAATTTTTGTTAGATTGATTATCTATGCTCCAAAAGAACAATGCATTTCCAAAATTATCAATGATGGCATTTTCGGCTAAAAATTGGGTATAAATTCCGTAAGCCAATTCCATCTGCCACCAATTATTGACTTTAAAACGGCTATTGACTCGGGGCTGAATATTCGGGCTTAAAGTAGAAAAAGGCAAGCTTAATTTAATACCAGGCTGTATGGACCATCGTTTAGTTAAGCGTATTTCATCTTTTACATAAGCCTCTATTCTTTGGAGAAATTGGGTATTATCTTTTAATGACAAGGAGGAAGAGTCTTGCTCAAAACCTGCGCTATTGGAAATTAAATTCCCGCCTACAGTCCAAGTATGTCGATCTGTCGCAGGAAAAAAATGCTGCACTTTCAAAGAGCTTTCAGATACTTCATTGAGCGTGGCATTTTGGCTCACTTGAAAATCTATAATATCAGTGCTCAATTTAGATTCGTTAATAGATTCCGCATCCAATTGAGAATGGGCTAATGTAAAATTCGTTAGGCCACCTTTTGCCCATTTTTTACTGTAGAAAAAGGAGCCTCCCAATTGTTGATTTTCTAAGTAAGTATCTAAAAAGTATTCCTTTCCATCTGATTCAGAAATAGCTGCTGAATAACGATCTTTACTCACTAAAAAACTGAGGAAATAGGTATCTCCTTTTTTAGTTTTATTTGTTAGTTTGATATTGATATCATTAAAATCGGTCTCTAATAATTGAGCTTCCTCACTTTGGAATTTATCGAATGGGGACTTAAATTGAGTTCTAAACCCTAATTGCAATGCGGCCTCTTTACCTAAAGGAATATTGATTAAGCCATTGGCTAATTGGGTGCTCAATTGGATATTAGTGCTCCATTCTTTAGCATTTCCTGAAAGGCTGTTGATATTGACTAAGCCCCCTACTCTATCTCCTATATCTACTTGATATCCACCTTTATGAACTTCCACATCTTTTACTATTAAAGGATTAATTGCTCCAATATCATCATTGATCGAACTAATATTAAAGAGCGTCATGCCATCAAATACAATTTGGGTTTGTCCTTTATAGGAACCCCAAATAAAAAAATCTTTAGCTTGTTCTCCTGCTGCCAAAATTCCTGCTTGTAGGCGCAATAAATTAAAAATGCTATGCTCATTATTACCTGCTAAAAAAGTGGCGACTTGATGATTCATTTTGGTTAAGCCCAAAGCGGATTCACGGGCAGTAATAGAGGGAATTATTTTTCTACCTTCTACTACTACTTCTTCCAAGCCTACTACTTTAGGCAATAAAGCAATGGCTTGATTGGGCAAGGATGGATAAACGCCATCCCAATGATAATAGCCCAAATGCCTCACTTTTACCTGAACACTATTGGTTTTGGCCTTAAAAGAAAATTGGCCATTCACATCACTTGTTAGAAAGCTATCATTAATTTGTAGAGTGGCAAAAGGAATGGACTCACGGCTTTCACTATCAATGATCTGTCCACTAAATAAAGTGGCTTGGGTTTCTTTGTAAATCACAAAGACCTCCTCTATGATACGATAAGATAAATGGCAATTTTGGAGTAAGCTATTAATGGCTTCTTCCATATTGTCATAGTTTTTGTTTTGATTTATGAGGCAATCTTTGAGCACCTCGTCTGGATAAGAAATTTGAATAGAATGGGCTTGCTTTAGTTCTGATAATACCTCCGCCAAAGGCTGGTTTTCAGCCTTAATTTCAATACTTTGGGCGGATAATAAGAGCGTATTGAAAATTAAAAAACAACACAATAAGGTGGTGCAAAGTAATCGCAAATCTATTTCTTTGGTGAAATTCGAAATTGTTTTTCATCTATTTCTACAAATGTAAAACCAAAACTTTGACAAATCAAATTGAGCACATCCTCTGCGGTATTGGTCTTTTTAAAATTGCCTGTGTACTTCAGTAATGCTGCCGATTTATCCTCTAATTCTATACGAATATCATAATATTTTTCTAAGTCAATCAACACCTCAGATAATGCTTTTGACTCAAAGCTAAAACGAGCTTCTTTCCAGCTCAATATTTTGCTTTCTTTAGCTGGCTTTACTTTAAATTTCTCCTTAAAATCGACCATCATATTGGGCGTTAATTCTGCTTTATGTTCTCCAACTCGATTACTTACCCTTACTTTTCCCGTTTTACAAAACACTTGATAATGGTCGTTTCGAGTATTGATATTAAAACTGGTGCCTAATACTTCTGTTATACCTTTCTTTGAAACTACTTTAAAGGTACTACCCTCCTTTACTTCAAAAAAACCTTCTCCCTCAAAATGAACCGTTCTACCAAATCGCCACCAATAAGGCTGATAGCTTATTGTAGAATTAATATTTAAATCAACTGAAGAACCATCGGGCAGGATTGCTACCGCCATATTTTTATCACCACTACTGATTGTTTCTGTGTAGAATTGTACAAAACCCATTAGCCCCACCAACAAAACAACTGCGGCAGCAGCGGCCATTTTAGACCAAGGCATACGCACTACTTTCCTAGTGGTTTTAACTTGCTCAACAACAAGCTCCTTTTCATCTAAATCCTCAAACATAGTAGCCCATACCTCTTCCTTGCTCTTTTCAAAAGGCAGTTCTACCTTCTTAAAGAAGTCCTCTTCTGATAGGTGATATGGGTCCTTATTTGCCATGATATGCTAATCTTTCTTTTAAAGTATTTAATGCTAAGTGCATTCTTTTTTCTATCGCTTTGACACTAATATCTAATCGCTCTGCCATTTCTCTATAAGTCAAGCCTTCTACTCTACTCATCAAAAAAACCGTTCTTTGCTTTTCTGGTAATTCAGCTAATGCTTGCTCATACTGCTTTTTCAATTCCTGATATTGCAGATTTTCATCTGGACTTTCTGCCTTTAGATTTAATCGCAAACTGTGCTTATGTTTATCCGCCACTTTATTCTTTCGTACATGATCTATGAATGCATCGCTGGCCATTTTATACAATAGACTTTTAGTACGATTTCCTTCAAAAGGCTTTTGCTTTTCCCACAACTTCATAAACACTTCCTGCGCTATATCCGTCGCTAATTCAGCATTACTTGATCGATAATAGAGATAATTTCTAATAGGATCAAAATACTGATCAAAACAAGTTTTAAATTCTTCTTTGGTCAAAGCTGCTTTTTGAAGGGAAAGAGAATCAAAGTGCAAGCATAAAACTTACACTTTGATATTTTTTTTACTTATCGTTACGATACCAACTACTTGTCTAATTCAAATTCAGTTAAATCATCCGCAGTCATTTTTACTGCTAAGTTATCACAAGTACCATCACCGAAATCAATCGTTGCTACCCAATCGCCATCTTCATAAAACTCTATCGTACCTGCTACGATATAATCACAATCATCTGCCTTCACTAATGGTTCTACTATTACTTTTTCGTATTCCCATTTTTCCTTATCATATTTCCCTTCTTTTTTCTCCTTATAATCATATTCTCCCTTATCACCTTCCTTATCTGTAACGACAAATTTATTTTCATTTTCATTTCCTGCTACATCTATTCCAAACTCTACCGTTGCACTAACTTGACCATCTTCTACATACTCAATCGTTCCAGCCTTATAAGCGCAGTGATCACAATCTTGTACTAAAGTTTCCGTCTCTACTCTTTCATAGTCAGAAGTACTAAGCGTCACAATTTCTTGAGCAGCTCTTGCTTCTCCCAAAATATCGTAAATACTCCCTGTGTCTTCTTTCTGGCAAGACGTAAATGCAAATGCCATCATTAATGCTGCAAAAATCAAAATCGTGTTTCTCATT
>JAHDDN010000150.1 GCA_020629335.1 Chitinophagales bacterium | reverse complement strand
TAATGATGAATGTATAATGATGAATGATGAATTTGTGTGGGTGTAAGTTTAGCCCTTCAAGCGCAGTAGGAAGCCCCAAAATCAATTATTTTTCGTATTTTTATAGGAAGATACGCACTAAATCAAGGATTATGAAGTTACGAATATTTCTATTGATAGCCCTAATGGGTATTTTTGAAATGGCTTACGCACAATGTGATGATACGGAGGTGAGCATTCTGACTGAAACGGGAGAATATGGCTATGAAATGAGTTGGCAAATTTTGGACATTACGGGGAATGTTGTGGCAGAATCAGAAGTAGACATGGCAGACAATTCTGATTTTTTTGTTTTGGAATGCCTTATGGATGCTTGCTATGAATTTGTAGCTAATGATTCTTATGGTGATGGATGGAATGGGGGAACAGTTAGCATCGTTTGGGATAGTGGGACAGAACTATTTGAGCTTCCGAATGGGAATGAAGCGACTTATTATTTTGGGATTAATAATGATGATTGTGTGCCTGAAATTTTAGGCTGTACTGATCCTGATGCCATTAATTTTAATCCTGATGCGACGGTGGATGATGGTTCTTGTATGACGATTGAAGAATTAATTGCAGAACAAGAATTTGATACTTTGCATTATGGTGGACCGAAGGATAATCGGATTAATTTTGTGATTCAGAATCGTGGGATGCCAGACGCTGGTAATGAGTTTAATAGTTTAGAAGAATTAGTGGAAGGTTTGAGTGAAAATTATTTACCTGCTTTTGAGTATGGTACGGCAGCGACTAAAAATCCTTATGCACAATATAAAGACTTCTTCAATTTATATGCTGCTTATTGGCCAGATGCGCCTGGGCAACATACTTGGTGGACATTTGATATTTTGCACCAGATGAGAGATGCATTATTCCTTCCTTGGGCGAATGATGAGACGGGTTGGGTGACTTGGTTTTCTTCTTCCAAATATGGCGGCGGTGGCGGTGCTGGCTTAGAAAGAGATTTAAGAGTGGGAAGTGGTTTGATGTTTGGAACGGATTATGAAACTTTGCTGCATGAGTTTGGACATACTATGCCAGGGCTTTTAGATGAATATACTTCGAGCGGTGTATGGTCTGGTGGAGAATGCTGGGAAACGCCTAATACGACTGCTTATACAATTAAGGACAGTATTCCGTGGCGAAATTGGTTAACAGAAGATGCCCCATTACCGACTCCTTATAATGGAGCAAATGAAGATAAAATTGGAGCCTTTGAAGGGGCATTGACCAATTATTTTGGTTGTCACCGACCAACGGCTAATAATTGCTATATGGGGGCTGGTGGATTTGGAGAAGGCTTTGGAGATGATCTTTGTCCACCTTGTGTACAGCGTGTGATATGTTATTTATATAAGTATGTGGATGTGATTGAGAATCCAACTCCAGCAGAAGAAGAGTTAGAGGTTTTAGGAGATCAAACGCTATCGTTTAGTGCGGATGTGTTGGCGCCTTCGCCGAATACTCAAAAGTACGAATGGTTCTTGAATGGGAAATTAATTGAAAGTGGGAGCACTGCTATTGATGTTACGTTCACGGCTTGTGATACTTATGAACTAAAACTCACGGTGACAGATACGACTGAATTAGTGCGCTATGATCCTAAGTTTGATCATATTTATCCCAAACCTTATCGAGAGCATGTTTGGTTGATTAATCAAACGGATGTCAGTTCTTATGATTTAAGTGTTATCATTAGTACCCAAAATGTGGATTGCACTGGATTGCCTACTGGCGAAGTGAGTTTTGACAATAGTGGTGGAAACGGACCTTATGAAATTTGGTTAGATGGAGAGCTAAGAAGCAATCCTGTTACTGATTTAGCCGCAGGCGTTTATGACTTTGTGGTAGTAGATGCGAATGCTTGTTCTGTTGAAGAAAGCGTAATCATTGAAGCTGACGAGGTATTAGATTATGATATTTGTGCGGTCAATAATGATGCTTGGGAAGTTACTATTGTATCACATAACCATGATTTAGCTGATTTAGATATACTATGGTCAACAGGTGCTACGACGCCTAATTTAAGTGGTGTAGCTGATGGTGACTATAGTGTTTCGGTAAGTGTGAATGGATGTGAAATTACTAAGCCATTTAGTCTGATCAATAGTGATACAGCTTTGAGTATAACAGAAGATTTTTATGCTTCGGAATTAGATCGCCCTACAGGAGCCATCTATATTGATGTAAGCGGTGGTCAGCCTGATTATCATATTGAATGGTCAGATAAAACATTGGAGGATTTGACCGATAATAATGAATCTAATATTGATGCCAGTGGAACTACTTGGGATCATCTTCCTGTGATGGCCTTTGATGATGATTTGGGTACGAAGTGGCTACATGCTATTCCTAGTGGGGCATGGGTAGGCTATGAATTTGACACGCCTACTGAAATTGCCTTTTATGCGATTACTTCAGCAGATGATGTGCCAGAGCGTGATCCTGTAGATTGGATTCTACAAGGCTCTGATGATGGTAGTTCTTGGACTGATTTAGATACTCGTATTAATGAAGATTTCCCAGAACGATTCCAAAGACGTGCTTTCGCAATTAATACACCTCAAGCATTTGCTCGCTATCGTCTATATGTAACCGCTAATGCTGGAGAGAACCAAGTTCAACTGCAAGAATTGGAGTTGATTGGAGCGGATGAGGCTCGACCATTTATCGAAAATACGGAAGCAAAGGATCAATTTATACGAACAGATTTAGCGCCAGGCCTTTATCGTTATGAGATCAGCGATGGCTCTGCTGCTTGTGCTACGAATGAGATTAGCATTGGGGCTTATGAGGAATTTTTAGCTTTTGACCTCAATGTGATACAAGCGAGTGATTGTACGGTAGAGATTGAAAATCCTAATAATGATTATGAGTATTATTGGTTGTCTGATGAGGCTGGTACAACTCTCTTGGGAACGGGTACGACTTTTAGTCCTCCAAGCAATGGTAATTTTTATGTAGCAGCGGCTCCTTCGGGAAGCAATCAGTGGAGCAGTAATAAAACAGGCTTTGCCGTGACTCGTCCAGATGCACCAATAGTTACGCTTATCGGTGATGGGGAACTTGCTATTGAAAATCCACAAGAAGAGGTGATTTATAATTGGTATGATGCTAATGCTTGTGGGGAGCCTATTCATACAGGCACTAGCTTTAGTCCTGAGATTGGCAATTATTATGTGGCTGCTAAAAGCACCAAGACCTACCCCTCTCCTATTGATCCAAGCAGTGTTGGTGGTTTATCGCTCCGTATGGATGCCGCAGACCTAAATGGTAATGGTACACTTGATTATCCTCCTCCTGCTACGAGCTCTTTGTATGAGTGGGATTTTGTTGTAGGAGGTAATTGGGACCCTGGCTCTTATTTTGCTTATCGCTCTAATTTTCAAAATGGATTGGGCATAGCTGATTGGGCTACCATATGGCTTCAGGCTTTAGAAGTGGATCAAACACCTTTCCAAACGGTCATCATGGCTTATCAAGAAAATGCTTTGTCTTGGGAAGGAAAAGGACCTTTGGAGTGCTTATCCCAAACCATACCCAGACATTCGGATGCTTCTCAAATTTATTCGAATGATGCGCCTGCCAGTACACTTAATGGAGACACTTACCTAAATGGAGAATTAGTTGATCCATTAAATACCGCTAATCCTATGGAGTTTTGTGTATTGGGTAGCGTATTTACGCAAGCCTCTAATGCAGGTATTTATTATACGGACGTCAATTGGGAAGGGATGATAGGAGAAATTCTATTTTATGATAATGCGATCAGTGAAGAAGAAATGTTGGGTATACAAGAATTCCTCCGACAAAAATGGATTAGTACGGCTGATTTAGAAAGCCTGCGAACCAACTTTTATTGGAATGGAAATTCCTTACCCATTGAAGAAAGTCCTGTAAATGAGTTAGTGATTTATCCGAATCCCACATCTGATATTCTTACCATTAAGGGACTGAAAATTAATAGTGAAATAGAAGTATTTGACACACAAGGAAGAATAGTCATTGCTCAGCGAAATGGCTCTAATCAAATTAATGTGGCGAAATTAGCGAAGGGTAGTTATGTGATTAAAATTGATGGGGAAGCACGATTTTTTGTGAAATTGTAAAATTTATCAACCTCGGTGGACGTTGCAGTGCAAGCTCTTATAGCGCAAGTGTTTTTCACTTGTGCCTGCTGAGTCTTACATTGATTCAAATTGCCATTTTAAGCTTATCGGTTGTGTAAGTCAAAAAGACTTACCATAAGTCTGGGCAAGTAATCGAGATCATAAATTGCGTGCTTCGATCGGCACAAGTCAAAAAGACTTGCGCCATATAGGTATAAAACGCTATAAATGGTTTTAAAATACTCTAACAATATTAAATCCAAAATAAATATCGCCTTCCCACCAATCGCCTTCGGCATTAGAAATAAAGCCAGGTTCATTGGTGGATTGGGCGTTGGAGAACATCAATTGAAATACGTGTCCGCCTGTTTCTATGTCTAATCCTAAGGTAAATGGGTCTTTATAAACAGATTCTTCCGCTCGACTTAAATTCAATACATAATCAAAGTTGATGGAGGTTCGCTGTGTCAGTTTATATCGTCCTCCAAAGCCCAATGCAACTTGATTGTGATCTTGAAATTTTTCCCAAACTAAATTTTGGCGAACAAAGGTAGGAGCTAACTCTAAGGATAAGCGATTAGAAAAGACACGAGCCATTAATAATTGATAAGCGAAGCTTAGTCGGTCAGGATATTTCATATTCGGATAACGCTCTTTTTTTAGCTCTGAATTTAAGTTAATCGTAGCATAGGCCGTCATATTGAGCGGGAATTTATTCGTCTGTCTGGTCAGGCGCATTTTGGCGGAACCTGCATAAGTTTTTCTGAGAGACTCTCGACTTAAGCCCAACTGAAAACCATCCCATAATCCATAAACTAATTGGATTTTAGTATTAGCGGCATCTAATCCAAAGAAGGTTTCTACTCCATCCTTAATAGTGCCAAATCGATGAGAAACGTACATAAATAAATCTCCTTGACTCGCTACTTTAGTAGATTGTAGATTAGCAATTTTCATGGCTTTAAAAGCAGGGTATACTGCTAGCTTATCTTCCGTTTCTTCTTGTGCATCTAATATACTTTCTAATAAATCATCTTGCGCCAATAAGAAAGGACTAAATCCCATGAGCAATCCAATGATAATTAAGTACCTAAATTGTATCATCTTGTTTATTTTTAAAGGGATTTTAGTTTTCCAAATAACCATCTGTTACCCACTTAGCGATTCTTTGTCGATCTTCGGGTGGTAATAAACCACTAGGAGGCATTGGATCTGCTGCATCTTCTATACGTGTTAATAAATTACCACTCTCTGTATAAAAACGAACATTATCAAAGCTCTCTAAATCAATACCTGCTGTAGCAGCAACTCCACTATGGCAAGTAATACAATGATTGAACATGATTTCTTGAATATGAGGATCGTACTTCATTACTTCTGTTATAGGAGCAACATCGCCCTCATCAATAATCGCCTTCGTACAAGCAGAATAAATTGTCATCGCCATAGCGAATAATACGATATAATATTTTCTAAACATTCTTTCTTAATTTTCAACGGTAATATTATCAATCGTAATTTGGTGCTCACCTTCTACAGCTATGGTAATCGCTTGACTGATATGCGTAAAGTCACCTTCAGAGACATAGCCATCTTCATTTACATCTGCTACTATAGTGACATAATAATCACCTGGGTGTAAATAAGTAATCAAAAATTGATCTTGTACTGCTATAATTTCTGGAAATAAGAGTACAGTATCAAAAGCTGCTAAATCGTTCATATAACCAAACTCATCTGTCAAGGGATCAATGGATAAATATAAGAAGAGGTGTTTATTTTCGATATCACTGTTGCGCACGGCATCTACTTGTAAATAGCCTAAATAAGGATGTTGATCTATTCTAAAGGGATCACCTGAATTGGTCGCCAAAGAAAACACATCATTGTTCTCTTCTGATGCCTCTGCTAAGAAAGTAGCAGACTCCGCTCCTTCACTGGCATATAAGTATTCTTCCATAAAACCTTCAGAAAAATCCCAAGCGGGTACATTTTGAGGAAAGCCAACTGCTGCTGCGGCTGCTTGAGCTAAGCTTTCATGCTTCTTCTGTGCCTTGAAAGTCATATGGCGAGTCGGTGGAAAAGTTAATCCTAAACGACTGGTATAAGCATTGAAGTAAAGGCTGTCTGCTGTAAAGCGCAATTCCATCCACATGGTATTAGTACCACCTTTTGCATCTATTAAACGATAAAAATCACCATCACTATCTGAATTGACACTATCTAATACAAAATAACTGGTCCGATAAATACCGTTAAGGAGACCTCCATTTCGAGCCATAATAGTTCGAGTATTTTTGAAGTCCGTTACAAAGAAGGAAGTCAATAAATTACCTGAGGAACCGCCTTCGTAAATACCATGTATATGAGAGGGAGAAATAGCTCTATAGTCAAAGCAAAACCAGTCATATGCTGTACCGATGATTTCCATTTCTCCTACCCAATGTCCTTGCATCCTTTCTAACAGTTCAAAACCTTGAGTATTGATATCAATTGGATTTACATCGGCGGTGGGTTGTGTATTTGAAGGTGGAGTAGTATCATCATTTGTAGCTGCGATATTTCTAACTTCTTTTTCACAGCTAAACAGGATGGTACTGACCAACAAAAGGCCAATTATATTCATTAGTTTGTTCATTTTGTGTTTTTCATTTCAATATTCCTTACCCAAATTTCTTTTTTGGGTTTTTCTCTAACGTAAGTGGTCACTTCTAAAGTATCTAAACCAATTCGTTTAATACTTAAATTAGGTTTGGAAGCTACTTTTTCATCAACTTTAGTCGCACTGGATACGCCATCCACATAAACACCGTTTTTCTCCTTTAAACCCGTAAATAGATAATACTCCTCCCCTTCTGAATAATGATATTTAGTAGTTCCATCATTATAATATAATACTAAGGCTTTTAGCTCCTTTCCATCTTCGATTATTTGATAGGTAGCGGAATAAAATCGGCTGACTAAACGCCACTCTCCAAGTAATTTATCCGATGATGTAAGGCATGAAATAAGGGATAGTAATAAAAGCAATAGTACTAATTCTCTCATCAAGGCAAAAATATAATAATTATTAGAAAATGCTTTTGATCTAAATCAAAAAAAATTAGTCCATAGTTTTCAGTCGATAGTCGATAGATTCTTAACGTTATTCAGTTAAAACGTTAAAAAATCGGCTTAGGGATGGAAGTGGTATGTGGCGTAATGGGGCTGCTTATGGAGCTTAGGCAGATGTAGGCTGCCCACGCAGTGGCAGACAAATATGCCTTAGCGGAGTAGCTGACACATAGCCGCATAAGAACGGACAGCCCGACCCGAAGGGGAAGCCCCAAATAAATGTTTTAATAAGTAATAGTACGAATCTCCATCAAACCTCTGTCGGGATTAGAATTATTAACTGCCACTCTCTTAGTCCAATTTTTATTTTTATCCATTTCTAAAATAAGGTAGTTACGGCTAATGCCTTGAGAGTTTAATCTACCTTTAGACTCTTTTGTCATATTCCCGTTATCATCATACTCATAACTAAAGACAAAATATTCTTGCCTCAATATATCTTCGACGCCTTTCTTTTTAAGTCTTTTTCCATCCCATTCAAAGGTGGCTTTTTCATGGGCTTGCTTTTTAGGTAAGTCATGGGCTTGAGAGGAAATCAATCCAAAATTGGGCGACGCTTCATAGATGTATTCGAATATCTTTTTATTGCTTAAGCCATCAAAAACGACTGACCTTGACACTGTCCCCTCTTTATAAAAATAAGAGGTTTCAAAAAGCATTATCTCCTTATCATGGTTTCTTTCAAACTCGATATTTCCTTTTTTATCAAATTTCACCTCTGTTTTATTGGCTCCAATCATTTCCTTTCCTTTCTCCCACTCTCCATTCTTTTTACTACATCTAAAGGTTTCAGTAGTAGCTTTAGAAGGAGTTCCGTTTAATTGATGATAATCCCAGCCTGTAATATCTGAAGATGAGTTAGATCCACAGGCTAAGATTATCAAACAAGAGGCTATAACTATTAATAGATTTTTCATGCAAGTAAATATTACACTGTAAATTAAGTAGTTATACAAAAGTTTTCGAACAATATCGGATGGTTTATTTTCAGCTTATACTGCGTTATTTTTCTTAGCAATAGCCCTGCTATTACTTGCAAAAAATGCCTTGTCTAAGCTGAAAATAACCTCATCGGACTATGCGAAAACTTTTGCATACCTACTTATTTTTTTACTATTTTGATCAAGGCTATTTTAAAATTTAACGCAGTCTAAATTTAAAAAGAGACCATCAAAATATAACATTAATTTGTTTACAGTGTAATATAGCTAAGTTTGATCACTTTTGGTGTGCAATCGCCCTAAATAATTCCATATTGGCTTCTGTACTGGCAGTAAGGCTGTAAGGATCGGTAAAACTTGCATTAGCTGATAGTTTTACAATGACTGTTTTAGTCGTAGGATTTACGTAAATAAATTGACTATAAACTCCCTGCGCCAGATATTCTCCTTCTGTACTGTAGGGTAACCACCACTGATAGCCATAGCCTATACCTCCACTACTTGCTAATAAATGTGGGGCATCTGCTTTAGTCGCAGCTTCTACCCAATCGGCTGGTACAACTTGCTGACCATTCCAATATCCATTATTTAAAAAGAGCGATCCCAATTTGCCAAAATCTCTTAAAGTAGCATTCAAACCACCCAATACGGCTTCCATTCCTTTATTATCTATTACCCAATAAGCATCGTGCTCCATCCCTGCTGGATTCCATAGTTTTTCTTGCATATAGGCTGTTACCGTTTGATTAGTAGCCTTCGTAAGTATCATTCCTAATACATGGGTGTTGATACTAACATAGTGATTCAAGGTGCCTGGCTCTAATTCTCGCTTTAGAGAGGCGGCAAATTTATCTTGTGAACTACCTAAAGCAAAGCCTCTCCCCCAACGATTAATATCACTAAAGAAATCGCCATAATCTTCATTAAAGCCTACACCTGTAGACATTTGCAGTACATCTTTTATCGTGACTCCCTCATAAGCACTACCTTTGAGTTCGGGAACGTATTCTTCTACTGTTTGGGAAATGCTTTTGATATGTCCTTCTTCCACTGCTATACCTACTAAGGCTGAGATAAAGGATTTAGCAACTGACCAAGATATATTTCGAGTAGTTTCGGTATTGCCTAAGTAATATTCCTCAAACACCAATTCATTATCTTGTATGACTAGTAAGCCCGTTGTATTGCCATCTTTTAAGTAAGACTCTGTATCTAAGTCTTTTCCCATAAAATGAAAGTTCTTAGGTAAGGAGATGGCTTGGCCTTTTGGGTAAATCGCAGGATTCTTGGAAGCAGTCATTTCACTGACTGGCCATACCTGATTAAAGCTTCTAAAATTTTCTACAATTCTGTCTTCATCAAATAAGTGTACAACATGGTTTAAACGCTTGATTTTTGGAAAGCAAGCAACAGTAATTAGCATAATAGCAACTAAGACGATTAAAATGATTGATCTCATGTTTTTTAGTTTTTAATTAAACAATGCTGCAATATCGCCTCTATATCCACGCTCATCGTCTGAAAGCATGAAATGATGGATATTCGGAAGTATTTACAGGTGCGAATACTAGTACATGAGCTATTCGGGCTACTGATAATCAGTGTGTTAACTGTTCTTATAGGCGGAAGGTGTCATGCCCGTAATTTTCTTAAAAACGGCATTAAAAGTCGATTTAGACTTGAATCCTGCCTCTAATCCGATCCCTAAAAGGCTATAATGATCAAATTTAGGATCTTTTAATTTTTGCTTGACTTCTTCTACTCGATAAGTATTCACAAACTCAAAGAAATTCTTTTGCTCTTTTTGGTTGATAATCTTAGATAAATAACCATTGCTTAAGGCCATCTTCTCGGCCAATATACTCATGCTCAAATTAGGATTATTATAGAGTTTTTCACCTTCCATCAATGCCAATAGCTTTTGATAATGTTCCTCTATTTTATCCGATACTTCTACTATTGCAGGACTAGCGTTTTCCTCTTGGGGTATACTCAATAACTCTGAATCTGCATACTCAAACAAATGTCGCCTAACCAATACGCTATAAGCCAACCAATAGGTAATCAAGGACATACCTATCCAAACTGGATAAAGACTAATAAATGGTTCTACTAAGACATTATAAGTGAAGGGAATGGACCATAATACCCACAAAATAAAGGTCGCAATCAAAGCATTTTTGAGCCATTTTAAGGTCTTGGATTCTAATTCTGAGTATTTATCCTCCAATCCACGCTCAAATTCATTTAAACGAGGGATCAAATTCAGTAATACACCAAAGCTAAGCAGCACGGCTAATAACTCTAATAAGTGAGCCCCCCATACAAAATATACATTTTGAGACTCCAATAAATTAGGCATCAACAAATAGGCTATAAACACAGCTATCTTAAATAAGAACTGAATCATAAAGGGGATAATCAACACCCATTCCCACTTTTTAGACTCATATTTGGGATTCATCAGGTAAACTACAAAATAATACAGGGAGACTGGTATCAATAAAGTAAAACTCAAGGGCCAGTACTCCACATGCATCAGCCCGCCCATCATCAACGCATTCGATAGGTTTTGCAGGGAAATAGCCAACAACAATAAGATCAAAAACCAATTAGAGCGCTTTTGATATTGCTTTCCTGTCAGCAACAAAAGGCACAGCAAAAAGCCTTGCAAGCTTCCGAATAATAGGAGGATGTTGTAGAGGGAGTAGGTCATTAGTTGACGATCATTTTTTAGTCCCTCAATATACATAGTATATTTGTCTATTGGTAATTAGTATGTTGGTCTATTAGTAATTAGTATGTTGGTTTATTAGTAATTGGCCTATTAGTAATTAGTCGGTTAGTGTTATGACGGAAGTGTTTTTACTTATTGGGCGTGCCCCTTCCTTATTTTTCATTGGACTGTAGGGGCGCTACCTATGTGTG
>JAHDDN010000149.1 GCA_020629335.1 Chitinophagales bacterium | reverse complement strand
GTATGTTGAAAAATTTAAGCGTACAAGATATAGAAGAATTATTCAGTTAAGTAATTAACGTCAATTATTTCGGCAATTCTGCTGGCTTCTTTTTAGCTTATACTGCGTTATTTTTATTAGCAATAGCCCTGCTATTACTGGCTAAAAATGCCTTGTCTAAGCTAAAAATAAACTCATCAATAATACCCAAATAATTACCGTCAACTACTTAATAATCAACAAAAAAGGGTTCAACCAAATAGTTGAACCCTTTTTTTGATCTTTTATTTAAAGATGACTACCATTTATTGTCTTCATCTTCCTCATCAAATTCTTCAGAATCAGCATTTTCATCATCTGAATCACTGTCGTAATTGTATTCTGAAGTTTCTTCTTCATTGGAATCCTCCTCTGCACTGGATTCTTCCTCTTCAGTATCGTTTTCTGAATGATTAGAACTATCTGAATTATAATTACTTTTTTCACGATCAAATTTAGCGTAGTTAAACTCATCGAAATCGTATTCTGGCATGAGTTCTTCTTTTACATAATTAATCGTTTCTTCCAATCCTTCGATAAATTTGGTAAAATCTTCTTTGTAAAGGTGTAATTTGTGTCGTTCATAAGTGCCATCCTCAAAACGTCTTTTGCTTTCTGTAATGGTTAGATAATAATCGTTAGCCCTTGTGCTTCTAACATCAATAAAGTAAGTTCTTTTCTTACCAGCCCTCACCACCTTGGAGAAGATTCCTTCAAATCTGTTCGATCTGTTACTATTTCCGTCCTCCACTTTGTATTGTTTAAATGTTTAGAAAATTTGTCTCTTCACAAATTTAATTTTTTTTAATCAAAATTATAACGATTATGTTGTCTTTTTTTCTCTTTCTTCTAATTGCTGAGTATATAAAGCAGCATAATTGCCATTTAACGACAATAATTCTTCGTGCTTACCTTGCTCAATAATTTCGCCATCTTCGAGTACAATTATATGATCAAAATCTATTAAAGAAAATATTCGATGGGTAATAATTATAGCTGTTTTGCCTGACAAGTAGCTATTTAGATATTCTAATATTATTTGCTCTGTATTAGCGTCAACTGCTGATAGACAATCATCTAAAAGGATAATACTTGGTTTTTTAATCAATGCTCTGGCTAAAGATATTCGTTGTTTCTGTCCTCCAGATAAAGTTACGCCTCTCTCTCCTACCATTGTTAGCATACCTTCACTTAGGCCATTTATGTCTTTATAAACGGCGGCGCCTTTAGCAGCTCTTATAACTTCCTCTCTATCAGGGTCTTTCACTCCAAATGCAATATTTTTCTCAACTGTATCTGAAAATAGGAAGACATCTTGAGGAACATATCCGATCTCTCTTCTAAGATCAATCAGCTTAAATTCGGTGATATCTTGATCGTCTATTTCAATAACACCGCTATCAATTACGTATTTCCTCAATAATAAATCGGCGATAGTTGTTTTGCCACTCCCTGTTTTACCGATAATGGCCATGCTTTGGCCTGGTCGGAGGCTGAAATTAATGTTTTTGAGTGCTTTTATGCCTGTATCAGGATAGGTGAAGCTAACATTCTTAAATGCAAGGGCTCCGTCAAATGTGCTTACCTCTTTGTCTCCAGAGATAATTTCTGATTCAACGGCTAAGAATTCGTTGATTCTTTCTTGCGAGGCGGCTGCTCTTTGAATAATAGAAGCAACCCATCCTAAGGAGGTAACCGGCCAGGTTAACATATTGACATAAAGCACGAACTCCGCAATGTTACCTGCTGTGAATTTTCCATTCATCACAGCGATACCGCCTACATAAATCGTAATAATGGTGCTTATCCCTACTAATAATAGTATTAATGGAAAAAAGACCGCATTCACCTTGACGAGATTTAATGACTTTTCTTTATAGCTTTCACTCTCCTCGCTAAAATAGTTATTGAAATTATCTTCTTGGACATAGGCTTTTAAAACTCTGATTCCTGAAAATGCTTCTTGCGCTGTACTTGTCAAGGTTGACAATTGTCTTTGGATGGCTTCACTCCTTCTATTGATGAGTGTATTGACATAATAAATAGATATGGATAGAATGGGCAAAGGAAGCAAAACATAAAAGGTGAGTTCCGCATTTACTTTTAGCATAGTACCAATTACCATGATAAATAAAACGATCAAATTAATGCCGTACATGATCGCTGGCCCTAGATACATACGCACCCGATTAACGTCTTCTGTAACACGAGACATTAAATCACCTGTTTTGTTTCTTTTGAAAAAGGAGGTACTTAAACTTTGATAGTGATCATAGATTTCATTTCTCAGATCAAACTCAATTAGCCTTGACATAACAACTATTGTTTGGCGCATAAGGAATAGAAAAATTCCTTTCATGATAGCTAATGCAAGTACCGCTACTCCAAAAAATAATAAAATACTACTAAAAACGCTATAATAACTTGCTTGTAATTCAAAACCATCGAACAATTTATAATGTGCAATGTTTTCTTTTACAAGGTCAAATGCGTATCGGATAACTTGTGGAGGAAATACACCAAAGATATTTGATAGCGCTACAAACAGAATTCCTAGTAAAAAACGGAATTTGTATTTGAGAAAGAATTTATTGAGGTAAAAAAGGTGTTTCATATTAATCTGGGTCTGTTATATGGACGAACAAACTTAATTGAAATTAGTTTGATCGAATTAAAAATGTTAAGAATTAAGGCTTTATTTATGAGGTTTATTTAAACAAAATATTCGAAGCTTGAAACTGTAATTAAAAATTTATAAAAAAAAGCACTTTTTTTATAATTCACTGCTTTAAATTGCTCGTAAAAGCCCGAAATCCCTTAATTTTTCGTTCCTTTGTGCTTAGATAAGTTAAATGATTATAACCAATTTTTACCAACTCTTTTAAAATAGAATAAAAGGTATTTAATTTTTGGCTTAGGGATAGAAGCGGTATGTGGCTTTTTTAGTATTGAGTAGTGGGTATAAAGTAGTGAGTACAATTTGTCTAAATACTCATTACCCAATACTCATTACTATCTTTTGCCACATAAGAGCGGATAGCCCGCCCCTTTCTGATTTTTTATTCGAGGGCGCACACATAGGTAGCGCCCCTACGGGTCGAATAAAAAAATCAGAAAGGGGAAGCCCCAGAAACTAATATTATAGAGAAGAATATGTTAAACAGAAGGCATTTGCGGGTTAAGGTGATGCAGTCTTTATATGCACAGACTGTCAATGATTTACCAATTGGGACACAGACCAATACCTTGAAGAAAAATTTGCGTAATTCTTACTTAAATTACTTGTACATTTTCAATTACATTTATGAGGTTGCTCATTATCAGGAGATTGAAAATAAGCGGATCAAGGGTCTCCATATTCAAACCAATGCGGATATAATCAGTACGCGTTTGATGGAGAATAAGATTGTTAAATCGATAGGTGATAACGATCGTTTTTTCGAGCTTTTGAAGAAAGAGCAGTTGCACCGTCATCATGATGATGATTTAGTGAAGAAGTTGTATAAGCGTTTGAATGCATCAACTGAATTTGAGCATTATTTAGTAAAGGAGACAATTAATGGGGAGGATGATCGGAAAATTATTCTTTATTTGCTGAATAAGGTAATGATGAAAGAAGAGGATTTCTTAACTAATTTAGAGTTTGCCTTTCCTACTTGGATTGATGATGAGAAGTTGATCATGACTTTTACTAAAAAGCGCTTGTCTAAGGTAAAAGAGGAGAAGGAATTTAAAGTTCTATTAAATGAGAAGGAGCTTAATTGGGAAGTATTAGAGGTATTTGCCAAAGAGTTGTTCAATAAGACGCTTGAAAATGATCAGGTATTTTTGGAATTGATAGAGCCACAGTTAAAAAATTGGGATATTAATCGTTTGACGACTATTGATATGTTGTTGCTTAAAATGGGATTGTGTGAAATGCTATTTTTCCCCAATATCCCAATTAAGGTGACATTGAATGAGTACATTGAGATTTCAAAGCTTTATAGTACGCCTAAGAGCAAAGACTTTATTAATGGAATATTGGATAGATTAATGAAACAGCTTCAAAATGAGGGCAGATTGCGAAAATCTGGGCGTGGATTAAAGGAATAATTTCATGATTGGTTAGTAAAATGTACTTTTGTGTGACTTTAAAATTAACTTAGCAGTCTGAAAAGAAAAGTCTTAATACTATTTTATGAAAAATTACCTCCTATTTTTGCTTCTTACGGTCTTATTTGTTGCTTGTCAGCAAGATACGAAAGTGGCTAAAGCGACAGATAAAAGCTCTAATATTGTCCTATCTAATGATGCTATAGCTTCTAATACTAGTGAAGTAGGCCAAAGCAATGAAGCAGTTCAAAAATTAGAACCCGTGAGTGTCGATGATCCCAATGAAGCGGCACCAGGTGAAATTTCTCCACTCGATGAAGTAAACGAATCAGATCAAACGGCTTTAGAGATGGAAAAAGCTGCCGCTGAAGAAGCGGCTGAGTTAGCTCGCTTGGAAAAAGTCAGAAAAGAGACGGAAGCAGAGCTTAAAAAAGAAGCTGAAAAGAAGGCCAAGAAAGCAAAAAAGGCGAAAACGCCTCCTGCCAAAAAGAGTAGTGAGCTGAATGTAGAAAAGCCTAAGCGTCCTAATACCCCCAAATCTCCTCCACCACTTAAGGAGAAAAAAAGTGGTGCCGTTTTAAAATTTGATCAATTAGAGCAGGATTATGGTTTTATCACGGAGGGTGATAAGATTGTTAAGGAGTTTACTTTCACCAATTCAGGGACGACTCCTTTAATAATTGAGAATGCAACTGCTGCTTGTGGTTGTACTGTTCCTGAATTTCCATTAGAACCTATTCCGCCAGGTGGAAAAAATACTATCAAGGTAACGTTCGATAGTAAGGGGAAAGTAGGTGTACAGAACAAAGAAATTACTATATTTGCCAATACAAGCCCAAAACAAACCAAAGTGATGTTGAAGGGT
Organism: Chitinophagales bacterium; assembly: GCA_020629335.1. Next base: position 6,155 of record JAHDDN010000149.1, on the reverse strand, counting down.
ATCGTTGTTAAATAGCAAACATAATGGAATTAATACTTTTACAAGCTGGCGGAGCAGCTATGGCTCAAATGTTAATGTTTGGAGCTATTATATTAATCATGTACTTTTTCATGATCCGACCACAAATGAAAAAAGCGAAAGCACAACAGGAATTTATTGCTAATCTTGGAAAGGGCGATAAGGTTGTTACCGCTGGTGGTATCTATGGCAAAATTATTGAGGTAGAAGAGAAAACTTTTGTTATCAAGGTAGATAATAATTCTCGACTCAGAGTTGACAAGTCTTTTATATCTTTAGATTCTACTAAATCAGCCGATTTAATCTCTGAATAATTTGTAAGCATCTCCTATGCTTAATTTAAAAAATTTACCTGCTAAGGAAGTTTGGTTGGGAATTGAGAATAAACCCGCCTTTTTCTTATGTATATTTATAGCTTCTTTGATGTGGCTTTTAAATGCATTGGGGGAAGTCTATAACCACAAAATGGAAGTAGAGGTAAAATATTTAAATTTCCCTTCTGACAAAACTCTACAAAAGCCTGTACCGAAGAAATTAGATTTGTACTTTGAGGCAACGGGTTCCGAATTATTCCGTAAGCAATTGAGTAGAAAGGCCAAAACGCTTTCGCTTGATTTGCAGTATATTGATGATTCTAATAGCCCAATTATCTCCTATCCTTTTCTGTCTAAGAGTATCACAGAACAGCTATTTATTGATGGTATTTCAGCTATTGAACCGAATTTAATCAATTTAGATTTCATAGAAGCTTTTGAGAAGAAGGTTAAACTCAAAGCAAATAGCCAATTAGAGTTTATTGATGGGCTACATGGCTTAAAAGAGATTGTTCTAAATCCTGATAGCATATTTGTGAAAGGACCTAAGAATGTGATGGATACGCTTAGATATTGGTATACAGATACCATTCAAAAGAAAGAGATCAATAAAAACTCGACTGGCTCTATCTCATTAGAAGGCGCTGATTTATTTAATTTTGAGCTTAGTAGAGAAAAGGTAAACTACACCATAAAGGTAGAAAAGTTTACAGAGAAAACTTTTAATATCCCAATTCGTCCGATCAATTTAGCGGATAGCTTATCGGTCATTCTATACCCTAAAATGGCTAACTTGAGTATCAAGGTTGGTTTTACCGATTTTGATGAAGTGGAGGCATCAGCATTCGATTTAGTAGTGGACTTTAAAGACGTGGATATTACAAAACAACAAAAGTTAAGGGTCATCTCTCAAAAAGAAATACCTAAGAGTATTTCTAATTTAAGATTCTCTCCTGAATATGTAGAATTTATCGTTTATAAAAAATAGTGGTTTATGCTTAAAATTGGAGTGACAGGTGGAATAGGAAGTGGCAAAACAACGGTCTGTAAGTTATTTGAGTTTCTCAAAGCACCCGTTTATTATGCGGATGATGAAGCCAAGCGATTAATGCAGACGGATGTAAAATTGATTCAATCTATTAAGGATTTGTTTGGGGAACAAGTATATGATGATGATAATAAACTCAATAGATTGGCCTTAGCAGAAATCGTCTTTAATGATAGCCAAGCCTTAACTAAGCTCAATAATATTGTTCATCCTGCAGTAGCTAAACATTCCTATTATTGGATGGAAAACTTAGCAAAATCTAAATCAATCCCTTATGCCATTAAGGAAGCAGCATTGATTTACGAGACATCTGGGGAACAAGTATTAGATTATATCATAGTCGTAACCGCTCCTAAAGCTACACGCATCAATAGAGTTATGAAAAGGGATCGAGTACCTGTTCAAGCAGTAAAAGCTCGTATGGAAAAACAAATGAGCGAAGAAGAAAAAGTGAAACGTGCCGATTTTTTGATTCATAATGATGGTAAACAACAATTAACTTCGCAAATATGGAAGCTGGATAGACTTTTCAAATCTATCAATCAGCAAATACAGCATGAACTCTAAAGAATAAATAGCTATCCGTTTTGGCAGAATCATTTCGTCTATTTTGATATTATCCTATAGAACTTCATCTTGTCTACTTAAGGCAAAAGTAAATCCCATTGGCCCTCCTCTTGCTCTTGATAATTCACTGGAAGGCAAACTAATAATAGTCTTTTCTAATTGATGTATATTTTTTGTACCTGCTTTAATCTCTTCTAATAAGACTTTTGCTTTAATCACTTCATAGCCCAATGCTTTAAAAGCATCGCTTGTACGGGTATTTCTTTCAAATGCAATCACCAAGCCTTTTCTTAATGTCAAAATATTGCACGCACTCGTCCATTGCTCCCTTTCATCATAAGGACTTTTTCCATTTCCAGCAAAGACAAACTTCGTATGCATACTCAAGGAGTTGAAAAAAGCAAAAGGGCTATCAAATGATTGAGCTACCCCTATGTCTTTACTATACTGTGTTACTGTGATGTTTTTGGAATTTAAGAAGCTTTGATAAGCTACATATAGGTCATCATCAACCTTTGTTATGACACTATTCAAATGCTTATAAGCTCTTTGAGAAGGCAAAACGACTTTCACAATTTTTTCTATGGTCCCTTTTTCAAATAATTGCTCTTTTACCTCTTCAAAAGCTTTCTCTGATGTTCGCTCAGAACAAGCAATCATTAAGCAATCTTCCTCTATCATTAAAAAATCGCCTCCTTCAATATAATAATCAGGGTGACTATTGATTTCTATTATATTGCCAGACTCCTTAAAGGAAGCAAAAATAGGGTGGTGCTGATAAATTAAATTAGTCAAGAAGTATTCCCTTTTCCTTGCGGAGAGTTTTGACTTTGCAATAATTAACTGATCCTTTACAATGACTCCTAAATCTCTGGTGAAAATATAATTAGGAATGGCTGGCAATAAATGTCGATCTTCTTTCTTATCATAACCACTAATCAATATAGTAGAAAGCCTTCTCTTATCAACGCCACTCAAAAAAGCAATATCTTCATGGGAGACATTATATCGCTTGGCCAAATTGGTTAATAATTCGTGCTTTACCCCACCATTCTCTAATACATTTGCCAGTAGATGGAGCGTGTCATGTACATGTTCTTTACCCAAAAATGCCCTTAGCAAATCAGTGAATACATCATGCTCACTTTGCATTCGCTTCAAAAAAACTAAATCATCAAATAGCAATTCTTCCATTTGACTCGGAACCATTCTGGAAATACCATTGTCAGGGCGATGAATCATGACCTCTTTTAAAGAGGCTATATCGCTCGTGATATTTCTCACTACATTATTGGAATTATCATCCATTATAAGCTGCTTCTATTACATAATACTTAGTAAACGGTGGTTGGTTTTTTCTCTTGGCTAAGGGGTTTAGGCAAATCTTGCAGCTACTTTCTTTTCTTTTGATCCTGCTTCATACTCATAAAATCCTTTTCCTGATTTTATACCCAAATGGCCTGCGGCTACCATATTAACTAATAAAGGACAAGGGGCATATTTAGGATTACCCAAACCATCATGCAATACATGCATAATAGATAAACAAACATCTAATCCAATAAAATCTGCTAAATGTAATGGTCCCATTGGATGAGCCATTCCTAACTTCATAACGGTATCAATTTCTTCTACTCCTGCTACGCCTTCAAATAAGGTATAAATGGCCTCATTAATCATCGGCATCAAAATACGATTAGACACAAAACCAGGATAATCATTCACCTCTACAGGTACCTTTTTTAAGGACTTACTCAATTCCATCACATCGGCAGTCACTTGATCAGAAGTACTATAGCCTCTGATCACTTCCACTAATTTCATCACTGGAACTGGATTAAAAAAGTGCATTCCAATCACTTTTTCTGGTCGATTAGTTACACCAGCCAACTGAGTAATTGAGATCGAAGAGGTATTACTAGCCAACACCACATGTTCCGCACATTTTTCATCTAACTCCTTAAAAATACGCTTCTTCAAATCCATGTTTTCAGAAACCACTTCTATCACTAAGTCAGTTCCAACTAAACCCTCATCCATAGTAGAGAAAGTTGTCAGATTACTTAAAGCTTGCGTTTTTTCCTCCTCCGTCATTCGCTCCTTACGAATCATACGATCCATATTCTTTTCAATCGTCGCTTGCGCCTTCACTAATGCTTCTGTATTAATATCTACTAGGTTTACCTTGAAGCCATTAACGCTTAAAATATGAGCAATTCCATTCCCCATTGTACCTGCGCCTAAAACCGTAACATTCTTCATTCGTTATATTTTTGCACAAAAGTACGAAATAAATATGTCAAACAGAAAAAGAAAGGGCTTAAAAAACATGTTGCAATTCATTAGTTATCAAGCTCTTATAACATCAAACTTACCATCATTTTTAAGTAATAGTATTCGAGAAGATTTGTCAGAACAAGCATCGCTTAATTCTAAGGGAATGATATGATCTACAGCCCCTTTGATGTCTAAACTGATATCATCATAATGCAGCGCCGTTGGTTCTCCACTTATATTGGCTGAAGTAGAAACCAAGGCATGACCTAAAGCCTTTATCAAAGCCACACAAAAGGCACTTTTCGGTATTCTTATAGCCGCAGAACCGTCTGCTCCTACCAAATTTGAAGCTAATCCCTCCGCTTTCGGATAAATAATAGTCGTTGGCCGCTCCTCCCCTAATAAAGGCTTAACCACCGCTGGAATTGGCCCGACATATTGTTCTAATTGTTCCACATCAGCTACCAATGTAATCAATGCCTTATGGTCAGGCCGCTGCTTAATCTGATATACCTTTGCCACCGCTTCTTCATTAGTCGCATCACATCCTATTCCCCAAACAGTATCCGTTGGGTATAATAAAGTCCCGCCATTTTTTAGGACTTCAACTGCTTTTTCAATTTCTTTTAACATCATATTTTTAGCTCAAAGTTTTTTGGTTGATTCGTGAATTATATTATCCATATGGATCTTGCACTGCAACGCCTAATCAGTTCATCATTCATTTTTTCATCCTTAATCAGGGGCTTCCTGTGCGCTCGCTTAAATAATCTTTCTGGCAATTATAAATTCATCATTTATCATTATGCATTTATCATTCGCCAAAGGCGCACAGTCGGGCTGTCCGCTATTATGTGGCTATGTGGCAGCTACTACGCTAAGGCGTACTTGTCTTCCCCTTCGGGGCAAGCCTGCGTCCACCTAAGCTCCGTAAGCAGCCCCATTACGCCACATACCGCTTCCATCCCTAAGCCAAACATTTAGTAATTAGTCTATTAGTCCTTAGTATATTAGTATTAAAGCTTGTCATATAAAGCTAACAAATCCCCTGTCACCCTCTCCCTCCCAAACTGCTTGACATGCTCCTCCCCTCTTGAGATCATCACTTGCTGCAATTCCTCATTTCCCAGCACTTCAATGATCGCTTGTCTGAGCGATTCCTGATCGTTTTCTACATATAGAGCGGCTGCTCCACCTGCATCCCTAAAGCAGGGCTTATTAGTCGTTATTACAGGAACTCCCGAACACATGGCTTCTATGATGGGAATTCCAAAGCCCTCAAAATGAGAAGGAAAAACAAATAACTTGGCTTGCTGATAAATAGTCGGCAATTCTTCATTAGATACTTCTTCTAATATTGTAATTTGAGGGTGTAACTGATGTCTATGGATATAAGCTTTTATTTCTTCTAAATAGCTCCCGCCTTTACCAACCAATACCAAAGGAATACGCCCTTTGGCATGATGGATCGCTTGGACTAAAGCCTGGATATTTTTGGCCGCATTAATCGCTCCTACATAAAGCACATAGCCTTTGGGTAACACATACTTTTTTAAAGTTTCAGCTATTAATTTTCGCTGATAAAAAATAGGATTACAAGATTGATGGATAATGCTAATCTTGGATTCTTCTACTTTAAGAAAGTCGATTAAATCGTCTTTAGTTTGTTGGCTGATGGCGATAATGCTATTGGCTTTTTTACAAGCAAAACGGACTTTTCGTTCGTATATCTTTCGATTGATAAAGGAATAATTTTCAGGAAAACGAAGGAATAACAAATCGTGGATAGTCACGACTGACTTAATCGGAAATTGATGAATATTGAATGGGAGTTCATTGCTGAGACCGTGATAAATTTGAATGCCGTCTTTAATCAATTGCTGGCTCATCCCCATACTACGCCAATAGGCATTAGGAAGTATATTTTTAGC
>JAHDDN010000148.1 GCA_020629335.1 Chitinophagales bacterium | reverse complement strand
CAACGTTCAAAAGTTGAGTCTGCTCTAAAAACTAAAAGGCCAAACAAAAGCCATAAAACCCATATTTGCAAAGTATTTGAAAATCTGCACATTAAACATTGATCAAGATTTAATAAGATGCAAATCTCATCAAATATGGACTTTTTAGAGCAAGCTCAAAGTTAAAACGTTAAAAAAAATCGGCTTAGGGATGGAAGCGGTATGTGGCGTCAATGAGGCCGCTTACGAAGCTTAGTGATGCGACGGCTGGCCCGAAGGGCAGACAAGCAGCACTTAGCGTAGTAGCGGACACATAGCCACATAAGAGCGGACAGCCCGACGGCTGCGCTTCGCTTGCAATGATAAATGAATAATGGATAATGATGAATCTTGGTTCGTGCTATATATTTGCCAAACGAGCGCAGACGGAAGCCCCCAATTTAATGTATAATGATAAATGTGTAATGATTAATAAAATTCATGAAAACAAATCCCCCCACTGTAGGGACGTTGCACTGCAACGTCCAATCCAAATTAACACAACGTTAAAAAGTTATCCAGTTTAAACGTTATTTCCGTATCCTTTCTTTCCGATTGGGGAATATCAAAATCTCTACCCGACGATTTTTCTCACGACCAGCCTCGGTACTATTATCAGCAATTGGCTTTGTTTCGCCTAATGCTTTTACCTCAAATAAATAATCCACAGGGGAGAGTTTAGGCGCCAATAAATTTTTGACAGCCTCGGCTCTGGCTTGGGAAAGTTGAAGATTAGAATCATCATCGCCTATATTATCGGTATGACCTTCTATGATGACTCTGGCCTTTTTGAAACGTTGAACTTCAGTCAAAATAAAATCTACCTTCTCTAAAAATTCAGCAGAAGGCTCGGCCTTGGCAGTCTCAAAAGCTAAGGTGTGTTGCAAGCGAATATGAATGGCAGAACCGACAGAGGCAATCGCATCAATATCAGCCCCTGGCCAATAACTATTATAACAATTCGTCCCTAAATCGGTGAGTCGGAGGTAATAATAGGCCTCGTCTTTTTCTACAAAAGGACTAATGTCAATGCCCGTTTTTCCACCTTTTATTTTTCCAATCTTTTTCCATTCATAACCGTCTCTGGAAATCTCCAAAGAAGTCGGTTCTATATCCGAACCAATCTCAAATACGTAGAGATCAATGCCCTCCACATCCACTAAAGCATTATTGGTAAATTGAACCGTGATACTGCCGTGGCAACCTAATGTAGCGGCGCAAACAGAAGCATTTTTGGTATAATCTGGTACATTTAAAATTCGGTTATAATCTTTGTCCCCCTTTGCAGCAGGATTGCCTTCGTCAAAGTCAACTACTCGATCGGCAAAAGAAAATTCGCCCAATGGCAAATAAATAGTGCCAATTTTGACATCATAATATGCTTTTCCGATACGTGTTTTCATCTGAGCATCTGCAAAATGAGCAGTGCAAGCGCCAATAAATAAACTGATGAATAGTGTTTTGAGAAGAGTAGGGTAGTCCATTTGTACAATCTTGTTATGCCTAAATTTAATGAAATTAGGGATTGAATGCAAATAATTGAAATTTAATGTAGGGACGTTGCACTGCAATGTCCACTTGATCTACCAACCCTCCAATTTGAAACGCTTGTAAGCCGCCGCCATCTTTTCGTCATAGCGATTCTTTTTGTAGCCCTTGCCATTATAGCCTTCAGCAAATTTTGCCCAATTCTTTTCTCGCAGATATTCTAATAATTGTTGTCTGCGGATAAATGTCAAGAAAGCTTCTAAATGCGCCTCTTCATTGGTGAAGTGTGCCTCTACCATCTTGTAAACATCCTTAAATCCAGCGGCTTGATGATTAAAGCCCATGATCTGAAACATGCCCCATGAACAAGATAATAAAGCGGCTTCATCATCTATCATTCGGGCTTTTTCTAATCGACTATACTCACTCGCACCTCCTAAATAATGTTTCTTCGTCCAGCTTGGATATAGGATACTTGGATACAGATTGGCAAACTCTTCAGGCTTTAGTCCTTTTAAAGTTAATTGCTTCCAAAAGATATGACCTTCAAATAGTATCTTAGGTTTGTTATTGACCAAAAATCCACTTCCATTTGACTCCACATCTATCACCGCTTTTAAGGCAGCTCTATCTACTTCTAATCGTTTGGCGGCATTGATAATTTGATAAGTTTCTAAACGCTTATTGCCAGTAGTACTCGACTTAACCGAAGTCGTTTTTTTCTTAGCCGCCTTAGTAGACTTACGACTTTTCTTTTTCTTCCTTCTTCTAGGTGGATTATCCTGCCAAGGTTCTACTTCCATCAATTCCTCAAACTTCTCAGAAGCCATTGCAATCAAATCGTCAGCAATATCTCTCACCTTATCCAAGAAATTAGCAGAACGCTTGCGTTTAGATTTCGTGCTTTTTCTCTTAGTCTTAGATTTCTTTTTAGGAATCTGAGCCGTTTGTGGAGGGATTTCTAACTCAGGAGGAGCTTGTTCCGCTTTAGGTTTTTTGGGCTTACGTTTAGGAGGTGCTTTTTTAGCCTTAGATTCAGGCTTCACCACAAATTTTGATTTAGAAACCTTAGTCGATTTCTTAGCTGATCGGCGTCCTAAAGTAATTTGACTCTTTAAAGCAGCAATCTTAGACTTAGAGATGCCCTTGATCGCTTCTAATTCATCATAATTATTAATCCGATCCTTTTTGCGAGTTTGAATGATCAAATCGGCCAACTTAGGACCGATTCCTTTAAGCGCAATTAACTGATCTCTATCAGCTGTATTAATGTTAATTTTCTTGGCCATTGGGGTAGTATAGCATGAAACAATGGGATGTAATGCGTATTCTTTCTAAATATACGCCATTTCTATAACAAAAAAGAACTAGCAAAAGGTTTCATTGTAGGGACCTTGCACTGCAACGTCCGTCTTTATACATCAATACTCCTTCAAACTCCCTTCCACACAATCCTCATACCATCCCTGCTGTTCCTCATAAGCCATCTGCAAGTAATCTATCTCATGAGAATACCTAGCCTTTTCCAAGAAGCACTTACAAAATTTATAATGATCTATTTCCTCCAAATAAAGCTGCAAATCCACACAATATAATATTTGTGTTTCCAATTCAGATTTTGCCCAAAGCGGCTCATCATTCACAGTCGCCTTATTCCGACTATCCGTATCAGGCTTCCCCGTCACTATCGGTTCAGGCGTTTCCTCTACCACCTCTTCAGGCATTTCGTCCACGACATTCGTCTCCTGCTTACTAGGCTGACAAGCCACCATAATCAATAGAAAATAAATCAATAGATAAAATGTAGGAGCGTTACCTATGCGTGCGCCCTTGAAATAAACCGTAGGGGCGCTACTTATGCGTGCGTCTTGACCGAAAGAAAATAATTGATTTACTGTTGAGCGTCTGCGAAGCATTCTTGATTCCATTTTTGCTGATCCTGATACGCATCTCTTGCAAAACGCGGCTCATAATAGTACTGTACCTTCCCTAAAAAACATTCACAAAAAGCAGCCGGACTAATCTCCTGAATATTAGAAACCGTAGAAATACAATAACTAATCTGAAAATCCATCTGATCTGCCGTCCATCCCTCTTCACTAACCACAGTTACACCCCTTTCAGCTAAAGGAATATGAGGATATTTTGGATGCATACGCTCCCCACTCTCGGATTTTTGAACCGAAGAAGCCTTATTGGGAGCCTTCTGTTGCTTACTCTCAATACAAGAACTCAAGCAACAAACAATAATCGCTAAAATGAAAAAATACCATTTCATGGGCACAAAATTAATATTTGAAAGCAAATTATGCTCATAATTAACGCTTTTTTGCAAAAACAAAGTACTTGATAAGGGTTTTTAGTTAAATTTGGGGCTTCCCATGCTTTCGTATCAATGGTTTGTGTGCCTATAATAAATTTATCATTTATCATTACGCATTATTCATTCGCCGAAGGCGCATGGTCGGGCTGTCCGCTCTCATGTGGCTATGTGCCTGCTACTACGCTAAGGTCCGCTTGTCTGCTAAAGCCAGCCATCGGGTACCTAAGCTACGTAAGCAGTCCCATTGACGCCACATACCGCTACCATCCCTAAGCCAATTCAGTAAATTGGTTAAATAGTACATTAGTTAATCAGAAAAAGAATGTGCGCAGCACATTCAGACCCCAAGGGGGTCAAATACAACCAAGAATGTGCGCAGCGCATTCCCAAAAAGAATGTGCGCAGCACATTCAGACCCCAAGGGGGTCAAATACAACCAAGAATGTGCGCAGCGCATTCCCAAAAAGAATGTGCGCAGCACATTCAGACCCCAAGGGGGTCAAATACAACCAAGAATGTGCGCAGCGCATTCCCAAAAAGAATGTGCGCAGCACATTCAGACCCCAAGGGGGTCAAATACAACCAAGAATGTGCGCAGCACATTCCCTATAACGAAACACACCATCCTTGAACTTGAACACAAACCCCCATACTGACCAAGAACTCCTCCAACGCATCAAGCAAGGAGACAATCAGGCCTTCAAGCTCTTATTCAATCGCCATTACAAAATGATGATCGGCACCGCCGTCAATATGATGAAAGACCTTGATGCTGCCAAAGACCTCGTACAAGAAGTCTTCTTCCAACTCTGGAAGAAAAAAGACAAACTCGAAATACGCACCAATGTCCCCGCTTACCTAAAACGAGCGGTCATCAATCGAGCACTCAACCAAATCAAAGCTAATAAGCGCTTTACCAGCGATGAATCACTCGTTCATCATACTAGCGCTCTACCATCTGCTCTTGATCAATTAGAAGCCCAAAAACTAGAAGAAATCATCCAAGCCACCCTTGATCAATTACCAGAACGCTGTCGACTCATCTTTGTTATGAAGCGCATGGAAGGCCTCTCCCTAAAAGAAATCGCCGAAAAACTCGACATTTCACCCAAAACTGCTGAAAACCAAATCACTAAAGCCCTCAAAGTCCTAAAAGAAGCCACCCGATCATTCATAAAAAAAACGTAGGGACGTTGCACTGCAACGTCCTTGCACCACAACGTCCAAACAACCAATAGGGGATAACGCTATCCCAATTGTCATTATTGTAATACATCTTGTAGGGACGTTGCACCGCAACGTTCACCAATAAGAACAATAAACAAATCCTTATGAACGAAGACCTTTACATAAACCTGATTTACAAAGAACTCAACAAGGAGATATCCGATCTTGAAAGCAAACAGCTCCAAGAATGGCTCAGCCAATCCGAGGAAAATCGTCTCACCAAAGAGAGCATAGAGTTAGCCTGGCAAAGCAGTGGGCAGTTGAATCAAGACTTTGAGTTCGATCTCGACCAAGAATTCAGTCGCTTAGAAGAACGCATCCAAGCTGATGAAAATGTAGCATCGCCTACATTAAAACCTGAATCCTCCCCATCCGAGACAAAGGTATTGACCCCCGATTTCAATAATCGCACAAGAAGAAAAAAGCCTATCAGTGGATTATGGTTAGCGGCAGCAGCTATCACACTATTTCTAACAGCTAGTTTTTTGTTTAATCAATTCTATAGTACAAACAAAGAGATAGTATGGGAAGAAGTTAAAACAACTGCCGATACAAGAATAATCACACTCGCCGATAATTCTAAAATCACGCTTAACAAAAACAGCCAACTCAAATACCCGCAAGAATTTTCATCATCAGAAAGAAGAATATTCCTAAATGGGGAAGCGTTCTTTGAAGTAGAGCACCAAGAGAAGCAGCCCTTTATTGTAGAAACTAATTACGAAGAAGTAAGAGTCTTAGGGACCAGCTTTAATGTAAAAGCTCATTCAGAGGATAAAGTTTCGGTTGTGGCAGTAGCTAAAGGTCGAGTAAACGTAGTCAACAAGAAATTGCTGAAAAATGAAGTCATCACCAAAGGAGAAAAAGTAGTCAATAATAGAACTAATAACTCCCTAACTAAAGACGAAAGCTCAACACCCAGTGATTACATTTGGTACAGTAAAGAATTTAACTTTAAAGACGTACCTTTGTCATCAGTGATTCAACAATTAGAGCAAGTCTACGGCGTTAATGTTAAATTGCTAAACCAAGAAATGCTATCATGTCCTTTCACGTCCCCATTAATTAATAAACAGATCGAAGACGCGCTACAAATCATAGCCACCGTATTCGGAATGGAATTAAAAATCATCAACAAAAAAAGCTACCAATTAATTGGCGGCGATTGCTAGCAAAAAGATGTGAAAAAAAAATCCCCGTAGGGACGTTGTACTGCAACGTCCGCAATGTCCAAATGCAAGCATCTGTCAAAAAAAAATTATTATTGATTTATGAAACAATTATTAATAGTCATAATAGTTTTAATTAGCATTCAAGCATACAGTCAATCCACACCAGAAGCAATTGACTTCTCAGTGGAAGAACTAAGCTTAAATCAAGCCCTCCTACTTTTAAGTGAAAAATCAGGGGCTAATATAGCCTTTAGCAAACGATTTTTCTTGCCCACCCAAAAAATCACCCTTCAACTAAAAGATCAATCAGTAGAGCAAATATTATCTGAAATACTAAAACAAACGAATGTCGATTTTAAACAAATTGATGGAAGTTATATGCTCTTCAAAAAAAAATATAAAACCTATACACTTAGCGGATATATTGAAGACGAAAGTTCAGGAGAAAGATTAATCGCCGCAGCGATTTACTGCCCCCAACATGCAATAGGAACTATCACCAATGAGTATGGTTTCTTTTCCTTAGTATTGCCTGAAGGTGAAATAGAAATACAATATACTTACTTAGGCTACGAATTGACAAAAGAAACGCTGAACCTAAGAAAAAATACAAGAGTTAAGATTCCATTGAATTCTAATATTACTTTAAAAGAAGTAATTGTTCAGCCAAAGGAACAAGAGAGCTTAATAGTTAAGGATGACCTAAATAATATCACTCACATAAGCAAAGGCTTTATGGATGCTACTCCTACTTTAGGAGGAGAAAAAGATATTATCCGTACTGCGCAAGTATTGCCTGGTGTTCAATCCAGTATTGACGGATTAGGAGGTATGCAAGTTCGAGGAGGTAATAGCGGACAAAACCTTATGCTGATGGATGGAGTGCCGATTTATATTCCATTTCATCAATTAGGTGTCTACTCTATTTATAATACTAATGCTATTAATGCAGCTAAATTTCTTAAAGGAAGCTTTCCCGCTCGTTATGGAGGAAGCCTATCATCCGTTTGTGATGTGCATCTTAAGGAAGGTAATAAATATTATTGGAAAGCCAATGCATCCACCAACTTAGTAGCAAGCTCGGCTACATTAGAAGGCCCTATTAAAAAAGGAAAAACAGCGATACTGATTAGTGGTAGATGGGCTCCACGTCCATTTATGATGGAACCTATTTTAAGAAGGATTTATTTTCAGAACAGAAAAGGAGAATTATACTCAAGTTTCCATGATTTGAGTGTTAAATTAAATCATCAATTAAGTGATAAAGATCGCTTGTATGGAAGCTTTTTTACAAGTAATGATTACTTTTCAAAAGAATTAACTCATAGAGAAAATAGAAGAAGAGAAGAGGTAGAAATGGATTTTAATTGGGGAAATACTATTGCTGCTTTAAGATGGAATCATCTTTTTAATGCTAAACTATTTATGAATACTACTTTCACATATAGTTTATACAATTTCGAGTATTCTGATTTAGAAACCTATTTTAAAGAAGACGACGACGATGATGATGACAAACATGATGATGCCTATTTTTTTGATAACCGTAGTAATAATAAAGATATCGGATTGAAAATAGATATAGATTATTTACCCAATAATAAGCATCGAATTCGTTTTGGAGTAGGAGGGGCAATGCGTGAATTTAAGCCAGTTTTGAGCTATTTTGATAATGAAGATGATGAGTTTGATGAAATTGAGAACTATGATATTAACGAGTTTGATGAGCATTTAGAAATCCCCATCTTTGAGGCGGAAGAATTATATGCCTATGCAGAAGATAATATAAACTTAAGTTCAAATCTCAAAGCGAATATAGGGTTAAGACTAAGCGCTTTTCATTTTGATGAAGATCTATTTATAAACTTAGAGCCGCGATTATTAATTCGTTATGATATCAACTCAAAATGGATGTGGCAAGCCTCAGCAAGTCGAATGATGCAATACCTTCACCTCATTAACAATAGTGCGCTTCGATTACCAAATGATATATGGCTACCAGCTTCTTATGAATTACCCCCACAAGAAGCATGGCAAGCTGAGATAGGATTAGCATACAAACCCAATAATCAATGGAAACTCTCCATAGATGGTTTCTACAAACAAATGAATAATTTATTCGATTATCCTGATTCACTTGATTTTCTGAGAGAATTAGGAGAAACTCATATCCATGAATTTCTAGAAAGTGGACAAGGCATTTCAAGAGGAATAGAAGCACTATTAAAGTATAACGGTTACGATAATGGTGCTATTATTGCCTATACCCTTTCTAAATCAGAAAGACAATTCCCTAGTAAAAACGAAGGCAATTTTTATCCCTATGATTTCGATCAACGCCATCAATTAAACTTATTCTTTTATCAAAATTTAGCAAAGAATTTTCGATTTAGTATTAACTGGGCTTATAATTCACCTAATCCTCAAAATATCCTTGCACAAATTGAATATGAGACAGGAGTGAATTATATCAGTGTTGATCCTCCTGGAAAAAAAAATACTAAACGATCTACTCCTTATCACCGATTGGACCTGAATCTCAACTACCAAATACAATCTAAAAGATTAAATCATCAATTCAATATAGGAGCATATAATACCTATAATCGTGATAATACAGCCTATTATCAAGTAGAAATAGATGAGGAAGGACAAGCTAATCCACCTGATCGCATTTCTTCTTTTCCCTTTATCCCTTCTATTTCTTATCAGATTAATTGGAAAGCTAATAAATAATTAAATTTTTTTACTCGAATTTGCTTTGTTAGCTATTTTAATGCCACTCGATTCCTCTGCTAACTGTTTTTTGGAAAATAGTATAGGCTATTGAAGTAAACATAGCTACTTCTCTATGTTTATAGCAATTATTTATCTGACAATAAAAGCCCTTACATATTATTCGCAGCTCTGTAATGGCTTAAATTAAATACAATAATGAATGCAAAAGTATCCAATAATGAAATTCAAAAATCAAGCCTTAATATTTGCGATTAAAAAGTAGTGACTTTTTCTTATAATTTTGTCAATTTAACTCCATTATTTATATACGATTTATGATTGAGCATAAAGTGTATTTTTTCAACTAATCGTAAATGATTATTTTGATATAGCAAAAAGACTTAAGCGACTTAATAATATGGTTTGCATTTTGTTAAGCGATTATCATTTAAACTGAAAATTATTAAGATATTAAATATTAGAATTTAAATTGAAATTTCACTTGAATAGAATTGATAATCGTATTAGTCTATTAACCTAAATAGTATAAAATTGTTATTGCCATAAGTGAATAATAATATTATTTAATTAAGTTAATTTAAGTGATTTTACTTAGAAGCCTGGTAAGTGTTGATTTTCTAATATTCTATTTTTTACAAAAAAGCATTAAATATAGTTTTAACACATATTTAGACAGTAAACGCTTAATTCTCTATAAAGCAAGCTCATGAGTTTTTATTCAAAAATCAAGTATATTGATACAATTTAAATCTGACTTTAGTTGGTGTATTAATTTCAATTTTCTAATGAACTACTTTTCAATAACTTAGAAGGTTTTTTTAATCAACTTTGTTATATTTTTACATGGCATTCATTTATTTTTTACTTAAAAAGCGAAAGAAAATATATAGTGTTCAACGGCTTACTAATTGTAATTATTTAGTTTGAATTGCTATTTCACAGCAGAAGTAATTCGATCGATATTTCCCACCATTAAGAATATCGCATTTACATAAAAGCCCTCTATATTATGGAAAGTATTTATGCTAATCTTAAGTTAGTTATGGGATTTTCTTATAGTTTTATTTTAGCTATTGGTATAGCTAATTCAAGAATAGAAAAGTTTTTCCTAACTCCTATTAAACGGAAAAAATACAGCTTATCACTAATGCTAGTATTATTGTTTTCTATTACAAATACAATAGCAGCATTTGATAATTATAATAACAAAACGACAGACTATAACATTGAAAATTCAGTTTATACATCTCCTATTGATGCGAAGGCAGGACAGGATAAGGAGATATGTGTTGGGGAGGAAGTAGAAATTGGTACAATTGGAATTGAAGGTATTGTTTATCAATGGACTCCTATTGAAGGATTAAGTAATCCCGAAATAGCTCAACCTATTGCCTCTCCTCAAATCAGTACAACTTATACATTAACAATTACTGATTTAAATAATGTTACTTCTTCAGATCAAGTAGAAGTCAATGTTTTAGAGGGGATTATTCTTGATAACCCATTACCAGAAACACAAATATTATGTCAGGACTCATGTACAACTTTGAGCGTAGATTTTAATCCTTTATATAATTACCAATGGTCTCCTATTGATTTTGTAATAGGTGATCCTACTAATTCAAATATTGAAGTTTGTGCTGATGTTGAAAAAACACTAAACTTATTAATTATACATTCAGAAACTGCTTGTGAAGTGGAGATGCCCATTGATATCATTCCAAGCGTGGAGGAAGAATGTTCTACTGATATATTTGATCTATCTTTAGATAAAACCCTTATTTCTGAAGGCCCATTTTCAATAGGTGATACTGTTATTTATAATATTACAATTAATAATGAAGGGGATTTGGGTGCGTATAACATTGGCGTGATTGATTACTTGCCCGAAGGATTAATCTTAAATGACCCGTCTTGGAGCCTTGACTCTAATGGGAATGCTATTCATAATTCAGGAATTAATTTCCTAGCAGCTGGAGAATCTATAGCCTTAAGCATTAGTTTGATATTAAACCCTAATCCTGATTGTACCTGCTTGACAAATCAAGCTGAAATTTATCAGGCTTATGATTGTGATGATGAATGCGTAGATGTAGCTACAGATATAGACAGCATTCCAGATACGGATCCAGATAATGATCCTGAAGGAGAAGACGATCAAGATACGGAAGTCATTATAATTGAAGA
>JAHDDN010000147.1 GCA_020629335.1 Chitinophagales bacterium | reverse complement strand
AAGGACATTTTTAAGGCCGTTTCAGAAATGCTCCATTTTATTTTTTTTTATTTTTTATTTTTTTCTGAAAATTTCAGCCAAAACACTCGATTTCGTAACATTAAATTAGAAAAGCCCGCCTGATTGATCTTAATCAGAAGGGCTTTTATTTCTTTTAATGGAACTGTTCAGCATAAATCAAGGATTAAAATCATACTCTAAACATATAGAGATAGTTCAAGCCTTAATTTGATTTCATAAAAAAAGGGTTGGTATTTCTACCAACCCTTCAAAAAAGGCTCCCCAGGTAGGACTCGAACCTACGACCTGCGGATTAACAGTCCGACGCTCTAACCAGCTGAGCTACTGAGGAATTTTTTAGACGCTAAAATAACGTCCTGCAAATAATGCTCGGCAAAATTAGTCTTTAAAAATAATTTTTGCAATATTTGCACTAATTATTTTCAAAAAAAATTCAAAAATGAGTCTTTTAGTAGTTGGAACAGTCGCTTTTGATGCAATTGAGACACCTTTTGGCAAAGTTGATCGCATAATTGGAGGATCCGCCACTTATGTTGGCCTATCTGCATCCTACTTTGCAGACAATATCCAAGTTGTTTCAATCGTCGGAGACGATTTTCCTGAAGAAAGTATCACCGATTTTAACCAAAGAGGGATAGATACAACTGGAATCAAAGTAGTTGAAGGTAAAAAATCATTCTTCTGGAGTGGTAAATACCATCATGATATGAATTCTCGCGATACATTAGTCACCGACCTAAATGTATTAATGGAATTTAACCCTCAATTACCTGAAGAATACAAAAATGCCGAATTCTTAATGCTAGGCAATATTGACCCAGTTCTTCAAATGAAAGTAATTGAACAAATGGAACGAAGACCTCATCTGGTAGCACTGGATACCATGAACTACTGGATGGACTCTGATATGGATTCGGTTAAAAAGGTACTCACCATGATTGATATCCTCATCATCAACGATGAGGAAGCCCGCCAACTCGCCAATGAATACTCTCTGGTAAAAGCTGCTAAATCAATCATTGATATGGGACCTCGTTACCTGATTATCAAAAAAGGAGAGCATGGTGCACTATTATTTGATAGAAATAGCGTTTTCTTCGCTCCTGCACTCCCTTTAGAAGAAGTTTTTGATCCAACAGGCGCTGGCGACACCTTCGCAGGTGGATTTATGGGCTATTTGGCCAAAACACGCAACCTATCGTTCGATAATATGAAAAGAGCTATTATATATGGTTCGGCAATGGCGTCCTTCTGCGTGTCTAAATTCGGCCCTGAGAGGCTTTTAGAACTGAACGAAATAGATATCGAAGACAGAATCCAAGAATTTGTAGACTTAGTACAGTTTGATATCTCTTTAGTAGATTAATAGTAGGGGCTTCCCAGTATAAAAAATAAAAAAGGCCATAGCGATAATCGCTATGGCCTTTTTTATTTTTTATACTGGTCGGGCTGTCCGCTCTTATGTGGCTATGCTGTTCCTACTTCGCTAAGCTGTACTTGTCTGCCCTTCGGGCCAGCCTACGTCCAGCTAAGCTCCGTAAGTCGCAGCATGAACGCCACATACCGCTTCCATCCCTAAGCCGATATTTAGTATGTTAGTAATTGGTCTATTAGTAATTAGTTGAACTGTTAACTCCCCCTCCTACTATGTTAGTAATTAACGAAACGACTAAGCTTTTACTTCACTTTATAAAGCAATTTTTTACTCACCTCCTCAGGCGTCTGCAATATCATCACATAATTGCCCGCCGCCAAATTATTCAACCGAATATGCTCATAATGCAAACCTGCCATTTTTTGACCCAATTTGCGTTCTTGCACTACTTTACCATTAGTATCCAATATGGTCAAACTCAATTCCTCCTCCCCATACACATAATATTGTAACCAAAACTCCTCCACAAATGGATTCGGATAAGCTCCCATAATTAATAAATCTTCATTTTGGGTGCTCTCTACACTGGTAGACATACCAAAGGGTAACTCAGGGGCTGGCTCTTCCCAATTTGCCTGATCAGTACTCGAAGGACTCGTAGACTCATTTAAATGGCGCTCTCCATCATTACAATACCAAGCAGCACCAAACTCATCTGTATCGGCTGGAACATCCACAGTAGGGACATAATGCCACTCTCCTTGCAAGCGATCTGCTGTCACGTCTAATATCACATAACCTTTTCTTGCCAAATCATAATACTTAATATGTGGATTAGCCGCCTCTGCATCCTCAATGATGGCATCTAAGTCAAAATCTGTAAAACCAGGAGAAGTAACACTAGTCGCTACAAACTCCACTAATACCGAACCTTCTTGCGTTTCAGCATCATATTGATCTAATGAAATAGGCACATCTATACCCCAGGAGGTATGAATATCTCCCGTAATTACCGCTACATTGCTAATATCATTGTCCATGATATAATTGAGCAGATAATCTCGATCGGCAGGATAACCATCCCACTGATCTAAGTTGTGGAAGGTAGTCTGTAATAGCGGAATACCTAAACGCCCCATCATCACTTGCTGACCTAATATCTTCCATTGAGCGGAAGAAGCACTTAACTCATCGCTCAACCATTGGCGTTGTTCATCACCTAATATCGTTCGATCAGGATCATTTACGGCATCTGTGATTGGGCCTAAACCTGCCACCTGCTCATCCCGACCAATCAAACGAGTGTCTAACATGATCAAATCCAACATATCACCATAAGAAAGGGTACGGTAGATACGCTCAAAATTATCCATATCAGGCAGTCTCAACGGCATCCACTCATAATAGGCTTGTATACCTGCCGATTTACGGTCTAACCAATCACCTTCTGTAGCAGGGTCGTGATTTTCGGCTCCATCTTGCCAAGCATTATTAGCTGTCTCATGATCATCCCATACGGAGATGAATGGGTATTGCTGATGTAATCTTCGTAAATCGGGATCTAATTTATAATGTCCATGACGCATTCGGTAGTCGTCTTTGGTGATGATTTCTGTTAGTGGAGCTACTATACGAGTGCTATCGTCAAAATCGCCTTGGCCGTACTCATAGATATAATCCCCCAAGTGGATCACTGCATCTACGTCATTACGACTAGAAATTTGCTTATAAGCATTGAAGTAGCCTTGTGGGTAATTAGAGCACGAAACCACTGCAAAGCGCAAGCGATCTACTCCTCCACTTGGAGTAGTCTTAGTACGACCAGTCAATGAGTAATGATCCCATACTTTGAAGTCGTAATAATAGTAAGTATATGCGTCCAAGCCTTCTACATCCAACTTGACTGTATAATCGCTGCTTTCATCTGTACTCACCGTACCTGACTGAACAACATTCTCAAATTCTCGATCTGTGGCTATTCGCCATTCTAATTCGATGGCTTCGGTGATGGAGATGCTGTCGGGTGGACTTACTCTTGTCCACAGCATGACGCTATTAGCTGTTGGGTCTCCACTGGCTACACCATGATAGAAAGGCGCTAAAATAGGGTCTAAATCCAGCCTCTTAGCTGAATTGACGATGCGTTGAGCATCTAAGTCGCTCGCCCAAAGCATGCTAATCAATAGGAATGATAGTAGTTTGATATATTTCATAGCTAAAAATTTATATTCAGCTATAAATATACATATTTCTTTGCTTTTAGCAGTGAGTCATAAGCGTTTAGGAAGCTTTGATAACCTAGGTTAATTGGGACTGGCTGAAAATGGCTTAGGGATGGGAGTGGTATGTGGCGTCCATGATGGGACTTACGGAGCTTAGCTGGACGTAGGCTGGCCCGCAGGGCAGACAAGTACGGCTTAGCGAAGTAGGAGCAGCATAGCCACATAAGAGCGGACAGCCCGACTGCTGCGCTTCGCTTGCAATGCGTAATGCATAATGATGAATGCATAATATGTTGGCTTGTGCTGCGCACTTCGCTTTAAAAGCGCAGCAGGAAGCCCCAAATTAATCAAATAATCTAATAGGAATTGTAAACTAATATATTGAACTCGTTTAAAGTTTTTCTACTGGCTTAGAAAACTTTAAATGAGTTCGCTATTTAACCAATATACTAATACACTATTATTGAGGGATTTTGACTTGGTAAACTTTGCCATTACGGCGAGGTTCTACGGCGGTAGAGCGCAACCAAGGATTAAGTAGCTTTAATAGTTTGTAGTTGGTACCATAAGATTTGGCAAAGTCTGCGATATCATCAATTTTGGTTACCTCTACGATAGTATGGTCTACTGGTGGATATAAGTCTTCTTGATTCAGGTAGAAGCCGTAATTTTCTGGATTTTCGTAGATGAGTTTGAAAGCTAAGACTCGGAAGACGTAACGTGAAGTTTCGTCATTGAGGTACAGGTCGTAATAATTGCTTTCCTTTTGATTTTTGGCTTGCTTAGCGATCCCGGCCATGCCCATATTATAGGAACCACATGCCATGGTCCAATTTTTAAATTTATTATGGGCTCTTTGGAAGTACTTACAAGCCGCTACGGTTGATTTTTCAAGATGGTAGCGTTCGTCTACTTCATTGGCGACTTCTAGGCCAAATTCTTGGGCGGTATTTTTACGTATTTGCCACATTCCTACCGCAGCCATTGGAGAAATGGCGTGTATTAAGCCACTTTCGGCCATTGCTACGTATTTGAAATCATCTGGAATATCTCTTTCTGCTAAGATGGGTTCAATGTCTTTGAAATGGCGGTTGGCCAATTTCAATATCTGCATCGTTTTGGAATGGTAATAAGTGTTGACTAAAAGCTCTCTATCTAGACGCTCCCGAACATCGTACACATGCAAGGGAACTTCTTCCCCTGCAAAAGTTAAATAAGAAGGAATCGGTGGTTGATTAATTTCTTGATTAACACCGTTGATGTGAACAGTTTCGCCATTCATGCCTATTGCCTCAATATTGCCTTTTGGCTTTACTGGCTCTTCAGTGTTTCCGCTAAAAAGAATCAATATGGCAATGAGCGCAACTGCTGTTACTATGGATAAGAGTACTTTCGTCATAATTATATAAAAACAAATAATATGTGTAAGAATGGGGAATTTACTAATTTTATGACCTAAATAGAGTCATTAGGTTACAAAATGTAAATTAAAACTTGGGCGAATTGTGTTTTGATATTTATTTTTAGCGAACGATTCTTTTCTTATATACAGGTACGACGGAACAGGGTTCTCCATACATAAGGCTTTTTACGACGGGTTTGAGTAGGCGAGTAATTTCTACATAGGCCGCTTCAGGAATTGGTTTTTCTCCGCACCCTTTAATTACAACCCTCTTATCTTCATACTCACTAGTATCTAATTTGGCCAATCGTTCTTTGATTAAAACAAGTTCTAAGGCTTGCTTATCTCCAAAGATATAATTTTTTGCGACTGGCTCCAAATAACTGGCTATCAACATATAAGCCCAAATAGGGATAATGGCATCAGCGGTGCAACAAATAGCGATGTGCTGATCTTTATATAATGACCAATCTAATTCTTTTAAAGCAGTTCTGAAGTCTTTTTCTTTTAAGATCAAGCCGTGAAACAAGTACTCTTTGATATCAAAAAGGGCAAGTGGAGCTTCTGGGAGAAAATTTTCTAAATTGATAGTGATGAGTCCACTATTAGCTACGCGATTGACTATTGGTTCCATGATAAATATTAAATTTGATATGTTTAAACTTAACGACGAACTAGGGGACATAGTTCGTGGGCTAAAAATAAAAAAAGCGCAAGAGCTTAATGCTGCTTGCGCTTTTTTTTATTTTAAAATACTATTGCTCTTATTGACGTAATTCGTATCTCTTATCCTTAACGTTAGATGCTTTTTTCAAGGCACTTCCTAATCCAGTACTTACTCTATTTCTAATAGGGTTAGCGATTTTGTCTTTGATCGCTTTTGTATCTGTGAGTGCTGGAGCATCAGTAAAAGAAACAACTTTTACTACAGTCACTCCTCTATTACCTGCGATTGGCTTAGAAACATCATTCGCATTCAAGCCGAAGATGGCTGCACCCACTTTAGGTTCAGCACCTAAGCCAGTGATATTAGCAGATGAGAAGTTAATATTTTGAGCTGTTTTTACTTCTTTACTAAATTGCCCAGCGATGGCATTAAGATCTGTACTTCCTGCTAACTGCTCTGCTACTTTAGCTGCTTTCTTCTCTTTCTTTAATTCGCTTTCGATTTCACCCCTTGCATCTTCAACAGATCTCATACCAGCAGAATTAACTGCCGTTACGATACTTACTAAGAAATTATTATCTAGTTCGAATGCGTTTGATACTGTTCCTGTATTATTTTTATTCAACCAGTTAACTACTCTATCTACAGTACCATCAATTCCAGGTATTTTGTAAGCGTTTTGAGTAATTCCTGTTGCAGACTTAATAGTGTAGCCTGCTTGTTGAGCGGCATCACGGAAGTTCGCATCCGTTCTATTCTGAGAAGCAAATCTACTTGCTTCAGCAAATATATCATCTCTTGTATTAGAGCTTGCTTCTACTTTTCTAGTTAAGTAAGCTACTTTTACAGCATCAGAAGTAGCACTTTTTTCTACGATCTCAATTAAGTGCCATCCGAACTGTGTTTTCACAGTCATTAGATCACCCGTATTTCCTTCGTAGAATACCGCATTATTAAATTCAGGAACGAATTTACCAGCTGTATTCCAACCTAATTCACCACCTTTAGCGCCACTACCTGTATCTTCAGATAAAGTTTTAGCTAATTCCGCAAAATCACCATCACCATTCCGAATTACGTTTTTGATACTATCAATAGTTGCTTTAGCCGCTTCAAGAGACTGACTGGTACTATTTCTTAGTATGTGTCTAACGTTTACAGAATCAGGTACTGCTTGCTTTGCTAATACTTTAGCTACTTTATAAGAACCTGCTTCATAATAAGGGCCATAAGTACTACCTACTGGAGTAGATAATATTTGGTTCTTTTGGTTAGAGACTAATTGAGCTGTTGTAGTGAATGCACCATTAAAAGGCGTTTCAGAAAACAGCTTAATGAATTCTGCATCATCTTTAGAGCTACGGAAGTCATTTACTTTTTCTGCTACAAACTGCTTAGCAGCATTACTATCAGCTACAGAAGGCTTGATAGGGAACATCACATAATCCATAGAGCGATTAGCTTCTTGCTGGAATCTTGTTGAGTTATTTCTCAAGTAAGTGCTTATTTCACCATCAGAAACTGCCACCTCTTCGTCCGCAATATCCGTATAAGGGATATGTACGTATTCAATATTAGCTTGCTTATTATCTGCCTCATGTGTTGCTTGCGCATACCATTGTGGCACATATACTGCTTTCTGCACTAAAGTATTGTATTTATTAGACAATTGATTGTCCTTAATAAAGCCTTCAAAGTTGACCCATTGAGCTTTCATTTGAGCTGCTTGTGCCTCAGGAACATCAGGGCTATTTAAGCTAACCAAATATTCCTTCACCTTAGCTGCACTGAATGCACCCGTTTCTGGATCTTTAAAAGCTGCTGTATTTTTAACAGATGGATGTGCATTCTCTGAAGTGAGTAATGATAACATTTCTGATTTAGGAACAGTTAGTCCTAATTTATCGTATTCTTCTTTCGAAACGATTTCTTGTACGTATTGATCCCAAGCTTGTTCTCTAATTCTTAGTCGATCTTCATCAGACATACTTGCATTAACACTTGTCTGATAATTATTGATAGATTGTTGAACTCGTCTTTCGTACTCAGTGTAAGAGATTGGCTCTCCATTTACTGAGCCTACATTGATTTGGCTTGCGCCGCCAGCTCCTCCACCAAAAGATGAAAAGTCGGTCATAAATAAGAATCCAACTAATGCTACTGCAATTAGTGGAATCAAAAGCCAAATTCGTTCTCGTATTTTTCCTATTACTGCCATGTCAAAAAAATTTTTTAAAACAGAGGTGCAAAATTACGTTTATTAAGCAGTAAAATCAAATTTCAACTAATATTTAACACAGAAGTCGCCATACTTACGTGTTTATTACCTTTAATTTCACCATTTCTATCTTTTTATTGGAAGCTTCAAGGATAGAAAACTCAAAATCATCTATCTCAAAGTGGTCTCCGCTGATCGGAATTTTACCCACATTAGATAAAATATAGCCTGCTAATGTCTCATAATCACCTTCTGGTATTTCTAAATTGTATTTCTTTCTTAAATAATCCGTTTCTAGTCTTGCGGCAAAAGTATACTCTCCTTCTCCTATCTTTCTTTCGAGTTTATCCTCAATATCATGCTCATCTCTAATTTCACCAAATATCTCTTCTAATACATCTTCTAAGGTAACAATCCCTGCCGTACCTCCAAACTCATCTCTTACCCAAGCGATATTCCTCTTCTTCTCCAAAAACAAGTCCAACAAATCTTTTGCGGGCATACTTTCGGGTACAGATGGAATGTCATAACATTTATCTCGCCCCTTAAATAAGTCATGATGATGGGCATAACCAACAATATTATCGATATTATCCTTATAAACAACCAATCTCGAATGCTTAGATTCAATAAATGCTTGTCTTCTTTCCTCCATAGATACTGACTCTTCTATTGCATCAATTTCTGTACGAGGAACAATACAATCACGAGCCTGAATCTCATCTAACTCCAACGTATTTTCCACCAACTCCTCTAACTCCTTCTTTTCTTCCTCACTGGTGGAGCTATCCTGTATATACTTACTAATATCTAATAAGGAAAATACGGGTACCGGACTGTCATCTGGATTTTGAACCCCAAATAACCTTTTTAATAAACCATTAGAAATCATCACCGATAAAAAAGTAAATGGGCTTAATAGACGATAAATCACATTAAAAGGCCGAGAGAAAAAATTTAACACCCCATTAGGATTAATTCTAAAGATAACTTTTGGCAAAAACTCCCCAAAAATTAAGACAATCACTGTCGTTACTAAAGTCTGTAGTAATACGACCGCTATGTCTGAACTAATGTAAGATTTGAAAAAAGGCTCTAGAAGAGTCGCCATAGCCATACCAAATATCACTAAAGCCAAATTATTACCTACTAAGGTAGTACTAATAAAACGGGAAGGATGTTCATAAAAATTCTCCATCAACTTACCAGTCTCTGAACCACTCTTTTTATCTAATTCTGCTTTTAGCAGATTTCTAGACACAAAAGCAATTTCAAGACCCGAAAAAAAAGCTGAAAAAATAAGCGATATGATAATTATCGCAAAAATCATAAATTGTATTTAAAGTAATTAAGCAAACAAAGCTAAGACAAACAACTAGTAAATTCAAGTATTCACCCGCTATTTTGTAACTTGGGGCTTCCCTAAGCCTATTTGATCTAACATTAACAACAATGAAACCAATAATTTTATTCATAAGCCTCCTCACCTATCAATTCAGCCTACTCTACGCACAAGACTGGGAATGGGAATCCTTAAGTAATCTTCCTGAAGCAGTCAGTAATAATGCAGTAAGCAGTGCTACTGTCAACGGTACTCCCTATGCTTATTCATTTGCTGGTATCGATACAACTAAATCTCCCGCAGGTATACACCTTCGCTCTTATCGCTATAATACACTAGCCGACACTTGGGAAAGCATAGCTCCACTACCTGATGAGTTAGGTGGCAAAATCGCTGCTGGAGCCAGCACAGTCAAAAACAAAATATACATCATAGGTGGCTACCATGTCGCCTCCAACTTTTCGGAAACGTCCTCTGAAAAAGTCCATATTTACGATCCAGAAACCAATACCTACCTTGAAGATGGCGCCCCTATTCCTGTTCCTATTGATGATCAAGTTCAAGCCGTTTGGCGCGATAGTCTCATCTATGTCGTAACAGGATGGAG
Source organism: Chitinophagales bacterium (assembly GCA_020629335.1). Next base: position 1,323 of record JAHDDN010000147.1, on the reverse strand, counting down.
TAATTCTGGAAACGTAGGAAATGTTCAGATTTATAATCCAGCTTTAGATACTTGGTCAAGCGCTACGCCTGTCACCCTAACCGATCAATCTGCCAATAGCAATCAAAATCGAGTATTCGGTGGATCTGGTTGCATCATTGGCGATACGATTTACTATGCAGGTGGTGCTCAAAATGGCTTCAACTTCCCACTTAGTAGCGTATTCCGCAAAGGCTATATACATCCTGATAATCCCGATTCTATAGACTGGTACGAAATCGAAGAGCCACTCGCTCTTGGATATCGTATGGGAGCTGAAGCTTATGAAGGAACAGCTATTTGGTTAGGTGGATCACTACACTCTTATAATTTCGATGGAATCGCTTATGTTTCCACAACTGGCCCTGTTGATGCTACCAATAGAATTCTAACTTATGATCCTACTAATGGGGAATTGGATGAAACATTTAACCTTATCCCATTTGTTATGGACTTAAGAGGCTTAGCCAAAATCGCCCCTAATGAATTCATGGTCATCGGGGGAATGGTAGAGGATCAAACAGTAAGCAATCAAGTATTCAAATTAGTGGATGATGATTATCAAGCCACCAGTATTGAAAATCGCCTACAACATTCTTTCAATATCTATCCGAATCCAATCAATGATGTACTATTTATTGAAACTGATTTTAATGGGCAAGGACAAATCATGCTATTCAATACCAATGGGCAATTAGTTCTTTCCTCTGAACTTAACTCATCTCAACAAATTGATTTAACGAGATTGCCTAATGGTATCTACCAATTACAACTTCTCCTAGATCAACAAGCTCATCAACAACGCATTTGTATAAATAAATAACACCTTAGCAAGCAGTTATAAGCTATATATCTGTTCATTATGGCTTGATTAAACTTGGCTTAATGACATCGCTTAACTTTTATTAACTATTATTTTAGTTCAAAAACTATCAAAATAGTTGCTTAACTAAAAACTTAGTTTTAACTTTGGATCATCAATTCATAATTGAAATTATTAATTAACCTCAAAAAATTGAGATCCATGAAAAATTTACTTTTAAGCGCTACATTAATCGTAGCATTAGCACTAACCGCATTTGCAATCAGCAAAACTAATTCTCCAGTAGAAACAATTAACGATACTAATATCGTAAAAGCAGTTGTCAATACTGAGACCGCTTCTTTAGAGTCAGAAGAAGCTATTTACACTACTCCAGTTACCAGCATCAATTTTCAAGACATGACTTGGGATTTTGGAAAGATTGCCGCAGATGAAAAAGTGAATCACACCTTTAGCTTTACCAATACAGGTAATGAACCTTT
>JAHDDN010000146.1 GCA_020629335.1 Chitinophagales bacterium | reverse complement strand
TAACTAAAGGAGTAGTATTTGGTACTTGGTCAGAAATTTGGGAAATGGACTTAAAATTTACTGCCGACTTCGAAATTTATGGCGAGAAAGCTCAAAATCCAATAGATGCTGAAGTAGATGTTTTAGTGGCTGTTAAAGTGTAAGCATCATTTTATCAAATGGAATTTATTTTGATTTGGCTTATTCCTATTGGTTCAATTTATTAGTTCTTGACAGCCCAAGTTTTGTCTTTTTACGATTCTACTTCGTTATTTTTTCGTTCCGTAGCACTGCTATGGGCCTCAAAAATGCCTTGTATAATCGCAAAAATACTACAACTTAACTGTCAGAAACTTATAAACTGAACCACTATGAACTCACCAAATGGGCTAAAATTTCCTATCTTTACATTTTAACAATGGCCAAATAAATTAACCGAAATGAATATCGAAAATATCCGCTGTTCGAAAATCGGAATAGATGGTATTAAGAAAATACTATCTAAATACCAGCTTCCATCTCCTGAGGTCGAAAGTCAGTGGGTTACAAATGGGGAGTATGATCGCTTATTTTTATATAATTTAGTATACCCTTATGGTGTAGCAAGAAAATACTATCTTCATTGGATTCCAAAAGAAGACTTAATTGATGAGAGTATTTTAGGTTATCAAAAAGGATTGAATAAATATCTCGAGGAGGATAGAAACTTTAGAATTGGCGGTTACATCATTTGGTGGTGTCAGAAGTACTGTATTGAAAAGTTGATTAAATGTACTTGGCAAATTAGTAACCGATGGGAAAAAAATAATATTCCAAAAGAAGAGTTAGACAAAATAATAGCCAATATTAAGAATGGTAAAACTGGACAAGCCTTATTCCTGAAAGAGCATTATATTTATTTATTTGATGATATTGATCATAAATATCAGGAGACTGGTATTTTTCTTAGTGAGGAAATAAAGGATGAAGTGCTTAGGAGGTCCATTCATAAGGATTTTTCAATAGAAGAATTAAATAGCGAGGAGTATGAATATCATAGAAGTCAACTTGATTTTGAAGATATTCTTATACTGGAGTATTCATTGATTTATGAAAAAGAAATGAAAAAATAGGCTAGTCTGCGCAAGGGATGCGCCCAAATAAAAAAAGCCTATGAGAATAAATCTCATAGGCTTTTTTTTGTGTAAAAATTTATCCGTTATGGGAAAATTCCTAAGGCGATGTAAGCATCACTAATTTTTTGGATCGCTACATAGAAAGCAGCTGTCCTTAGATCAGTAATGTTTTTGTTTTTCTTCCAAGCTGTTCTAATTTGTTGGTAAGAATCGATCATTGTTTCCTCTAGACCTGAGCGTACTAAATCTACTTCTTCAGCACCTCTTGCTAGGAATGTACGTTGTGCACTTGTTACTTTCTTGCCTGTCATTCCCTCTACCATAGTGATCATTCCACCAATAGAGTTTTGGTTGAAACGTTTTTCCATACGACCGAAACGAACGTGAGACAGGTTTTTTAACCACTCAAAGTAAGAAACCGTAACACCACCAGCATTCAAATAGCAATCAGGAATAACCATGATGCCTTTTTCAATTAGAATAGCATCTGCCAGAGGAGTAACTGGGCCATTGGCTGCTTCCCCAATGATTTTGGCTTTGATTCTATGTGCATTGGCTAATGTGATCATATTTTCGAGTGCCGCAGGAATTAAAATATCACATTTAACTTCCAATATTTTATTGGTGTTTTTGATATTTTTTGCGCCTGGGAAGTCTAAGATACTACCTGTAGATTTACGGTGCTTCATGACTTTTTCGATATCCAAGCCTTTGCCTGTTGTATCAACGATTGCTCCTTCGTACTCGCCTAATCCGTGAAGGATAGCTCCATTTTCTTGGAAGATACGAGCAGAGTGGTAACCCACATTACCCAAACCTTGGATCACGACAGTTTTGCCTTCGATACCTGTTTCTAAGCCTAAGGCTGCCATATCATCTTTGTGGCTACAAGCTTCTCTAATACCATAGAAAACTCCTCGGCCTGTTGCTTCTGCACGCCCTCGGATACCGCCTTGTCCGACAGGCTTACCAGTCACACAACCTTGTGCATCAATCATTCCTGGATTGAATACTTGGAAGGTATCTAAGATCCATGCCATTTCTCTGGCACCTGTTCCGTAATCAGGAGCTGGTACATCGATGGCTGGTCCGATAAAGTTTTTCTTGATTAATTCTACTGTATAACGTCTTGTGATACGCTGTAATTGGGTAGTAGTAAACTCTTTTGGATTGATTTTAATACCACCTTTACCTCCACCAAATGGAACATCTACGATGGCACATTTGTAAGTCATCAAGGATGCCAATGCCATGACTTCATCCTGATTGACATGTTCGTTGTAACGAATTCCTCCTTTACATGGGAGTTTGTGATGGCTATGTTGTACACGATAAGCCTCAATAACTTGGTAGTCTTTTCCTACTTTTACTGGGAAACGCATTTGATAAACGCTATTACAAGCTTTTATTTGCTCTAACAGCCCTTTTGGGTGTTTAGAGTGTGCAGCAGCGCGATCAAAATATAAGTTCACATTTTCGTGAAAGCTACCTTCTTGAATTGTCTTTTTCTTTGTTGCCATATTATTAATTTGTTTAGAGCCTATTTCTCAACAATTAATAAAAAATGCTAAGGCAAATAACTGTTAAAAAATAGCACTCTACTAAATTGAATTTATCTCAAGAGGTTCTGAAATTTATTATCGGAATGCAAGGTAAAAAAAATACCAAAGTAATGGAGCAAAAAATAAATAAATTTAGCGAACTATTCCTGACAGTTAGGATCATTTACCTACTTTTTCCTCCAATTTTTTTATTCGTTTTTCATAAAGCAGCAAAAGAGCAATAATAACTACCAACATTAAAACGATAGTAGCGACTACTACATAGATTTTGCCAGAGCTACGCATTAGGTCTGCCATGGCTGGCCCGCTGCCTTCTCCTTGGGCTAAAAGCACTAATTGAGTACTTAAAAAGGCAACTAAGTAAGTGACGATTTTCTTATTATACATGAGTGAAAATTTAATCTAATTTTAATACTTTTCTTTCGAGCAATTGGAATCTAATTTTCAGGCTGGCAATCCATAATCCAAGCAAGGTCCATCCAAAAATAGCTGGATAAAATACTATTCTGATTTGGCTATTGAGGTCTAAATCTCCTAGTGGGTTATTACCTCCACTTCCTGGGTGTAGGGAGGCAGTAAGCCTAGGAACCACCCAAATTAGTGGGATAAATGCAAAAAAGGCAAATATCTTGTAGACGGCGGCCACTTTGGCTCTTTTATCCTCATCTTCTATAGAAGAGCGCAATACGACATAGGCTAAGTAAATCAATACAGCTACCGCAGCAGTGCTTTGTCTTGGATCATTATTCCACCAGTCATTCCAAGTAAATTTTGCCCAAAGAGAGCCTGTGGCTAAACCTAAAAAACCGTATACAACACTGATATTCACCGCTTGAGAGGCAATAATGTCATAGTATTTATTATTGGTTTTTAGGTAAGCAATACTGTATCCAAAAGCAAAACTTAGTATAATCATCATGGCAAACCACATAGGAACATGGAAATGAATATTCCTAATCGTTTCATTTAAAATATCTAGTCTTGGAACTGGAAATAATAAGCCGCCTATTACGGTATAAAACATCAGTAGGATACACAGATACTTCCACCAATTAGCCCAAAGAAGGCCACGAGTAAAACTATTTAGTTGGTAGTTATTTTGATTCATTTGTATAATTAGAAGTGGTTTAAGGAACGTTTAAAAAATAATTTCCACATTTAGCAACTAATCTTTTGTACCAATACTTCGTTGAAAAGCCTTGCCGATGCGCTGCATCGCCTGCATTTTTCGCCTTGTCTTGATACAAAATATTTAGCTGCAAATCCCAATCTTATTTTTTAAACGTTCCTAAGGTTTTTAATCACGCCACAAATACGGGAATAGTATCAAGGAAGCCACCAAAGCAATTACATTAATGGCTAATAAGGTTAATAAATCATTCATCCAGTTTAAGCTATCTACTCCTAACATCGCTTCTTTCGAAATTTTGATTAATAGGCCTAACATGGGAATGATAATGGGAAAACTCAAAATCGGCATCAAAGTAGCATTATTTCCTGCTTTAGAAGCAATAGCCGAAATCAGTGTAAATGTAAGGGAAAAACCCAATACCCCCATCATTATTGCCAATAAAAAACGCCCTTGCTCTTCCACTGGATTGCCCAATAGGATAGAATAAAAAAATAAGGCAATTAAAGAGATTGTCGCTAACAAAATACAGTTATATATAATCTTGGATAGAATGACTGCTACTGGACTAGCTAAACTGTAATAAAAAAGCATTCTGCCTTGTGATTCCTGTAAAAAGCTTTTAGCAACTGCATTAATAGAGGCAAATAATAAAATGATCCAAAATATCGTCACCCAAGCGATATCATCTATTTGCATAAAGGCCATATAAACTACTATGCAAGTAGATACGACGTATAATATTAAACCATTAAAAGCATAGCGTTGCCGCCATTCTAATTTAATATCTTTTAGCAGTAAATGCCAAGTCTCTGTCCATACAGCCATATATCTGTAACGTTTTTAACATTAATGTATTCCATCCTCGCCACAATTTAGAATATTTTAGTTATTTTTCGAGCTTAAAACAATCGAAAAGCTAGTATGAAGAAAATATTGGTCGCCAATAGGGGCGAAATAGCGGTAAGAGTCATTCGATCTGCTAAAGAAATGGGCATCCAAACGATAGCAGTTTACTCAGAGGCAGATAGAGATGGGCCGCCAGTTAGATTAGCCGATGAGGCCGTTTGTATTGGTCCTCCCCCATCTAATCAATCCTATCTTTTAGGGGATAAAATTATAGAAATTGCTTTAGAAAGAGGGGCTGATGGGATTCACCCTGGTTTTGGCTTTTTATCCGAAAATGCAGAATTTGCAAAGAAGGTGACGGATGCGGGCATTACTTTTATTGGCCCTTCCCCCCACTCTATCAATATTATGGGTAGTAAATTGGCAGCTAAGGCTGCTGTAGCTAATTATAATATTCCGATGGTACCAGGCACGGATAAGGCTTTGGAAGATATAGCAGAAGGGAAACAAATAGCCAAAGAGATCGGATTCCCAATTTTGGTAAAGGCTTCTGCTGGTGGTGGAGGTAAGGGTATGAGAATCGTGGAGAATGAAGAGGAATTTGAAACCCAACTAAAAATGGCCATTAGTGAGGCGGAATCATCTTTTGGTGATGGAGCAGTATTCATAGAGAAATACATCAGCTCTCCAAGACATATTGAAATACAAATTTTAGGAGATCAGCATGGGAATATAGTGCATTTGTTTGAAAGGGAATGCTCTATTCAACGTAGACACCAAAAGGTAGTAGAAGAAGCTCCTTCTTCAGTATTAAGCGAGGAACTCAGGCATAAAATGGGACAAAGCGCCATTGATGTGGCCCGCTCTTGTGAATATTTTGGAGCTGGTACTGTTGAGTTTTTATTGGATGAGAATCATAATTACTATTTCTTAGAGATGAATACCCGATTACAGGTAGAGCACCCTGTAACAGAAATGATTACTGGTATTGATCTGGTAAAAGAGCAAATCAAAGTAGCCAGAGGCGAAAAACTCTCTTTTACACAAGATGATTTAAGTATTAATGGCCATGCCATGGAACTAAGAGTCTATGCGGAAGATCCTACCAATAATTTCTTACCTGATATTGGGAATTTGGCCGTATATGATATGCCACAAGGACCTGGCGTTAGGGTGGATAGTGGCTATGTAGAAGGCATGGATATTCCGATTTATTATGACCCAATGCTGTCTAAATTAATCACACATGGTAAGGATCGTACAGAGTCTATAGATCGAATGAAACGGGCCATCAGTGAGTTTAGAATTAGCGGAGTAAAGACCACCCTGGCCTTTGGTGATTATGTGATGAATCATCCTGCTTTCGTGAGTGGAGATTTTGATACGCATTTTGTAAAAATTCATTTCGATCCCAATGTCTTAGTGGAGGCAGAAAAAGATCAGGCAGAAATTGCAGCTCAATTTGCTGCTTGGTTTGTAGAAGAAAGCAAAGGCAAACAATCACTTTCTTCTAATGGGGCTAATGGAGTGAGTCAGTGGAAAATTAGGAGGAGAATTTTTTAACGTTGGAATGTTATTAACGTTAAAACGTTTTTAGAGGTTGCGGTAGGAATGTGCTATAATCTCTTATGATCATTTCTGAAATAGGGCGACCACAAGGATCGTCCCTATATTTTTATTTCCGATTCACGAATAAATATAATCATGCGGTACTTTACTTTGATATTAATGGCTTTTTTTGCTTTAAACTTGGATGCACAAGTACCTGAAACAGAGGTCTATTTGATGGATTTTGTGTATGATTCAAATAAGCAAGAATTGACGCAAAAGGCATTAAAGAATGTAAGTAATCGAGAAGGATATGACAATCAAGCCTCTTTTGTGGAAGGGAAAAATGCGCTTTTGTATGTTTCAGTGATTGGAGAAGGAAATGCTGAGATCATGTATCATGACTTAACAAGCAATGAAGTTCGCAATTTGACCAATACTCCTAAAACAAGCGAGTACTCCCCTATTATGACGGCTGATGGGAAGCATTTCACAGTGGTTAGAGTGGAGGAAGATGGCACACAACGAATGTGGCAATTTCCTTTAGATGGTAGTGGAGAACCGATATTATTGCTTGAGAAAGCTGCTCCAGTAGGTTATTATACTTGGATGAATGACAATGAGTTAGCGATGTTTATATTAGGTACTCCACATACTTTACAATTAGGTTCTAAGCAGGATACGATTATGCATTTAATAAGTGGAGATACTGGACGTTGTATTCAAAATATGCCCAATGAAAAAGCTATTTCTTTTGTGCATAAAGTAAGAGAAGATTATCAGCTTTTGAAAAGAGTAGATTTGGAAACTTATGACACGCAAACAATTGTTCAAATGCCAAAGGGTACTGAAGATTATGCTTGGACCAAAAATGGCTTAATCGTTTGTTGTCAGGAGGGAAAATTGATGGGATTTCAATATGGCCAATCTAAGGAATGGTTTGAATTAGCTGATTGGAGCGAAACGGAAGTCGATCAAACTTATCGTATTGCGATTAACCAAGCCGCATCTCAAATGGCTTTGATTGTGTTTAAAGGGGAAAAGCCGTAGTATTATTTTTGCAAATGTCCATAAAATATCCTAATTTGTATTTGATTATCGCACCCTAAGATTACTTCACCCACTTACTTATATGAAGGCGACTTTGCAATATTTGTTTGTACTCATATGGACGGTTTGGAGCTATTTTGCTTCAGGGGTGATCACTGTATTTTTATTTTTCTTCTTCGTTTTAGGTATTCTTAGTGGCCATCCCAAAATTATTTATTATTGTCATCGACTCCCTCAATGGGTGAGTTTTGGCACCTTCTTTTGTATCGGAGCAAGAGTCGAGGAAGAGAATCGAAGTTTAGTAGATTTTAGTCAAGCGCAGATTTATGTGAGTAATCATGCCTCTTTTTTAGACCCTTATTTAACTTATATTTTAGTACGCAATAACTATCTAAAATTCTTAGCCAAATCTGAGATCCTTTCTTACCCAATATTTGGTTATGTGATCAAGCATACGCATGTACCTGTTAATAGAGGTAATAAAGAAGCTCGTCAAAAAAGCATGGAACATATGATGGCGGCATTAGATAATGGAGCTTCTATAGCCATTTATCCAGAAGGTACTCGCACCAAAAAAGATGAACTTTTAGGGCAATTTAAAAGCGGAGCATTTAGACTCGCTATTGCTACTCAAAAACCATTGGTAGTAGTAAGTTGCCCTAATGCAAGAGACTTAATGGGTGGAAGAAGTTGGTTAGTGAGGCCAGGTAAAATCAAAGCTATTTGGCATAAAGCTATTGAAACTAAAGGCATGACAGAGGCAGACATTCCTGCTCTACAAAAAAGAGTTTGGGATATGATGTACGATGATATCGTCAGTTACTATGCTAATCAAGGTGTTGGTTCTACTGAATGGGCTAATTAGTAGATGTAATATGATTTTGAAATTTTTATTGCAATTTCAAAGGATCAAAATACTTAAAATGTCCGTTCATACGTATCTTCCCTTTCAATTTTTCCATTTCCTTTATTAATGGTATAATTCTTTTCAAATGGCTTAATATAATTTGCTGTCTATCAGACTCTTCTGCAATTTTAAGCAATTCATATTCTTGCTCCACACTAAAACCAATATGATGGCCTAACTCAAAACTATTCGACATATCTATAGGTTTTGCAATTCCCAAAACACCATAAAGATTTTCTGTCAAACTCAATATTTCCTCAGGCAAAATATTATCTTCTCCTAAACTAAAATCAACCATCTCTACCTTTCCACCAGCATATAACTTATCTGGCATAGGATTAAAAAATTCCTTAATTCTAAAAATACCAACTCCTTGAGCCTGTATATCCATCTCTCCACTTTCATAAACTTTAAAAATTTGAGTTAAATTCATCTCCGTACCATATTCGGCTATCTTATCATTATTATATAAGGGGATTCCAAAGGTCAAGTCTTTCTCTTCAACATCTCGAATCAACTGCTTGTATCGATCCTCAAAGATATGAAGATTGACTGTCTCCTGTGGATAAGCTACCAACTGAAGTGGAAATAAAGGCATGAATTTTATTGAAGCCATATCAATACTTAATAAAACTCGTTTAAAGTCTGCTATCTTAAAGCTTTCAGCTACATCATAAAACCTTAAATGAGTTCAGAATTAAAAAAACCGTTCACAATGAATTATTATCGAGACAAAAATAACATTTCTCGATAATAACACACAATGAACGGCGGTATATATTAGTGGGTATCTCTTAAGGAGCATAGGAATACTATAATATTCCTTACGTCAACTGTAGCACGTCGGTTGGGTTGCTACACAAAAGTGCTTTTCTTCCTCGAATAGCAATTGGTGCTTTAATTAAATCTGGATTTCTGGATAATACATTTAACCAGCCCTCCTCATCAAATGAACGACCTCTAATGTGCTCCTGATAATAAGGATGAGCCTTATTCATTAGATCTTTAGGTCGCAGCTGCAACATATCCAATACACCACGCCATTGCGTATTGGAAACCTTCGTTTTGTGATATTCTAATCCGCTAACATGGTTCGTTAGAGACTTCGCTAATGCATACGTTTTACGATCTACACTAGAGCCAGAATTATAAAGCAATGTAATTTCGTTAGGATTCTTTTTCATAAGTACGGTTTTAACTAATGGTTAAATTTATAAGTCCTTGACAGCCCAAGTTTTGTCTTTTTACGATTCTACTTCGTTATTTTTTCGTTCCGTAGCCCTGCTATGGGCCTCAAAAATGCCTTGTATAATCGCAAAAATACTACAACTTAAAGTCAGAAACTTATAAACTGAACCACTAATGAACTCGTTTAAAGTTTTTCTGATGGCTTAGAAAATGGTTGATTATCTGTATTTCTGCGTTATTTTTTCGGCCCATAACACTGCTATGCACCTCAAAAATGCCTTGAACTACAAAAAATCAACTTATTTTCAGCTTCATCATAAAACTTTAAATGAATTCATGATATTTGTAATAAAAAAAGGCTAATTGGTCAACTTTGTCTTCAAGTTAACATATATAATTCAAAAAATCAAGGAACAAAGCACAGTCTTAAAAACTTTTTTGCCTAACAAACACTAGTTAATACATCTAATTTAAAATCAAATTAATTCTTTTTCAAATCAATAATAAGTTCATTTATTGCAAGCTTGTTCTATTAATGTCTTAAAATTATTGGGGTCTTACCCAATACCAAGAAAAAAATGCGCAAGGGATAGCAGCGGTATGGGGCGTTAAGAGGCGACTTACGTAGCTTAGGTATGCGCAGGCTGGCTTTAGCAGACAAGCAGACCTTAGCGTAGTAGGAGCCGAATAGCTCCATAAGAGCGGATAGCCCGACCCGATCCTTATTTTTCATCGGAGGGCGGACACACAGGTACCGCCCCTACAGGCCGATGAAAAATAAGGATCGGGATGCGCCCAAATAAGAAAAAAATGCATAAATATGTTTATTTTGGGATCTTAAACGTTAAGTAGTAGTATACAGTCTTAAATGAATGAGTTTCACCAAACACTAATTTCATGAAATATCGTTTGCTTCTTTGCTTTTTTATATTCTTTTATTGCCTTAATAGTCAAGCCCAAGATATAACCGCTTATGTGGATAATTTGGGCTTTTTGTATGTATTTGATAAGGGCAAAAAAGACCGCATTGAACACCTGCCTGTAGAGTTTTTGAAAATTGGAGGCGATTATGTGATCTATACTGACCCACACGAACGACTCAAGATGTTTCGTAATGGTAAGGTGGATATTATTGATAAATTGCCTACCCAAAATTATTTTCCTACCCGTTATTTTTTAGTTTCCTACCAATATAAAGCATTGAGTGCGATCTATGAAGGACGTAGAAAAATCGTCTGTAATTTTGGTGATATGGAAAATCATACCTTTGTGTTTACCGACAGTCTGATTGCTTATAATGATTATGATCAACGCATGAAGGTCTTTTTTGATGGTAAAACGACTGATCTTGAAACCAGCCCGACTCAGAAATCTAATATGAAGGTCAATACCAGTGCGATTGCTTATATCAGTGAGTATTTAGAATTCAAGCATTTTACTAAAGGGGAAGTTAGATTGATCTCTGATGAAGGAAGTGATATAGCCGATTGGCAAACTGGCGTTAGTATCGTTGCTTTTACGAATGATTATAAAGAATTTAAGTTATTTAATGGGGAAGAGATCATTGACATTGAAGAATATTTGCCATTAAGCTATCAAACAGGCTGGGATATTATGGCTTATGTGGATGAATATGGGGAGTTTAAGTTGTATCATGATGGGGAAGTGGAAAGCTTGCTGCCTACGGCACCTCATAGTTATAGAGTAGTAGATAATACCTTGTTTTTTATAGATGATACAGGCTATTTTAATGTTTGGTATAAAGGCAAACTGACGCCGATGGAATCTTATACGCCTGAGGATATTGCTTATTTTGGTGGTATAGCGGTTTATAAAGACATCAGAGGGCGACTCATGGCCTTTTATGAAGGAGAGAAAATAACGGTCAGTGATGAGAT